>PBSR01000084.1 GCA_002726335.1 Gemmatimonadaceae bacterium
ACGCATGCAGGAATACCTCCGATGGCGAAACCGAAACACCGAAGACACCCAGTTAGCCAAAGTCCAAAACTCAATGCCGACTCTTTAACAGAGCACTAGCTTCCCCCGGTCGTCCCCTCGCAGCCAGCAGAACAGTGACAGGGGTGTCGAAGGTACGTCGATTCCCTCTCCCACGTGGTGCGGAAACGTCCGCAGCCCGGCGACGTCGGCAGACAGCGCGCGAGCCAGCGACTCGCCGATGCCGATGACGTCCTGCTCGCCACCCAGCGTCTGCGACAGTGCTGCCAGATCCCGCCGCGGATCCTGACCCTGTCGAAGAGAGAAGAACAGGTACCTGGCCACCGGCGGAACGCCTGCCAGTATTCCCGGTTGTGATTGCCCCACGCCACCACCTTTCGCTCTGATCCGTCCGCCTCGATGCCCCTTTGCCCTGGCAAGATCGTCCGAATGCAGGCTCGAATCCAGTGTGTTCGCGCCCTTGGTCGCGGCCGTTCATCTGTCACTCACGCCGATCCGGATCTCCGCGGTCTGACCACCGTCCAGCAGCAGACTCAGCACGATGCGTCCCTCCGATGTTTCGGCGTGCCCGTCCTTCCGGTAGGGATTGTGGGGTAACACCGGCCAGCGCAGCCTCGCGCCCGCCGGCGCTTCAAGCCACCAGCCGATGTGGCTGAGGCGGGTCGGCGAGCCGAGTGCCTCGTCGATGGGGGCCTCGTCGAGAGAACGGCTCGACTCTCCGATCCGCAGGGCCTCTCCCATCCTGGGCAGGAGCGTGACGTGAGCCATCACCGGCCCTGGTGAGTTGCCGCTGCCGTTGACGCTGTAGCGCACGACGACGGTGTCTGCCAACTCGACCTCAACGGTGGCCTCGAGCTCGCCGTACGTCAGGCAGACCCGGGGAGTGTTGTCGTCGTCCCCCAGTCTCGCCGATCGGGGGCAGTGAATGAGACCGGAGTGTGGCGCAAAGTCGGGCTCCTCTTCTCCGGGTGTGTGAGCCAGCAGCTCGGTGTCCCCCACAGTGAAGGTGCTCCAGAGAGGCTGCAGCTTCGTGTTCCCACCGCCGAGAATGAGGCCGACCTCGTCATGGTAGAGACTGACGAAGCTCTGGCGATCCTGGCCCCAGCGATTGGGTGGAACGGGCACGGTGTAGGCTGACAGGCAGGCGAACCAGGGCGCCCGCCGGCGGGTCATGGCCTGATCGCCCATGCGCTCGGTGTGCTCCACGCGACGGCCCGGCGGCGTGTCTGCCGGCCCGGGCTCAGCGTAGAGGAGCATCGCTGCGGCGTAGTCGGCTTCGAATCGCTGCCCGGCTTCCAGATGAAGCCGGTGCTGCTGGGCGGTCCATCCCCGGCCCTTGGCGGATCGCGTCAGGCCGGGATTTCCCAGGCGGATGCCCTCGTGGTAGGGATTGCGGCCGTCGATCGTCTCGACACAGCTGCCGTCGGGATAGGTGAACGTGGCGTGGTAGGCGGCGGCCCCCTCGAGGGCGGGCAGGACCTGCGGATCGCGCGACATGGCGTAGTAGGCGCCGAGGGCGTCGGCATAGACGAAATTGTAGGCCACCACGGGACCGTCGTGCTCCGCCCACCAGCCGTGATCGGTCTGGACATCGGCGACCTGTCGCATGAAGTCGGCCGCCTGCTCGCACCACCCCGCCCGCTCGAAGACCTGGCCGGCGCAGTACAGGCCCATGGCGTGATGGGCGGGGATGTTGTGGATGCGGGCCATGTCCTCGGCGGCGATCCCCGTGTAACCTAGCTGCAGACCGGCTTCCCACTGGCGGCGTGCTGCCGGGTCCATGGCCTGGCGCACGATGGCGAAGGCTCGCATCCAGCGGCTGTAAGCCCAGGGCATACGGATCGGCCCCCACTCGGAGTGGTCCTTCTTACGGAACACCCACATCCCCGCCTCATCCTGGGCCTGCTCGAGGGCCAGCCCGCCGCGTACGATGGCGTCCAGCACGACGTCACTGTGGTGGTGACTCGACTCAGGCCTGGACCAGGCCACAGCAAGGGGAAGCAGGACGTTCTGATCTGTCGAGATCCACGGCTCGGTGCCGAACTGACCATTCGGTTTCTGTGTCACCAGGATCCGTGGTACTGCCTCGTCCAGATGTACCTGCAGCTCGGGCTCCGGCTGCCAGGGTGTCTCCATCTCCAGGCCCCTTTCACCTTGTCCCAGTGAGCGCACTGTTGCCCCTGTGCATCGCCCAGGAGGAGGATGGCGCTCGTCCGGGGTCGTGTCTCAGGTAGCGAGAATGATCTGCCTATCATCGACGGTCTCGACCAAACCGCCCAGTGGCGCATGCAGGGCGGCGCCCAGGTCGCCGGGGTCCACATCAGCAATGCAGTCGCCTGGCTCGACGGTCTGGCCCGCCGTCACCCGGGCCCTGGCCGGCGCCCCGGCGTGCTGCTTGAGGGGAAGAACCAGACGCGGCGGCGGGGGCCCCGCATCGCGCCGAGGGGCGGGATCGTCGAAGGGCTTGAGACCCAGGCGCTGCACCAGCCGCTTCAGCGGCGTCCTCCGAGAGCCGTACATCGGATGCGGCTGAATCGGCGCAGGCTCTTCGCGCGGGCCGTAGCGGCCGTGTCCCCGGGGCAGCAGCAGTGATTTGGCCTGCTGGCAGGCCTCGCGCGGGAACAGGTCCTCCGGGCACGCCAGCAGCGTGCACAGGCCGCACTCGGAGCAGAGGGTGCCCCAGTGATTCCACACGTCCTTGCCCTCCAGAGAAAACAGGAGGCCGCGCATGACCTTGTGGGGCTCCAGCTCGTGGCCAAGCAGGTAACGGGGACACAGCTCGGTGCAATGCGTGCATTGGTCGCAGGCAGACTTGCCGATACGCTGCTTGGACTCCGGTGGCGTCTCGGCGCGCTGCACGAGGTGATGGTCACCGGGTAACACGATGACTCCCGACGTCGTCTTCGTCGTCGGCAGCGAAGCGTCGCGATGCAGCTGCCCCATCATCACCCCACCCACGTAGTAGGCGATATCATCGCTCGTGGCGCCGCCCGCCTGCTCGACGAGCCACGCCAGGCTGACACCCAGTGGCACCCAGCCCGTGAAAGGCTGTGCCACGGCGCCGGTGACGGTGACCATCTTCCTTGTCACGGGGGTGCCTCCGACGGCGACTGCGAGGTTGTAGAGGCTCTCCACATTGCTGACGACACAGCCCACGTCCAAGGGGAGGCCGGCCGTGGGAATCAGGCGACCCGTGGTCTCGTAGACCAGGACATACTCGTCGCCTGTGGGATAGAAGTCCCCGAGTTCGTGCAGCTCGATGCCTGTTCCCGCAAGCAACGGGAGGATCGCCGCGATCGCCTCGGTGTGCTTCGACTTCAGGCCAAAGATGCCCTGGCGGGCGCCGACAGCAGCCATGGCCAACTGCAGTCCCTCGATGATCTGGGCCGCATGCGACACCATCAGCTCCGCGTCCTTGCGCAGAAGGGGCTCGCACTCGGCACCGTTGGCGATCACCGTATCGACCCGAGGGCCGCTGTCGCGCGCCCTCAACTTGGCATGCAGGGGAAAGCCGCCACCACCGGCGCCGACGACGCCGGCGGCCCGGGCACGTTCGATGATGCGAGTGGCCTCCGTCTCCGGTGCCGCGGTCACACCGTCTCTCCGTAGAGCTCCGGCGACGGGGCCGGGATGACGACCTTGTTCACCAGCAGACCCTTGCGCTCGACGACGGCGGCGCCCGCGTCCACGGCGACTTGCACGGCCGACACCGTCCCGCAGATGCGGGCGAAGGCCTTGCCCCCGAGGGCCATGGCGAGACGGATCTCCAGCAGTTGCACGTCCGCCGTCTTCACGGCGGTGTCGGCAGCCTCGATCAACGCCGCGACGGAGAAGGACTCGATCAGCCCCAGCGCCTCGTGCTGGCGCAGGATGACGGAGCCTCCGAGAGCGGGAAAGAGCGCGGGATCGACGCTGGGGATCGTGCAGGAATCGATGAGGAACGTCGCCGCCGTATCCGTCGCCGCCTCGACGCCTGCCCGGACGTTCGCCACGTCACCGGCGACGAGAATCATGTACTTGCCGGAACAGATCGTGCGGCTCAGCAGCAGCTGCAGCTCAGCTGTCTTCAGCATCTGATCGGCTACCAGGTAGCCGGCGGCGATGCTCGACAGCTCCACCAGACCGATGGCCGTGTGTTTTGCTTCGCTCAAGGTACCCACCTCCCGTGTGGCGTACCAGAAATTGTGGCCGCCTGCCCCTCGAGGCAACTGGTGCCGCCTCGTGCAGGTAGGTCGTCACCGTCGCTGTCAACGCAGGCGGTGCGTCCCTGGGAGGTGAAGAGAACCCTCAGCACGGGGACGCCAGCTGGCGGACGGCCAACTCGACGCTGCGGATCGTGATGGCAAGGCGCAGCCGGTCCCGGGCGGTGTGACGTTCGTGTGAGCCGTTGTAGATGGAGACTTCATTCCAACCGTCCCGGATGTCGTCGACGCTGAAGGTGAAGTTCAGCGCCGTGTGCTCGGGGGTGTGGTGGGTGTACTCCCGCTGGGCGAACAGGATCTCATCCGTCGCCTGTGCCTCACAGGTAGGCCACGAATCGTTGAAGCTCACGCCGATCGGAGGCAATGGGTCCTGTCGATCAACGACGATCTGCACGACGAGCTCCAGCGTGGACCCATCCGGCTCGGCACACATGGGGACACGAAAGGACCGGCGCCAGTCGGGCTGCAGGATCTGCGGCAGCTGGTCGGGTGTGTCGAAGGGGGGATTCCACACCGGCGAGAGCATCGTCGTGAGCGCGTACTGCTTGTCGAGTCCACGCAATGAGTCCAGATCGTGCAGGTGCTGGATGGCCGTATAGTCTGCCTGCATGTTGTCCCACGTGCAGATCCGCTCGGCGCTGTCCTCATCGGCGGCGTAGTAGTTGTAGAGCTCGATGCCGTCGGCTCCCAGGGCCCAGCGTCCGGCGACGGCACCCAGAAGGGCCTGCGTCACGACATACGGGCACCGCATCTGGGTGCCGTTTCGAGGCGCGGCATCGAGCTGAGGCTGGGGTGATGTCTCGACTTCGTCAGGACGGCAGACGGGCAGTCCGTTGAGACCGGCTTCGACGTTGCCATACAGTGCGACCGACGATCCCAGTTGCCGGCGCAGCTCGTCCAGCGGCAGGTCCCAGGCGGTCTGCATGTAGTTGCTGAAGCTGAGGAAATCGACGTGTCCCGCCTCGACCAGTGCTGGCACGTCCAGGCCGATGGCGCGCAGCGCACCAAGCGCCGCGGGGATGCGCAGTCCCAGGGGGTAGGGTCGTCCCGTCGCCTCGGCCTTCTTCCGCGTCAGGGCACGAATCTCGCCGATCCATGCGGACATGACCTCGATCGTGGCCTGCGAGGCCCCCGGTTCACAGATGGCTGGCGTGCGCAGGAAGTCGAGCTCCAGCCCCTGAGCATCGTAGTCCATGACCAGCTCGCGAATCATGGCCATGTAATAGTCGCGGACCTCCTGGCGCTCGTAGTTGAGTCCGACCCACAACACATCGGCGTGTTTCCCCGGCCGCAGCGGTGTGCCCTGCAGACGGTTCGCCGGATCCCTGAAGAGCGGACAGTTGATGGGATTGTCGACCCACTTTTCGAGATATCCATGCGGATCGTTCGTACGGACGGAGATCCATGGCGCGATTCCCCGCTGTCGCGAGGCGGAGATGGCCTCGGCCAGCCAGTCCACGCCGGCTTCGACCAGATCGAGGTAGCGATCCATCATGGCCAGGTTGAGTTCGGGTGGATGAGCCCGCATCCACCTCCCCCAGCGCTCGTCGCCCCGGGAATAGCCATCCAGTGCCGTGGGCACGGCGCGGCTCGGGTACCAGGCGATCTGTGTGTTGGGGCTGATGGCAAACGTGTCGATGCCGCTGTCTGCCAGCAGCCGGGTGAAATTGTGTATCGCTGCCGCCGAATAGGGGCCACCCTGAGGCTGCCAGAGATTGGGCGCCCAGAACATGGCGCCCCAGTCACCGTTGTAGATCATGCGATGGTCGGACAGCTTCAAGATGAGACTCCCTGGCGATGGGTTGGTGTCGTATCGTAGGTCGGTCAGCACGTCCTGTCTAAACAACGCCCTCAGGATCGATCCATGCGTGTCGCTCTCATCAACACCAATCGCATACAGCCACCGATCGCACCGATCGGCCTGGACTACGTGTGCGAGGCTCTGGCTGCCGCCGACCACGAGCCATTGCTGCTGGATCTGTGCTGGGAGGACGACTGGCGATGTGCCATCGGCGAGTTCTTCGGGCGTCACGACGTGGGTGTAGTGGGACTCAGTCTGCGCAACACGGACGACTGCATGTATCCGAGCCGTGCCAGCTTCGTGCAGCCTTTCTGTGACATGGTAGCAGCCGTACGACAGACGACATCCGCCGTCACCGTTCTCGGCGGTGCCGGATTCTCGGTGATGCCGGAGACCCTTCTGGCCCTGAGCGGGGCGGATGCCGGAATCTGGGGAGACGGCGAGGCCTCGCTGCCGCTGCTGGCTGACGGCATCGAGGGTGGTCAGGACTGGCACCAAGTTCCAGGCCTCGTCTGTCGCGGTGACGACGGCACCTTCCTTCGTACTTCCGCCGATCCGTTCCCATTGGACCGTCTGCCCCCCATGGGCCGACGGTTCGTCGACAATCGCCGCTACTTCGACCTGGGCGGACAGGCAGGTTTCGAGACGAAGAGAGGGTGTCCCATGCCCTGTTCCTACTGCGCCGATCCGGTCGCCAAGGGACGGGTCCTCCGGCTGCGCCCGCCAGGCGCTGTCGTCGACGAGCTCGAGAATCTGGTCGATCAGGGCATCGACCATCTCCATACCTGTGACAGCGAGTTCAATATCCCGCGCCACCACGCCATCGAGGTCTGCGAGGCGATCATCGCTCGTGGCCTGCCGGGTCGTCTGCGCTGGTACGCCTACTGTGCCCCGCGCCCGTTCTCGCCTGAGCTGGCCATCCTCATGGCGCGAGCCGGCTGCGTGGGCGTGAACTTCGGCACCGACCACGCTGATCCAGCCATGCTCAAACGTCTCGGCCGGAACTACACGATTCAGGATGTTCGCGCCGTGACCCGCTGGTGCCGTGAGCAGGGCATGGCGGTCATGCTCGATCTGCTGATCGGATCGCCCGGCGAGACCGAAGCCAGCCTCACCACGGCGATCCGCGAGATGGCCGCCACTGGCGCCGACCGCATCGGCGTCTCCTATGGCGCGCGAGTGTACCCTGGCACACCCATGGCCGCCAGTATCGATCTTCATAAAGGGACGATCGGCACCGACGACCCTCGGGACCCGCGCTTCTACATCGATCCCGCCGTCGCCGAGCACGGGCCGGCGCTGATCACCCGGCTCATCGGCGGCGATCAACGCTTCTTCTTCGAGAATCCGGACGACCGCTCAGAGAGTTCGCACAACTACAACGAGCACGGTCCTCTCCAGCGGGCGTTGGCGGCCGGATACCGTGGTGCCTACTGGGATGTGCTGAGGCGCTGGGTGGACGCGGGCCCGGACGACGGATCGCTCATCGACTCGTAGCGATCAGCGCAGGCGCTTGAGGGCTTCGGCGGACAACGTGCTGACGTAGTGGTCGTCATCGCCGGCGGCGGAGGTGAGCGCGTCGACGGGTGCGCTGCCGATCTTGCCCAGCGCCAGGGCGGCGTTGTGGCGTACGGCGACGTCGTCGTCGGTCAGGCGCCCGGCCAAGGTGTTGGCGGCGCCTGCAGAAGCGGGACCGATGTTGCCAAGGGCCTCGGTGGCGTTGCGGCGCACCCATTCTGATTCGTCGCCCAACGCTGTTTGCAGGGCCGATACGCCGTCGGCAGCGGCCGTGCCGATGTCACCCAGGATGTCGGCAGCACTGGCGCGCAGCGCCCAGTCCTCATCGTGCAGCAGGTCAGCAAGGGCCGGCAGGGCCTCGGTGCCCGCGGCTGTCAGACCATACGCGGCATCGAACTGCGCCGGGTTGGTATGCGAGCGCTCAACATTGGCGGCGAGCCGATCCTTGGCCTCCTTACGCAGGGCGCTGATGAGGGCGTGCACGCTACCCGCAGCACCCAGGCGATAGGCGGCGCTGTACCGCTGCATCTCGTCGCCTTCGGCCAGAAGGCATTCGAGGTCGTCTGCTGAGTTGTCGTTGCCTGTGGACTCCGCTCCTCGATACCAGTCCCAGATGTCGGCGCACAGGGGATCGTCGGCAGCGCCGGAGGCGGTCCAGGGCCGACCGTCGTGCTGCCAGTCGGTCGGCGATGGCTCCGCCATGCGGGTAAACAGGAACTTGACCATGAAGCGGTCTGCTGTAGCCGCGTTGGGTGTGGCGCGGTGCCACAGGTCATAGTGCACGATCGTCACCGTGCCGGCCTGACCCAACACAGGCAACTCGTCGGGGTTGCCATGCTGGTCCTTCCCCGTCAGGTACTGTGTCGCCGGCACGATCGATGACGGTCCGTTGGACGCGTCGACATCGTGGGGGTAGTAGAAGGCCATCAGCCAGCGGACCCGGTGGTGGCGCACGTTCTGGTCGGCCTCGTAGCTGTCCTGATGCATGCGCTGGCCCTTGCTGCCGGCCACGTTCTGGTGGCAATGCCGGTGCGGATGCAGCAGATAGTCGGGACCGAGCAGGCTGTGCAGCGCGCCGTGCACGTCCGGACTGCTCAGCACGTCGTGCAGCGCCGGCACGCGAGGCAGGATATCGTTGCCGGGGTTACCATGGGAGGCGTACAGCTCGGTGATCTGCCCGTGCACGTCCTGGTGGAACTCGGCGGGCAGCCCGGCATCGAGAGTGACGTAGCCATCACGCAGGAATGCCTGCATGCGCTCGTCGGTCAGCAGTGTTGGTGTCATCATGCGGAGAAAGCTAACGCTCCTTGAGTCGACATCAACCCACGGGCACGCCGCTCATTCTGGAACACCCGAGGATGCAGCTCTTCGGAGTTAGCTCCGCGTCACCACCACCGGTGACGACCAGGCCATGGCGCCGTCGGTCTGAATCACCCGCACCCACAAGGCCTGTTCGCCGGTGTGCACGGGGACTCTCAGAGTCATGTCGGCGTCGGCTGTGGCCCCCGTATCCGGCGCGGGGCTGACCTCGACGCGTTGCTTGAGCCCTCCGGCCTCGATCTGAACACCTCCGGACCGGATGTCGGCGCAACGCAGATCGAACCGGCAGGGCGCCGTTCGCAGCGACAGCACGGTGTCGTCCGGTCCGCCATGGTGAAACACCACGCCCCCGCGATTGCCCGCCGTCGCCGACGTCCAGCGCAATACCGCGCCGTCCTCCTCGATGTGCACCGCATCCTCGACGCTGTGGAAATTCACCGAAGACACCGAGCTGAATCGTCCGGCCCCCGCCCGCAGCTCACCATCCCAGATGACGCGCTGGTCGGCCGCCGTTCCCATCTGCCTGGCGCCCATCCACAGCAGACGGAGAGCGCCATCTGGCGAGGGACCGGCCAGCTGTTGGCTGGCAACCACTTCGGTTCGACGCAGGACATCGACGCGCTCCAGCGATGCCGTGCCGGCGATCCGGACCAGGACGCTGACTTGCTCCTCGTCGGTCTCGACCTCGCCTCCCATGCCCTCGCCCTCGATTTCCACCCACAGCGAGATACGCTCGCCCGTGGTGCCGTAGCAGCGTCGCGCCGCGAAGGCTTCCCACAGAGATGCCTGATCGAGGGCCGTCGCATACACCCCGGTGAGACCGGAGCGCACATTCCGGTTCTGTCGCCAACCCGGGTGATCGGCGCCGGGGCGGCCGTAGACGCCGTCCGCGCCGGCGGTGATGCCGACGCGATAGCCACGCTCTATCGTTTCCTCCACGAACCATTCGGACGTGGCATGAGTCGAGTGGATCTCGAACTGCGGCTCGATGCCCGGATCATGCCACTCGAGGTTCGTCGGCCGCCCGCCTACGTGCAGATTGCACAGCACGCCCCTATCCGTGAAGGCGGCGTGAAACTGAGGCGCCGTCATCAGGTCGGGCTCGGGATCGTCCACGACCTCGGCGAAGTGGCGTCCCGAGCGACGAATCGTTGGGTCGTCTTCCCTGTAGAACACGTTACGATCGCCTCCATCCACCGTCGGCGGCGACCACTCGCAACCGAGGATGGCGACAAGCTCACCTGGGCGATGAGCGGCGGCCGTGTCCCGCCGGATCGAGGCCCAGCGCGCCGGGGTGATGTAGTGGTCGTTGGCTTGCTGACTGGCGAACTGCAGACCGGCGGCTCTGGCGTGGTCGAAGTGTTGCGACAAGGACCCGGCGCCGCAGCCCACGTCCGTCTGTCCGGAGTGCAGGTCGCCGAAAAACAATCTGTGAAGGGGTGCCTCAGCGTAGACGGTGATGGCATTGCCAACGATTGTGCCGAGGCCGGGCACGTCGAATCTCGGCCGGTGTACGCCGGGTGTGTCGAACCGCAGCGTCAGAATGGATACCTCGGGTGAGCTCTCCTGGCGCAGGTTCAACTGTTTGACGTGCGCTTCTTCCTGAAGATGCGGGTTGCCATCAGGGAAACCCGTCGTGTTGCCCCAGACATCTTCGCAGCGAAGACGGACAGCCACCGGTTCGCCCACGACCGCATCGCCACCGGCAACGGCCACGGACCGGACTGCGGGACCCGGCACGACGTCAGGCGCCTTGGTCCTGCCGACGAGATTCCAGCGTGGATCCTGCGGACGCCAGACCGCCACGAGGAAGTCGACGGCATCGCAGGCAAAGGTGGGAGCCAACCAACCGGCTTCGCCCCCGGGACACACCTGCAGGACCTGCCCCTCTGCCAGCGGGGCAGCCAGATCAACATCGAGTTGGTGCTGCCACGGATCGAAGGCGCCGCGTGGAACGTGGATGACGGAGAAGCCCGCGTCTGTCCCGTCGATGTGCGTGCGGGCGAGCACTTCGTCGGCACTCGCTGGGCGCCAGTCGAAGGGCCAGCCCCAGGCGATGCGCAAACGACTCCCGGCACCGAGACCTGCGGCGGGTGACTTGTAGGCAAAGCTGAGGCGGGTCGCGCTCCCGGCCACCACCTGTGGCTCGTGGGTACAGGTTACGGTACCCAGGCAGGTGTGCCGCGCCGCAGTGCTGAACTCGGGACGATGCCAGAGCCGGGCACTGCCCGGTCGCCCTGTCCAGAGCAACTGCTCTGTCACGTCGTCATCGTGGCGCAATCGTCACCCTCCGGCTGTTGCACTCGTTCTCCGTCACGGCATATCGTTTGGTCGTTGTGGGTCCATATCGTCGGTCACACGGGAGAGTTCATGACACGAGGCGCATGGCGTACGAACACCGGGTTCCTGCTGGCCGCGATTGGCTCGGCCGTTGGACTGGGCAACATATGGCGATTCAGTTACCTGGCCTACAAGAACGGTGGCGGGTCATTTCTGATCCCCTATGCTGTGGCGTTGTTCAGCGTTGGTATTCCCATCATGATCCTCGAGTTTGCCATCGGGCACAAGATGCGGGCCGCCGCCCCGAAGGCCATGGCCCGCGTGAACAAGGAGTGGGAGTGGCTGGGGTGGTGGCCGGGGATCTTCGTCGCCTTTGGTATCGCCCTGTACTACGTCGTCGTCATCGGCTGGTTCGGTTCGTACATGCTGTTTTCCGCTGGCGCCATGTTCGGCCGTCAGCTGCCCTGGGCGGGTCGCTCGGAGGAGTTCTTCTACCAGGACTTTCTGCACCTCAGTGACGGCCCCTTCGACATAGACGGCGTGCAGCCCGGCATTCTGCTGGCCACGGCCTTCTTCTGGGCGGTCCTGGGGTACATCTGTCTGCGGCAGGTCGAGGAGGGTGTGGAGCGCGCCTGCCGCATCTTCATGCCCCTGCTGGTCGTCCTGACGACGACGCTGGTCTTGTGGGGCCTGACACTGGATGGGGCCTGGGACGGGGTGAGGCAATACCTCACGCCAGACTGGAGCAAGCTGGGAGAAGCCCAGGTCTGGCGCGACGCCTTCGGCCAGATCTTCTTCTCCCTGTCCATCGCCTTCGGCATCATGATTGCCTACGCGAGTTATCTGCCTGAGAAAACCGACCTGGTGCGCAACGCAGCGATCACGGCCTGCGTCAACTGCGCCTATTCGGTGTTTGCCGGACTCGCCGTGTTCAGCGCCCTGGGGTACATGGCCCAGGCCAAGGGGGTCGGCATTGACGAGGTGGCCACCGCCGGCCCCGGCCTGTGTTTCGTCGTCTATCCCGAAATCATCTCCCTGCTCCCTGCCTTCAGCGGACTGTTCGGTTTTCTCTTCTTCCTGACTCTGGTGCTGGCTGGCGTGACCTCGGCCATCTCGATTGTGGAGGCCTTCTCTTCCGCCGTCATCGACAAGTTCGAGTGGCGGCGGTCCAGGGTCGTGTCGGCCACATGTGTCGCAGGATTCCTCGGCAGCGCGCTGTTCACTACCGGTGCGGGACTCTACTGGCTGGATATCGTCGATCACTTCCTCAACAACTACGGACTCATCACCGTCGGCCTGCTCGAGTGTCTCCTCATCGCCTGGTACTACCGGATCGACGAGCTCCACTTCCACCTGAGCGACACGTCGGAGGGCGGATATTCCCGCGGTTGGGACCTGACCTGGGAGTGGTGCGTGAAGTTCGTGGCACCAACAGTACTGGTCGGCATCCTGGCCTGGAGCCTGCTGGAGGACCTGCGGACACCGTACGAGGGTTACCCGACGCAGGCGTTACTGATCCTGGGAGTGGGTTGGGTTGTCGGGACCTTCCTGGTGAGCGGGATCTTCAGCACGTTCTCACGGGAACGCCGCGTCAGCCCACGTTCTGCCACTGAAAAATAACCCCCATCATCTGCTTGTTCCGCTCGTAGGCCATCTCGTAGGCCTGGGCCATGTCGGTGAAGGGCATCCGGTGTGTGATGAGTCGACTGGGTGCCAGTCCCTTCGTCATCAGCGACAGTGTGTGCTCACAGCCACGTATCCAGTCGAAGCGATCGCCGGTGGACGTGGGATACAGGTAGCCCCCCTTGCCCGACACGGCGATCAGGGCGATCCCCTTGTTGTAGAACCACTCCATCGACACCGGGTTGAAGTCGAGGGCCTCCTCGCCGCGCCCGGGCAGAGCGACGACACTGACACGTCCGTTGGGGCGCACCACCTGGCAGGCGGTGCGCCACGCCGGCCAGGGGTTGGCCGTGAGGATGACGAGGTCGACGCCGGCACCGTCGGTGAACTCATCGAGCTTCGCCTGCAGATCGTCGTCATCGGAGAGAAACACTGCATCGGCGCCCATCTTCGTGGCCATGTCCAACCGGGACGGGTGGTTACCGAGGCCGATCACCCTCGCCCCGAAGTGGGGACCGAGAGCGACGGCACCCAGGCCGAGCACACCCAACCCGACGACGGCCACGTTCTCACCGGGCGTGAAGAAGGCCTTGCGGTAGCAGTGGGCGCTGAGGGTGTACAGATGGGCCCAGACGGCGTCCTCGGAGTCGACGCCATCCGGAACCCTCACCACGTTCAGAACTGGGTCGGCCACATACTCCGACTGGTGCGGCGCCTGAGCCACTACCCGGTCGCCGGGTTGCAGGTGCTCCACGGCCGATCCCACGGCACGGACAACACCGAGGTTGCTGTCACCCACCCAGCGGGGATAGTCGGGTGCGCCGGGGATACTCTCCGCACCTTCATAGTTGCCGCGGTCGGTGCCGATCTTGAAGGCGGAGATCTCGGTCTCCACGTGCACCTGCTTCGGCCCAAGGCTTGTATCGAGGTCGTGCTCCTCGAGGCGCAGGTCTCTGGGACCGTGGAGGACGGCGATCTTCACTCTGTCAGGCAGCGCTTGTCTCGATGAACTCGCTCTCGGAGCTGGGGCCGGGTACGGGCTCATCCTGATCACGCAGGCTTTCGATGTGCAGTTCGACCGCCTCCTCGATCAGCTGCATGGCCTGCTTACGAGTTTCTCCCACAGCGATGCAGCCGGGTAGGTCCGGAACATGCGCTCCCCAACTTTTGCCACCATTCTCGACAACGACCATATAACGCATTGTGTCTCTACTCCTTCAGGCCAGCCTGTGTCAGGATGCTGTTGAGTGTCCCGGGTGGGACGTCCAGACTCGGTTTCCCTGCCACTGTGACGGTGCCAAGCCGGCTGGGATGGTGGAACTGCCGATGGCGAGTGCTCTGATGAGTGCCCGGATCTTCATCCATCGTTCCTGGCGTAACTACCGCGGATCCCCCGCCTGCCACTGGTGCTTCGCCAGTCCCGTCTCCGTCAGTTCCACCCCGAGGCCCGGACGATCCGAGAGCACGATCCGCCCGCCCTGCACGTCCAGGGGGTGATCGATGATCTCGTCGCGCCAGTCGATGCCGGTGACGAACTCGATGGGCGCCGCATTCGGAATCGACGCCGTCACGTGGGCCGCCGCCAGGATTCCCACCGGACCCTTCGTGTTGTGGAACGAAATCGGCACGTGGAAGGTCTCGGCAATGGCGGCGATCTTCTGCGCCTCGGTGATGCCCCCGGAGTACATCATGTCCGGCTGGGCGATGTCGATACCTTCCAGCTCGAGCAGCCGACGGAACTGGCTCTTGGTGTTGAGCCGCTCGGAACCCATCACGGGAATGGTGATCTGGCTGCGGATCTTCGGGTACGCCGTCAGGTCGTCGGGGGCCACGGGGTCTTCATAGGCGAACAGATCCAGGTGCTCGAGGCGTCTGGCCAGCCGGATCGAGTTGGCCACCGTGAACCTGCCGTGGCAGTCGATGAACAGCTTCACGTCCGGTCCCACCGCCTCACGCACCGCCTCGAAGTGAGCCACCGTCTTGTCAGGGTAGCCGTCGTCGAGATAGGTGTCCCAGTCGAGACCGTTGCGATCCCGCCAGCTCGCCCCCCCCTTCAGCGCGAAGAAACCCTCGTCCTGCTTGGCTTTCGCCATCCTCGCCGTATCGTCGGGGGTCTTGCCGCCGAAGTGGGTGTAGACGTCGACCTGCCGGCGAAAGGCACCGCCGAGCAGTTCGTACACCGGCAGGCCCGCCACCTTGCCCTTGATATCCCACAGGGCGATGTCGATACCGGCCATCGCGCTCATCCACACGGGCCCGGCCATACGCCAGATGCCACTCACCGACGAGCGGCGGTAGATGTGGTGCCAGATCCACTCGATGCGCGCCGGGTCTTCGCCGATCAGCTCCTGCTTCATGTTGTCCACCGCGGCACAGACGACGGGTTCCTTGTTGGAGTACGTCGCCTCCCCCAGGCCGGTGATACCGGCGTCGGTATGCACGCGAACCACCGTCCACTTGCGGCCCGGAGAGTCGTACATGACGGTGTCGATGTCGGTGATCTTCATGACTCGCTCTCGATCCGGGTGCAGGCGTCGATGAACTCGGCGGCCGTCGTCGTGTAGCCGATCAAGTGCTCGAAATTGCGCAGCACAACTTTGTTTAACCAACCCCCCTCCGGCAGTGAATCATCTACCGTGTCGGGGAATTCGATCTCGGCGCCGTTGGAGCAGTCCCGCAGCAGCACCACGCGGTAGTTGCGTCCCACCGCCTCGGCACAGGTGTAGTGCATGCAGGCACGCCGGCTGTAGCCGACGACGAACAGCGTCCGCGTCCCCCAGCTGCGCAGATGCTGATCCAGGAAGGTGTCGTGGAAGCCGCTCCAGATCCACTTGGGGAAGTTCGGCTCGCCTTCTCGGGGGCGGACACAGTCCAGATACCGGGGTTCGAAGTCCTTCCCCATCTCCCGCCACGGGTCCAGGGCGCTGCGACCATCGGCATACTTCGTCTTGCCCCAGAACTCACCGACGATGTTGCCTGGATCGGCCACCAGGCGCAGGTCGTTGTGCACGTAGGCCACCCGCAGGCCGGTCCTGCGGGCGGCATCGAGAGCCGGCGCGATGAGATTCTCCGTCGTCGGGTTCGGCGTCGTTCCGTCCACATCGACGAGGAGGAGGGCGCACTCTGCCAGAGGCAGGGGCAGCGTCTCGTAGGCGTGATCATAGCCGCCGGGAAAGTCCTTGTAGTAGCGGACGGGAATGTTGATGGTGGTCATGGCGGTTCAAGGTAGTCACATCCTCGTCAGCCGGGGAGTTCTTCGGCGATCTCACCTCATTCAGGCGCCCGGAGCTTCCATGAGATGACGCAGGTAGGCGCCCTGTCCGGCGACCTTCTCATCGTCGTCTCCGGTGCCGAACTCCTCCAGCGAGACGTAGCCGCTGTAGCCGACGTCCTTCAAGTCCTGGATGATCTGGGGGATGTCAGCCACCCCCCGACGCAGATCGGCAAAAGCCCAGGAGAAGTCCTGCCGATCGGTGGGGCCGTCGAGATCCTGCTTGTCAGCCACCGGAATGCCGTTGCCGATGTGGCAGTGGGCGAGGTACGGACCGAGGAGCTCCAGACCCATCCTCGTGTCCTCGATGCCGACGCGGATCATGTTCGGCACATCGTAGATGGCGCCTATGTGGTCGGCGTCGAGTCCGCGCATCAGTTCCGCCGTTCGCGAACAGCTGACGGCCACAGTGCCGACGTGGATTTCGTAGAGAGCCTTGACGCCGGCCGAGAGGGCCCGGTCGACGACCTTCTCGAAGCCTGCTCTGGCTGCGTCGAACTGCGGCATATAGGGTTCCGTCCGGTCGTGACGCGGGGCACCGATCCGGATCATGGGCGGGTTGTCGGCATCGATGGCTTTGGCGCCCTCGAACAGGAGATCGATCAAGCCGTCGTCGCCGAGGCTCGCACGCGGTGCCAGGGCGATGACCGGGATGCCGCTGCGCTCGACTTCGGCGCGGATCTCGGCCGCACGGTCGAGAATATTGGTCGGACTGACGTCAGCCAGATGGCGTCCCCAGAACGACGGCTCGGCCCCGGCATCCTCGGGGTTGTCCCTAACACGAAGCTCGAGGCCCTCATAGCCATAGGCGGCGAGTTTGTCGAAGGTCTGGGACAGATCCCAGCGTGGCAGCATGACGGATGTGATCGCGAGTTTCATCGAGGTGTCTCCTGAATGGTGATTGCTGGCAGATCGGGGCAGCCTTGACCTGCTGATGCGTCGGATCTCTGAATAGACCATATTCAAAGGACGGCCACGACTGGCTCGCCGCGCACAGTAGGTGATGTGACATGAGAATACATGCAGGCCTTCTGGCCTTCCTCCTGCTTTCTGCAGCCCACGGTCTGGCCGAGGACGGTACCACCGTTACGCGCGAGCGTGTCCTCGCCCTCACCGAGTCGGTGGGGTACCAGATCGACGCCGCCGAACGCGAGCGCTACGGCCTGTTTCCCGACACCGAGGGTTTCCTCTTCGCCGAATTCCTCCTGCGGGACGGCTCCTACTGGCTGCGGCTCAGCTACCGCAGTGCCGGTGAGCGGACCGTCGAGCAGTCGCCACTGACGGAGGCACAGTTCCTCGCCTGGCGCGAAGCGGTACTCGCCGCCGACCGTGGCCGGGCTTCCCTGCCCGTGGCGGTCCTCTCCGATACGGATCAGCGTGACGGTCGGCTGCGACTGGTCACCGATGTCTTCCTCTACGGCCTGTGGCTCTACGGTCCGGCGACGATCGCGTTGTTCGACGTCGACAGCAGCCGCGGTGTCACCGCCATCGAGCTGCTCGCCGGCGGCGGCGCTTTTGCCGGCGCTCTGCTCAAGACACAGGACTACCGACTTGGATATGCGCGGACCTCCCTGGTTCGCTGGGGCAACTACGCCGGCACCTTCTACGGTGCCGGGGTTCCGGCCCTGCTGGACAGCGGCAATGAACGGGTCTACGCCGTGAGCGTCATGGCGGCCACGCCGGTGGGCGGTTACCTGGCCCATCGGTGGAGTGGACACCGGCGATTTGGCAAGGGGGAGGCCGACCTGATCACGACGGGAGTCTGGGTGGGGGGCCTCTACGGGCTCGCCGTCCCCTTTCTGGCCGGCGCTGACGAGGATCACGGTCGCCTGTACCTGGCCAGCGCCATGACCGGCGTCCCCGCCGGGGCTCTGTTGACGGAGAGAGTCGTGAAGGGACTTCGAATCAATCGCGGACGAGCCCACCTGATCACCCTGGGCGGCTTTATGGGCGTGGCGGAGGCTCTCAGCGTCGTCGATCTCGTCGATGACGATGCCCCAGCCAGGGCCTTTGTCTGGGCGGCCGCTCTCGGCGCCCCCGCTGGCGCCTGGTTCGGGTATCGGCTGACCGATGGCCGTCGGCACACCCTCGGTCGCGCCCGTATGATCAGCGTCGGCGCCTATGCCGGTGGCCTCGTCGGCCAGGGCGTGGCCGTGTCCCTCGGCCTCGGCCACCGCGCCCGCACGTTGTCGGCCATGATCGGCTCGACGGCCGGTCTCTGGTTCACGGACCGGTTGACTCAGGACTGGGGTGAGGATGTGACGGCCACCACCGGATCAACGGGCGTGGTACGCGTCGAGCTGCCCTCGCCGGCCGCACTGCTCACCCTTGTTATTGGCGCCACGCATGGCTCGGATGGCACCAACGTACCGCCGGTGCAGTTGCTGCGCCTCTCGTTCTGAGGCTCACTCCACGTCCGCCAGCCAGACGTCGAACAGGATCGTCGTGTTCGGCGGGATCGCATCGCCCGCCCCGCGTGAACCGTACCCGAGATCGGGTGGAATGATGAGCCGTCCCCGCGCCCCCTTCGACATGAGAGCGATGCCTTCTTCCCAGCCCTCGATGACCGTGCCCTGTCCCAGGGCAAAGCGGAAGGCGGCGCGGCGCGGATAGGAACTGTCGAACACGGTGCCATCCTCGAGGAAACCCGTGTAGTGCACCGACACCAGACTCCCCCGGCCCGGGAGGTCCCCGTCTCCAGCCTCGAGCTGGATGTAGATCAGGCCGCTGCCGGTGACGACCGTGTCCGCGGTGGCGAGACTCTCGTCGTCGTAGATGACCGGTGTAGTGGGCAATTCGTTGACCGCCGGGCTCTCGTCGCCGCTGACGATGTCACCGTCGGAGTCGTCGGCACCGGCCAGGTTGTCATCCCCGCCCCCGCAGGACCAGGCAACTGCCGACACGACCAGCAGGACACTGACAAGAGTGTGACTCACGCTCCTGTTTCTTTTCATCATCGTCCCGCTCGCTCTAGATTCCGTGGATCCGCACGACCCATCCTGACGTGGCATCGCAGTAGGCCAGTTCACCCCCACCCCAGTCACACAGTCCATGGGGCTGCGGCTCGGATTCAGGAACTTCGATTCGCGCCATTTCCCTGCCGTCGGTGACATCGAGATGGACGATCACCCGATTGGCGGTGTGTACGACCCAGACACCTTCTTGAGTGCGTACGACGCCGTGAGCACGTCCGTAGGGCAGCGGAATCGAGTGCAGCGGTTCCCAGTCGGCGGTGTGCACCTTCGTCAGCGTCTGCTGCTTCAATGTCGTAATCCACAGGTGGCCGGGATCGACGTGGTCATACTCGATCCCGTGCACGCCACCACCGCCCGGCACGGGGCGGCGCATCAGCGTCTGGCCGTTGGCGGGGTGCACCTTCAGGACGACGCCGGCGCCGGCTTCGGCATCCGTCGGCTGCGACGGTCGCCAGAGCGATCCCGGACCGTTCGAGGCAACCCAGAGGGCCTTCTCGCCGTAGGCCATGCCGCTGATGTTCGAACCATCAGACGGGATCTCCCGTCGACGGAAGGTGACACCGTAGTCGCCGTGTCCGGGGGTGGTCGCGTTGTGTCCCGGTTCGGCGATGTCGACGAGGGCGAGCCGATCGGAGATCTGATCAGCGATCCACAGTCCGTCGTCGACGCGCTCCTGGGCGTTGGGGACGCCATAGGGTGCACGGAACAGTTTCTCGAAGGCAGCCATCAGCTCTCCGTCATCGGTGGGATTGTGACGTGGTCAGACGTTCTTCATGGTCCAGCACCGCCCCTCGCACACGCTCGTCATCCCAGCGTTCGAAGGGTGCGAATTCGCCTGCCGCCCCCTGCTTGAAGGGGGTGTTGTCCACCGCCGTATAGCAGCAGATCAGGGCCCAACGCGGATCGGGACTCGTATTCGCATCGGACCGGTGCAGGGTGTTGCTGTGAAAGAACAGAACCGTCCCCGGGTCCATTTCGCAGTGCACGAGGTCGAAATGCTCTTCGACGATCTTGACGCGCGCCGCATCGGTGCCCACCTGATCGGCTGTGGCGCCATGGTCGAGACGGCCGAGGCGGTGCGAGCCACGCAGCACCTGCAGGCAGCCGTTCGCTTTTGACGCCCGATCCACGGCGATCATACAGCTGCCCATATCAGGAAACAGAAACGCTCCGTACCAGTAGCCGAAATCCTGATGCCACTCCCAGGCGCCCCCGGTGTGCGGCTCCTTCATCATCATCTTGTGGTGATAGTGATAGAGTTCGCTGCCCAGCAGCTGCTCCAGGGGTTCGACGATACGCTCGTGCCGGGCGTAGGCGCGGAAGGCGTCGTCCCCATCCAGACTGTAGCGCAATGACAGCCGACTGACCCGCCCCTCACTGTCACGACGATCGGCGGCCCCCGCCGACAGCTCCTGATCGGTGCGCGCTACACGCAGCATGCGCTCCATGTCAGCCACCGGAAAATGGTCCCGCAGCATCAGGTAGCCGTCACGGTGAAAGGCGGCGACCTGTTCGGCGCTCAACGCAGCGTGACTCATCCCCCCTGCACCTGCGCCGGCACCCCGGTACGGGCCGACTCCCAGGCCGCCTCGGTCAGCTCGATCACACGCAGACCGCACTCGGGGGGAACCTGGACCTCGTCGCGTCCGAGGATGGCGTCGTAGAAGTTGCGGTCGGGCGTCGATGCCTCGGGAAGATCCGTCGGCTCCACGGCCTCGTCGGCATCGGCGGCCTTGTAGGTGATCTTACCGTTGCGGATGTAGACCACGGCCTGGGTACCCCAGATCGTAATGTCCTCCCACATGCCTCCCACCGGCGAATTGCCGACGACGGAGAGATTGCCCAGGGCGCCGTTCTTGAATCTCAGGGTCAGGGCGGAGTTGATGTCCACTTCAGACTCGAAGTTCTCCATATAGGCCTGTACCGATTCGACACCCAGTCCCGTCATCCAGAGCACGATGTCGAGCAGGTGACTTCCTGAGTCATTCAGTTGGCCACCACCGGAAAGAGACAACTGCTGGCGCCATAACCCCTGCGTGCCGAGATACCAGCGCTGATCCTGCAGGGCGGAGATGAACTGGATGTCTCCCATCTCGCCCGACATCACCTTCTCGCGGACGAAACGGTACGCCGGTTGCAGGTGCCGCTGGTAGGAGATCATCAGGGTACGATCCACCTGTTTGGCTTTGGCGATGACCTGATGGGCGTGCTCCACGGTGCACACCATCGGCTTTTCGGTCAGCACGTGGAGGCCCTTGTCGAGGCAGGCCATGATCTGCTCGAAATGTACGGTATGGGGCGTGGAGATCTGCACTGCATCCAGCTCGACCTCCGCCAGCATCTGCTGGTACTCCGAATACTCTGGCAGATCGCTGGCAGCGGCGTTGCGCTCCTTGGCCCGTGCCAGACTGTCGCTGCTGGGATCACACAGGGCGACGACCTCAGCCTCCGGGATCTGCAACACCCTGCCAATATGTGAGGAGGCGTTGCCGCCGCACCCTATGAATCCCGTCCGAATCCGCTCCGACATCCCGTCCTCCAGTGGGTTGAGTTGGAAAAATCGACGGCGCCGAATATACCTATCTTTCGCCGCCATGCCGAGAGAACCCGACCGAAACCCCGTCGACCACCCGTTGCGCGAGTTGGCGCTGCAGCTCGTCGCCTTCGTCCTGAAGGAAGTACGCCGGGGCCGGGGCGTCGATGCGGCGGCCCGTGCGTTTTCCCGTCATCGGCGCCGCGTACTGGGCGGTATCGTCGGCGGTGCCGGGGCAGCCGGTGGCGCCTGGGCAGCGCTGACGGCGTGGACCGGATCGCTTGGTGTATGGGGTACGGTGGGATTGTCCCTGGGATTGCTGTCGCCGCCGGCGTGGGTCCCCCTTGCAGGGGGCCTGGCCGGTCTGGGTGCGGCGGGTGGCGCGGTGGCCGGCGCCCTGTCACTGAATCGCTCCCGCGCCCGCAGGCGCCACCTGCGAACCATCATCGGTCTGAGTCGGGAGATGACCGGTGCTGAAGGGGGAGAGGGTGTGATCACCGACGCCGGGCGTCGGCGTTTCACCCGCGTGTGCGAGAGCCTCGGTCTGCCCGCCGACTCGCCACGGACGATTTCCCGTGACTATCGTCAACGCCTCGACGGCCAGTGGGAACACCTGCGCCGATTGGTGCTGGGGCTGAACTACTTCGCCGAAGCCATGGTCTTCGACCTTCGTGAGTTGGAGTCCGTCCGTGACCTGCTCGAGCGGCTGTCACGCTTCGACCCGCGGCGCCGCGGCCAGCAACTGCGCGTCGACCTGCTGTCCCGGTTGGGACAGGACGTGGGAGCGTGGGTTCTCGACAGCCCCCTGGAGGAGGCGTCCCTCGTGTCCGCCTATGCCCTGGCCCAGACCGCCCTGTCCAATGACGAAGAACGCCACCGCCTGGGTGAAGCCTTCGACAACCTGGTGGCGTCCCGGGATGAGCTATCCCCCGGCGATGCCCGACGTCTGCGCGACAGCCGGATCCGAGTCGACCGGATCTACCGCGATCATCTCGAAGGCCCCCTGCCCGAACTCGACACCGACACGCAAGCCTGACGGCGCTGGCTCACCGGACACGAGCCCCCGGCGGCAACTCCTTGTCGGGTTGCACCAGGGCGAGATTGCCTTCATCGTCTTCTGCCGCCAGTATCATGCCTTGCGACAGGATCCCGCGCAGCTTCGCCGGTTTCAGGTTGGCCACCAGCACGACTCGTCGTCCCGGCAGATCCTCTGGCGCGTAGAAACCGGCGATACCGCTGACCACGGTACGCTCCCCGAGGTCCCCCAGGCTGAGCGTCAGCTGCAGCAGTTTGTCCGTTTTCGGCACAGCTTCGCAGGCCACCACTTCGGCGACGCGCAACTCGACGCGAAAGAAGTCGTCGATCGTGATCTCGGGGTTCGTTTCTTCGCTCACTGAGTCGTCCTTCTTCTTCGGTTCTTTCGCCTTCGACTCCTCTTCTTCCAACTCGGCCTTCGGAAACAACTGCGCCGCCTCAGCGGGTATTACCGCGCCCACGGGAGCGCCACCCCAGGTCTCGGTAGAGGTCAGGTCACCGTCGGGTAATGCCAGGCTGTGGCGCAGCTGCCCGGCCTTGTCGGGCAGGGCCGGCTCCAGCAGGATCGACGCGATGCGCATGCCCTCGATACAGTTGTAAAGCACGGTACCCAGCCGCGGCTTCGTCTCTTCCGATTTGGCCAGGACCCAGGGCTGCTCGTCGTTGAAGTAACGGTTCATCTGCCGGACGAACTGCATCACCTCTTCCAGCGCCGCGTACACCCGCAGGGAGCCAACCTGCTCGCGGACGAAAGCCACCAGGCCCGTGCCCGTTGCTATCAGTTCCTGGTCTGCTTCGGTCTGTTGCGGTTCGGGCAGGCGGCCATCGAGGTGGCGCAACAGCAGCGCCCGGGCTCGTGAGGCCAGATTGCCCAGATCGTTGGCCAGGTCGGCGTTGTACCTCTCTACCAGTGCCGCCTCTCCCACGGCACTGTCCTGACCATAGGGAACGTCCTTGACGAGGTAGTAGCGCACCGCGTCGGCCGAGTACTTCTCGGCCAGCTCGAAGGGATCGACCACGTTGCCCAGGCTCTTGCTCATCTTCTGCCCATCGGAACCCATGAGAAACCCACCCACGTTCAGCCCCGCGTACAACGGCACTGCCATGGCACGCAGCATCGTCGGCCAGAAGATGGCGTGTGTCTTCAGGATATCCTTGCCGATGAGGTGCCGTGTCGACGGCCAGTAACGGCCGAAGAGCTCACCGTCGGGGTATCCGAGGGCGGACACGTAGTTGATCAGGGCGTCGAACCACACGTAGGTGACGTGATCGTCGTCCCAGGGCAACCCGATCCCCCAGGGCACACGGGTTCTCGGCCTCGAAATCGACAGGTCACCGATGGGCTCCGAGAGAATCGACAGCACTTCGTTGGCGTAACGCTCTGGACGGATGAAGTCGGGGGTGGCGCGGATGTGATCGGCGAGCCACTCCCGATGCTTCTCCATGCGAAAGAAGTAGTTGCCCTCCTTTCGCTTCTCCGGGACGAGCTGGTGGTCGGGGCACTTGCCGTCGACCAGCTCTCTGTCGGTGAGAAAGCGTTCGCAACCCACGCAGTAGAGCCCCTCATACTCGTCGAAGTAGATGTCATCCTGGTCGTAGACCTGCTGCAGAACCGCGGTGACCACGTCCACGTGGCGGCGCTGGGTCGTGCGGATGAAGTCATCGTTGCTGATGCGCAGAGTCTTCCAGCCGTCGACGAAGCGTTGCGCCACGCCATCCACCAGCGCCTGAGGCTCCATGCCCGCCTCAGCGGCAGCAGTGAAGATCTTTTCTCCGTGTTCGTCGGTTCCCGTCAGCAGGTAGGTGTCGTCGCCATCGAGCCGGCGATAGCGCGCCAGCACATCGGCGACCACCGTCGTGTAGGCGTGTCCCATATGAGGCTGGGCGTTGACGTAGTAGATGGGCGTGGTGAAGTAGGCGCTGCGACTCATCGCTGGCTTTCTTTCATGCGAGCAGAACGATGTCGTCCTGCACGGGTGTGGTGACGATAGGACCGCTGTCCGGGTCGACGTAGACGTCGATCTCGAGACGCACGCCGAAATCGGCGAGGTAGATACCCGGCTCGATGGTGAAACCGGTACCCGGCAGCAGCACGCGGGTGTCGCGGCTCTCCACGTCATCGAGGTTCGCACCGAGGCCGTGCACCGCTGGCCCCGGTGACAGACTGTGCCCGGTGCGATGCAGGAACCGCTCGCCGTAGCCTGCCTCCGTGATCAGGTCCCGGGCCAGGCGGTCCAGCTCCCAGCCCTGTACCGGCTCACCGAGACGCCAGGCTTCGTGTACCCGATCTACTATGAGATCGCGGGCGCGGCGCACGGTGTCAAACACCTGCCACTGCTGCGCGGTGGGCGCCGCCGCCGCTGCGACCCAGGTGATGTCGGCGAAAACGTTGTCGTCACCGGGCCGTCGCGCCCACAGATCGATCAGCACCCAGTCTCCCGATCCGATGACGGACGACGACGCGGCCACAGGGGCATAGTGGGGATCGGAGCTGTGGGCATTGGTCCCGACGATGGCGGCATGGTCGGTCTCGAAGCCTCCCTCCGCCAATCGCTCGCCGATCAGGCTCTGCACGTCGTACTCTGTGAGAGCCGTACCGGCGGCCAGGTTGGCGCGGATCGTCTCGAAGGCGGCGTCCTTGGCCGCGGCCACAGCGACACTCGCTTCGTGGTGGGCGGCGAGGGCGGAAGCGCCCCAGACGGCCAGGGCGGCCTGCAGCAGGTCGGCTGATGACTCCACCGCACTCGGCTCCAGGGCGCGCAGAAGATCCACGGTGCCGGCATCGACCCAGGACACGGCCGGCAGCCTGCCGCCAGGCGAGTATTCGATGGCCAGCCGCTGGTTGCGCACATGGGGACGCAGGGCGGCCACCAGATCTTCGTGGGTCCGGTAGGCGTGCACGGCCCCACCCTCCTCACCGAACTGACCCTCTTCGATGGCGTGGACATACAATGCCACCTGTCCCGAGGCAGGTACGACGAGGATGACACGGCGGGTCGTGTGCAGCCGACGCCCGAGGATCGGCGCCAGCGCAGGATTGTTGCCGCGAAAATCGCAGACCACCCAGGCGTCGATACCGGCCTTGGTCATAAAGGTCTGCGCCCGTCGCAGCAGGTCCGTTTTCATCGGTCAGTCCTCCATGCTGAGGTTCACCGGGGGCGCCGATCAAGGTAGGCGGCCAGGTGACGACCCGTATGGGACGTGGCACAGGCGGCCACTTCTCTCGGGGTGCCAGCCACTACCACTTCACCCCCTGCCTGGCCCGCCTCGGGACCCAGATCGATGACGTGATCTGCGGCGGCGATCATGGACAGTTCGTGTTCTACGACGAGGACCGTGTTGCCACGATCGACGAGACGCTGCAGCAACTCGAGCAGATAGGACACGTCCTGGTGGTGCAGGCCGGAACTGGGTTCGTCCAGAATGTAGAGAGTCCGCTCCCGTTCCGGACGGCTCAGCTCTGCTGCCAGCTTGACTCGTTGCGCCTCGCCTCCCGACAGGCTGCTGGCAGGCTGCCCGAGACGCAGGTAGGCGAGGCCGAGGTCGGCCAGCAGCCGCAGCCGCTGGGCGGCGGCCGGGATGTTGCCGAGCAGCTCGAGGGCCTCGCCGACGCTGCACTCCAACACGTCGGCAATAGAGCGCTCACGGAAGCGAATCTCCAGTACCTCGCGGTGGTAACGGCTCCCCGAGCAGGTGGGGCACGGGACGGGCAGATCCTCGAAGCCTTCGGCCTCCGGATCACGGCCGGAGCCCTTGCAGGCAGAACAGGCGCCCAGACTGTTGAAGCTGAAGTGACCGGCACGATAGCCGCGCAGGCGCGACTCGGACAACTCGGCGAACAGATCGCGCAGCGATGCCATCAACCCGGTGTACGTGGCGGCGTTCGAGCGGGCCGAACGACCGATCGGTGCCTGATCGACGGCGACCACACGTTCGAGCAGCTCCACGCCGCGAACCTCATCATAGGCCAGGGGCCGGCGCTCGCCGCGATGCAAGCGGTCGCTGAGCACGGGATGCAGCGTGTCGTGGACGAGACTGCTCTTTCCGGAGCCGGAGACCCCGGAGACGCCGACCAGGCAGCCCAGTGGAATGGCCACATCCGTTCCTCGCAGGTTGTGCCCGCGAGCCCCCAGCAGTTCCAGCCAGCCCGACTCGCCAGGACACCGCCCCCGCGCGCTACCCTCTTCTCCGTCCCGCCGCAGAGCACGACCCGTCGCCGTGTCGGCCGCAGCGATCTGGTCTGGTGTTCCCACGGCCACCACGCGGCCGCCTTCGGCACCCGCACCGGGACCCAGTTCGATGACCGCCTCGGCCGCAGCGATCAGGTCCAGATCGTGTTCGACGAGGACAACCGTGTTGCCGCCATCCCGCAGACGCCGCAGGGCTGCACTCAATCTGTCGGTGTCCCGGGGGTGCAGCCCCGCACTCGGCTCGTCCAGCACATAGAGCACCTGGGACAACCCCGAACCGAGGGCCGACACCAGATGCAGTCTCTGCAGTTCACCGGCCGACAGAGAGCGGGCCCGGCGGTCGAGGGCGAGGTATCCCAGACCCAGGTCTTCGAGAGTGGACAGCGCTTGACGCACCGAGAGCAGGATGTGGTCGGCCACCTCGCGATTCTCCTCAGGCGCTTGCAGGGCGTCCACCCGGTCGACGGCGTCGGCCACCGATCTCGCCGTCAGGTCGGCGATGCTGTCACCATCGATCTCGACTGCCAGTGCCGCGGCCGACAGACGACTGCCGGCGCAGGCCTGGCACACGGCACCGTCCCCGGCCAGATCCTCCAGCCAGGCAGCCTCGCCGCGGTCTTCGGTACGTCCGAGCTGGTCCGAGAGCCAGCGTCGAATCCCAGAAAACGAGCCACGTCGGCGCCCTGTCTCGCCTTCCCACAGGGAACGCACCGCCTGAGTCGGCCACTCCGAGATCGGCACGCTACTGTCGACGTTGGCACGCTTGCAGAACGCATCCAGGTCCCGTCGCAGCTTGCGGTGACCGAAACGCTCCCACAGCGGCGCCAGTGACTGGGCCGGGGCCTCTCCCGGAGAAAGCAGTCGTTCGAAGGCGGCCTCGGGGGAAAGCCCTGTGCCGCGGCACGCCGGACAGGCACCGGCAGGACTGTTGAAGCTGAACAGGGCGGGGGTGATCTCGGGAAAGGCCGCGCCGCAGCGGGCACAGCCTGGACGCACGCTGAAGCGCTGTTCACTTCCCGAATCGTGGTCGAGCAGAACGACGGCTCCCTCACCGGCCTGGGCCGCCGCCTGCAGGGAGCCCTTCAGCCGGCGACGGGTGTCCTGTTTCACGGCAATCCGATCGACGACGACCTCGAGGGGCTGACCGATCATCCGTTCCAGGTCGACTTCCTCGAGCAGGTGCATCTCTCCGGCGATGCGCAGCCGCCGGAAACCGGAGCGCTCCACATGATCGATGCGCTCCCGTGCCTGCGCACCGTCGACGGGGGTCAACAGCGGCGCCAATACCACCAGTCGCGCGCCCTCGGGACGACCGGCCGCCTGCTCGTAGACCTCCTCCAGTCGATGCACGACCACAGGTTCGCCGCAGCCCAGGCATCGTGCCCGTCCGATCCGGGCGAACAGCAGCCGCAGGAAATCGGCGATCCCCGTGACCGTACCCGCCGTCGACCGGGAAGAGGGACGATGGCGCGCCTGGGCGATGGCGAGGGCCGGACGCAGACCCTCGAGCCGTTCGACCCGGGGTGGTTGCAGCCGGTCAGCGAAAACAGCCGCCCCGCCCCCTGCACTGAGCAGAAACCGTCGACGTGCCTCAGCGTAGATCGTGTCGAAGGCGAGGCTCGATTTTCCTGACCCGGAGACACCCGTCACGGCGATGATCCGTTCATGGGGCAGATCCGCGTCCACCTCCCGAAGGTTGTGCTCGCAGGCACCCCGGACCGCGATCCCTTCCGCCGTGCTCATTTTGTTATGTTTGGGTCCATGCGACGAAATCGAAGCTTGTACAGCGCTCATATCACGGCGCTGGTGGTGGTTCTGGGAGCCGCGGCCCTGTCGGCGCAGATGTCGACGCGCGGCTCGGCCCAACAGGGGCGTGTTCTGTTCCACTCCAGTGCCCTCGGCGCCAACGGCCTGGCGTGCAGCCACTGCCACGCCGACTTCGATGAGGCACGCCTCGGCGATGGCCTCATCCGCGCCGGACACTCACTCTACAACGCCGCCTCCCGGCAGACATTCTGGGGCCAGGAACCGGAGGATCCCGATCGCTATACCGACATCTCTCACGCGGCCGTGTTCTGCGTCGAGCACTTCCTGCGCAATCCACAGAAGCTGACGGCGCAGCAACTGCTCCACCTGCAGGCTTACCTGCGCGCCATCACCAAACGGCCATCCATTGCGCCCCTCGCCATGGCCCCGGCAGCCGACAAGACGGGGGAGTACAACAGCTTCGACGGCGGCGACCGGATCACCGGACGGAAGTTGTTCTTTTCCGCCTGCCACACCTGTCACCCCAACGGCAATGCCGGCATCGCTCCCGTGCCGATCCCCCGTGACAAGCCTGCCGCCTTCTATGCCCGCAAGATCCGCGAAGGGGATGGCCTCGGGTCGACCCTGGCCGGCGTCGACCCCAATGCCTACGACCCCGAAGGTGATCTCTACATGCCGTTCTTTGGCGCCGACCGGCTGACGAAAAACCAGATTCGCGACATCATCGCCTTTATCAAATTCGTCCCGCCTGCCGAAGAACGCTGACTGCCTGACTCAGCCCAGCAGTCGGGGGGCGACCTGGGCGACGGCCCGCTCGTAGTCCTCCACTGTGTCTATCTCCGCCCACGGCAGATCGCCGGCTTCGATGGCGGCCATGCCGCCGGCAGCGACGAGGGGACCATACGCCGAGGTGGGGAAGGCGTCCCGCTCGTCATCATACACGAGCCGTTCCAGCTCCGTCCGCACCTGCTGCGCCCCGGAGGCGTCGAAGGCCGCCAGCTGCACGCTGACCGCAGTGGTGGTGGCAGGATCGAGATGTTTGCCGATGGCGCGTACGACCCCGTCATCGTCGACCCGTACGTTCATCTCGCCCTCGAGTCGGGCCGCCCGGGAATCGACGGCAATGCTGCTGCCTCTGTGCTCGAGGAGACGCACCAGCAGGCGGCGATCGAACAGGATGTCACAGTTGAACAGAAAGACGCGCTCGCCCTCGAGCCAGCGTGCCGCCTGGTAGAGTGAGAAGATGCTGTTCGTCGTCTGCCATTGTTCGTTGACGACATATCTCACTCCGGGACCACAGTGGTCCCTCACCTGTTTGGCCTCGAAGCCGACAACGACGACGATGTCCTCTACTCCGGCGCCCCTGAGGGCGTCCAGCTGAATATCGAGTAGCGGTCGCTCGCCGACGGCTACCAGGCACTTCGGACGCTTCTGGGTAAGCTGCCGCATTCGGGTACCGGCACCGGCGGCAAGGATGATGGCGCGCATCGTCTCTCCGGGTTTCTGGGGCCTTCCAGGTATACGGTGGGGCTCCGTGACGTTGGCGGCAAGGCCTGCCTCAGCCGGCCCCACCGAAATCGTCGTATGTCGTTGACCAGACGGGCATTTATCTCTACATTTGTGGACGCCTGAAATGGCATGAAAGTGCCTGAAGGACCCGGTGTGACGCCTCCGCGAAACCGCTTGGAGGCGTTCGTATTCCCGCCAGAATTGAACTCCCTGGCGCCCACTCAACCGCGCACGACAGATCTGCTTGAACGCGCTCATCCTGGCTGCCGGTCAGGGCCGGCGCTTGTGGCCCTATACATCCGAGTGCCCCAAGTGCCTGCTGACCCTCGGCACCCACTCCATCCTCGAGCACCAGCTCGTCCGGCTCTCCGCCGCCGGCATTGACCAGGTGACGGTCGTGGCCGGCTTCGGCCTCGACGCCATGCGCCACGAGGTCGGCCGTCTGCATCTGGATGGCATGTCAGTACAGGTCGTCTACAACCCCTTCTTTGCTGTAGCTGACAACCTCATCAGTCTATGGGCGGCGCGGGCCGAAATGGGGGACGATTTCCTCGTCCTCAACGGTGACAACGTATTCCATCCGGACATTCCACACTTTCTCCTGGGCCCGGCCCCCCCGCCTGTCGCCTCCTCGTGCAACGCCAGGACAGCTACAGTGCTGACGACATGAAGGTCACTGTCGAGGGGGAGCGGTTGCGGCGGATCGGCAAGGACATCGCGTCGACCGCAACCCATGCGGCCTCCATCGGCATGATGCGCTTCGCCGGGAAAGGTGCCGCCGCCCTCCAGAGGGTCCTCGAGGAGGCGGTCCGTGGTGAGGAAGCTCTGGGCAGCTTCTACCTCGACTGCGTCCAGCGATTGGCCGACGGCGGCGTCGAGGTCCTCTGCCAGGACGTGGGCGCCCTGCCATGGGTCGACATCGACACGCCGCAGGAGCTGCAGTGGGTACGGCAGTCGCTTGGGATCTTCGAAACCTCAGTTGGCAGGATCTCACAGCGGGGACAGGCATGAGGGGTCTGCTCGTATTTTCCCCCACAGCGGCCGATAACGGCATCTGCCGACGTCGCTTCGGTGGCCTCAGGACCTACGAAAGAGGCATCCGTACGTTGGCGCGCGCCGGCGTCGACCATCTTGTCGTCGTCCTGCCTGACGGCGTTGATCCCAGGATCGGCACCCTCACCCGGCGCCTTGACCTGCAGCTCGAATTCGTGAATTGGGGACAGACACCGGACACGACTGCAAATGCCTCCGAGCCCGTCTTGCTCCTGCTCGGCGACCACGTCCATCACCACAGCTCTCTGAGTGCTTTCGTCGAAGAAGGCCTGGCACGACTCAGCAACGACATCCGACTCGTAGCCCAGGTGTCACCGACGCCGGAACAGTCGATCGCCTTCCACGGTCTGCAGACTGCCCCCGAGGGACCGGCCTTCCCCGACGTCTCAGTCGGCCAGGACGGAGTCAGCACGGGTGCTTTCCTCTGCGCGGCGCGGGTCACTCCCCATGACATGATCGCCTCACGCCAGTCGCCGCTCGCGTTCTTCGCCGAGCGGTGCCGCGGGGCCGAAGTCGCCACCATGGACGGTACCAGCAGTCTCTGGCGGCGCGTTGTCGACCGGCGCTCTGCGCGTCAGGCGAAGGCGATGCTCTTCGGCCAGGTGACCAAGAAGACGAGCGGCCCCGTGTCGAGGCATATCAATGCCCGGCTGTCGATTCCCATCAGCAAGGTGCTGATCGAGACCGGCATCTCGCCGCACATGGTAACCGTGCTCTTCGTTCTGACCACGGGATTGGCCACGGCCTGGCTGGTGGCGCGGCCCGAACCGTACTGGCGGCTGGCCCTTGGTGGCGTATTCTGGCAGATGGCGGCCGTCCTCGACCGCTGCGACGGCGAAATCGCCCGGGTCAAGCTGTGCGAATCGAAATTCGGCGCCTGGTTCGATACGATTACGGACAACATCGCCTACCTGGCTACGTACGTGGCCTTTCTTTTTGGTGTCCACCACCTGCACCCGGACAAGCCCTGGGCCCTCTATCTGGGGATTTCCGCCATCGGTGCGATGGTCATCGCCCTGGGCGTGATGTACAACTACGCGCTGAAGACGGGAAGCGGCTCACTGCAGAACTACCTTGTCGGCTTCCGGTCCCATGTTCTGGCCGATGAGAAAAATGGGGTCTACCGGACGCTGGAACGCTATGCCTTCATCGCCAAGCGTGACTTCTTTGCTTTCGTCCATTTCCTCTGCTGCATCCTCGGTTCCTTCGAGCTGCTCTACGCCTACACGGTGGGGGGGCTGCACCTCATCGTGCTTGGCGTGCTGATCTCACAGCGCAAGATGCTGGCCGGACACCGCCGTCTCGCCGAGGCGGTACCGAGATGAAGATCTTCCGTCTGCTGCTGCCCGGGCTCGGCCTGCTGTTGCTCGGCTTCCTGGTAGGGACCCTCGGCCTCAGCCAGATCCTGCGGAACCTTGGGGTGATGGGCTGGTCCTTCGGCCTGGTGCTGATGCTGGCCTTTGGCTGGCATGTGAGCAACTCGATCGCCTGGAGCTTCGCCTTTCCCGCCGACGCCTTCCGCCCGCGTCTCGTGTCCCTGTTCATGTCGAAGCTGGCCGGTGAAGCCGTCAACCAGCTGACGCCGCTGGCCAACCTCGGCGGCGAGCCACTGAAGGCATACCTGCTGCGACAGCAGTCACCCACCTCCCGCGGCCTGGCCTCGGTGGTCATCAACAAGACGGCGCAGGTCCTGACCGGGCTCGCCTTCACCGCCATCGGTCTCAGCCTCGTCATTCTCTATTGGGACCTGCCGCAGTCGGTGCCGTTGCCGGTGCAAGTCGGCCTGGCCGTCCTGTTCATCGCCGCCGCCGGCCTGCTGCTGGCGCTGTGGCGCGAGCAGCGGCACATGTTCTCCTCCCTGCTTGGCTTCGTGCGTCGCTTCGGCATCCGCCTGGATGTTATCGAGCGGCGTGTCGCCAAGGCGGTTCGCATCGACGAGAACATCTCCTCCTTCTACCAGCAGAATAAGATTCGCTTCTGCCTCGTGCTCGCCTTTCATGCGTGTGGCTGGCTGCTCGGTGCCTGTGAAACGTGGGTCATCCTGCGCGGCCTCGGTGAGGGGGTCGACTTCAAGATCGCCTTCCTGATCACCTCGCTTACGGTCATCATCAACAGCCTGTTCTTCTTCATGCCCTCCAACATCGGTGTGCTCGAAGGCGGACAGGTGTTCCTCTTCCTGACCCTTGGTCTCGACCCGGCGGTAGGTCTGTCCCTGGGCATCGTCAAGCGCATGCGGAAGATCCTCTGGATTACGGTGGGATGGTTGTTCCTCACACACCTCAGCCGTGCCCTCGGGCGCAGTGGCCGGGCGGAGGGGGATCTCGTCGTGTCCGGCGACCAGCCGCCGATGCAGAGTGGAGCCCGTTTCCTCTGATGCTGCCTCGATGCCTCCTCCCGGTCTTGCTGCTCTGGACCATGGCCGCCGTCGCTTCTGCCGAACCCGGGCAGTTCACCCTGGATCAACTGCTCGAACGTGCCTGGGAGCACAACACCGACGTGGCGGTGGCCCGCCTGGACGTCGAGGGCGCACGGTCACGGGTAAAGGAAGCGCGCGCCGCTCATCTGCTGCCCCGACTGCGCCTGGAGAGTTTTGGCGGTCTTGTTCCCGACGCGGAGGGCGACATCTTCAACCCCCCGGGTGACACGTCGGGGGTGCGCCCTCTGGGGCCGTTCGTACGGGCGGAACTGCAGTTCATCCAACCCCTCTACACCTTCGGCCAGTTGTCCAACCTGTACGATGCCGCCAGCGCCGGGGTCGACGTCGAGCGCGCCGATCTCGAAGCCAGGCGTCAGGATGTTGCCCTCGAGGTCAAGGAGCTCTACTACGGGGTCCTGCTGGCACAGGATCTTTCCGACCTCGCCGCGCGTCTGCGGGGAGAGCTGGAACAGTGGGAGCCCCAGGTCAGCCCCGACAACGCTGACATCCCTCTGGGCGCGCCCTACAAACTGCGGTTGGCCCTTATCGAATTGGCCAACCGCGAGCGCGAAATCTCCGACGGCCTCGCCCTGGCACGGGCGGCCCTGGCGTGGAAGGTGGGATTGGATGAGTCAGCTGCGTACTCGCTGGGCGATCAGTGGCTGGCCCCGGTGAACGCTGACGTGCCTGCGGTGGATGCCCTGCTCGAAACGGCCATCGGCCATCGGCCGGACTGGCAGAAGCTCGGGGCGGGCATCGCCGCCCGCAGTGCCCAGGAACGGGCAGCCCGCAGCGCCTTCTATCCACAGGTATTTCTCGCCGGTGGCCTGCGGTATGCTGCCGCCCCGGGCCGCACCGATCAGCACAACCCGTTCGTCAAGGACGAGTACAATCTGCTCAACGGTGCCGTGGTTCTCGGGCTGCGCCAGTCCTTCGAGTTCGGCATGCTGAACGCCGATCTCGACCGGGCCCGCAGCCTCCGATTGCAGCTCGAAGCGCGCCGCCAATCGGCACTGCAAGGCATCCGCCTCGAGATCGAGTCAGCTCACGGCGAGGTCCACCGGACCGAACAGGAGCGCGAAGGCGCTCTCGAGGCCCGCAACCTGGTGCGCGAATGGGTGCAGATCGCCCGGGATGAATTCGAACTGGATCCGTCACAGGTCAAGGAACTGGTCAGCGCCTTCGAAGCCCTCGCCGGCTCCGAGGAAGCCTACTACCGGGCCATCTTTGATTTCAACATGGCCGTCGCCAGGCTCGAGCGGATCGTCGGCGTGACGCTGCGAGATGCTGGAGACACGCCGTGATTCCGCGATGGGCCCTCTGTTCCCTGCTGCTGGCGGTGGCCACCGCTGCGGCAGATGAGGCTGCCGACGGACACGCCTGGCTGGCCGATCGCGTCACGGAGTACAACGAACTGCGAGGGCGTCTGGGGCCGGCCGAGCTGGCCCGGCACGTGATCGACAGATCTGTCGATATGGATCGCTTTGCTGACCACGTGTTGCGTCGGTACGTGACGAATTCGCTGGCCGACTTCGCCGAGCATCTCAACGACGACGAGCACGACCGTTATGTCGCATCCGCCCGCCAGCGCCTTGTCGAGGCCCTGCGGCAGCGACTGGTCGAGGACCTGACGGACTCCCTGACGAAGGCTGTCGTGGGCGGCTTGACGGTGACCGACGCCGATTTCGATCCCACAGGAGGCACCGTCACCCTGGCGTCTGATGCGGCGGCTGGCGAACTCGACGTACACGTACTGCGCGGCGACAATGGCGACTGGCGAATCGAGGACATCTCGATCGCCGGCAGAGGGCTCAGCCGGCGCTACCGTGACCGCTATGAGGACGCCCTCGACCGGCGCTATTCGCCGGCGGTACTCGAGGCCCGGCTGCGGCAACTCGACTACATCATGCTCGAGGACTTTACCGCATCGGGTGATGGCGACGTGCCTCTCGGCTGGCGCTGGCGCGATCGCGATGAGGATCGGCGCAAACCCTATCAGGTGCGGCTCCTGGATGGGCAGACCTACCTCGCCGCCCAGGATTCCGGGGGCTCGGTCCTGCTGTTGCGCTTCGCCCACTGGAATCCCCGGCAGTTCCCCATCATGACCTGGTGCTGGCGTGCCGACAGCCTGCCTGCGGGCGGCGACGAGCGTTTCGGCCACACCAATGACAGTGCCGCCGGCATATATGTGTTTTTCTCACAGACCTGGATCGGTATGCCGCGGCATATCAAGTATGTGTGGAGCAGCACCCTCGGCGAAGGTTTCATCGGACGACGGGATCGAATCGCTCGCCCGTACTTCGTCGTCGTGGAGAGTGGTGAGGAGAAGCTGGGAGAGTGGTTGTTTGCCAGCGTCGACCTGGAAGAGCACTACGACCGGACCTGGGGCGGACGACCGAAGAGCCGTACACAGGGCCTCGGACTGCTCACCGACGCCAACTCGACCGACTCTCGGGCCGAGGCCTACTACGCCGATATTCGTGTCTGGAGTCGCGAGGCTTTCGAGGCCGGACGTGTGCAGGACCACTGTGACTGCTACCGAGGACTGGAGCCTTTGGAATCGGACACTGAACGGGGCACCGCGGGCGTGCCTCTCAATTCGGGGATGACACCATGAAGACCCTTGGGGTTCTATGCTGCCTGCTGTTGACCGCCGCCAGCGTCCATGGCGCGACGGAAGATGCGCAGGTGGCACTCAAACAGCCTACGCCCACGGCCTTTCTCGAGGCCCACGATGGTCGCGTGCGCGCCATCGTACTCCGTGACTCCACTGATAGTCTGACGGCCGACGAACGCGAGCAGGTACGCCTGCTGATCAACGAGGCCTTCGATTTCCGGGAACTCTCCCGGCAATCTCTGGGAGACACCTGGGACGCGCGAACCGACGCCGAACGGGAGGAGTTCGTGAGCGTGTATCGCGGCATCATCGAACGGCAGAACCTCGACATGTTCGTCCGCTACCACCGTGACGGCGGCATCGCCTACACCGGTGAACAGATCGGCGAGGACGGCCGTGCCGTCGTCCTGGGCGAGGTGCCGGTAAAGAAAGAAAAGAAGATCATCGCCTACTCTCTGCACCGGCCGGATCCGGGCAAGCAGTGGCAGATCTACGATCTGACGGTGGACGGCGCCGGCACTGTGGCCGGCAACCGCCGTGCCTGGAGCCGCTACATCGCCCGCAACTCCTACGAGAAGCTGCTGGAGGGTCTGCGCAAGAAACTCGCCAAACTGGAAGGGGCCGGCTGACCGGGACTGCCCATGCGCATCAGCTACGAGCGCATCGTTCACTACGTCTACCACCACCACGTGGGCATCATCCTCGTGGCCCTGGCGATGTCTGTGCTGTCCGGTTCCCTCGCCTCCCAGTTGCGCATCAAGGCGGATCCCGCCGACCTGCTCCCCGACGACTATATCAGCGTACGCGAACTCAACCGCATCAAAGAACGGGTCGGCGGAATCGGTCCGCTGATGATCGTCATCACCGGCGACGAGCTGACGGCGAGCATCCAGTTCCTCAATGCCCTGGCCGACTCCCTCAAGCACAGCCCGCTGCTGAGTTCCGTCATCCGTGGTCGCACCGAGGAGGTGGAGTTCCTCAGCGACAACCGCTTGCTCTACATGGACCTGGCGGACCTGCAGGACGTGCAGCAGCGCGTCTACGACAAGGTCGAGTTGGAAAAACTCAAGCGCTCCCCGCTCTACATCGGCTTCGATGACGAAGAGGAAGATCCCCTCGATGTGTCGGACCTGGAAGCCAAGTACAGTCAGGCGGGACTCACCGGCTTCGAGCGCGACTATTACCTGACCGCCGAAGGCAACGGCGTCATCCTGAGAGTCTATCCCACCGGCGTGATCACGGACGTGAAGTTCACCCGGCGTCTGTTGGGTGATATCCGCGGGACGATCGACGACATCCGTCCGACACGGTTCCATCCCAGCCTCGAGGTGACATTCTCGGGCAGCTTCAAGAACGCGTCTGCCCAGTACAACGTCGTCGTCAAAGACCTGCAGTCGACAGCGCTCTACGCCTTCCTCGGCGTGCTGCTCCTGATCTCTCTCTATTTCCGCCAGATCCTGTCGCCGCTGTTCATCGTCCTGCCATTGCTGATGAGCCTGTCCTGGACCTTCGGTCTGACGTGGATCGTCATCGGCAACCTCAATCAGATCACCGTCTGCCTTTTCGCCATCCTCTTCGGTCTCGGCATCGATTTCGGTATCCACATCTTCGCCCGCTACCGTGAGGCCAGACGGCGCGGCCTGAACACCGAAGCGGCTCTCGTCGAAACGGTCTGCCATACGGGCAGCGCCCTGTCGACGACTGCGGTCACCACCGCGGTGGCCTTCTTCTCGCTGCTGTTCTCCGATTTCAAGGGTTTCAGTGAATTCGGCTTCATCGTCGGCGCCGGGATCATGTTCTCGCTGGTGGCCATGCTCATCGTCTGCCCCGCTTTCATTGTTCTCGTTGAGCGCCTGCGTCTGATCAAGCTGCAGCAGAAGAGTGTCCCCCAGCACCTCGTTCGGCGCGGACGCTACCCGGTGCCGCACCTGACGTTGATCCTGGGCGTGTTGGCCACCGGCTATTCGCTCTACCACCTCGACAAACTGGGCTTTGAATACGACTTCAAGCAGCTGAAGCCCGACACCCAGGAAGAGACACCCAGGGGCAGTATTCCCGATGAGCTGAAGGAAACCAGGTCGCCGGCCATCGTCCTGACCGAGAACCGACAGCAGGCGATGGAGGTCGTGGCCGAAGTCAGACGGGTGATGGCGGCTCGTGGTGACAGTTCGACCATACGCTCGGTGAAGAGCGTCTACTCCTTCCTGCCCGATGCCCAGCCGGAGAAACTGGCCATCATCGCCGATCTGCAGCAGGTGCTCGACGAGAACGAAGACCTCCTCGACGAGGATGACCGCATCCGCGCCGACTCCTTGCGGACGTTCTTGAACGTGCACGAATTGACCCTCGAAGACCTGCCCGAGGACCTGACGAAGAGTTTCTCGAGTAAGGAAGGCAAGATTCTCAGCTTCGTGCAGATCAACGCCGCCGTGCCGCTGCGCGATGGACGGAACGCCATCGCCTTCGCTGACGAGATCAAGAAGATCGAGGCCGCCGACGGCAACACCTACTATGCGTCGAGTGCTCACATCATCTTTGCCGAGATGCTCGAACTGATGCTTGACGACGCCGTCAAGGCCGTCGTCCTGACGTTGCTGGTGGTGTCCATCGTCCTGTTGATCGACCTGCGCAACGTGCTCAGCGTCATCCTGGTGCTGACGCCCCTGCTGACGGCCCTGGCCTGGGTAACCGGCTTTATGTACATCTTCGACTTCAAGGTGAACATCTACAACATCGTGGCCTTTCCCACGATCATCGGCATGGGGATCGACAACGCGGTACACGTATTCCATCGTTACCGCGAGTCCGGCATCGGCTCTTTGCGCCTGGTACTGCGTACGACCGGTGTCGCCTTGCTGGCCACGACGCTGACAACGATGGTCGGCTTCGCCGGCCTCGTGCCGGCACACCACCCCGCTCTCTACTGGATCGGTATCGTATCGCTGCTGGGCCTGGGATCGTGTTTCGTCTCCGCCGTCACCCTGTTGCCCGCCCTGCTGCAATTGCGCGAGGGCCGTGGCAGCTGAGAGCGCGTTGACAGAACGAGAAACGGCCCGTCGAGGCGGCTTTCGAAAGCCATCGCGACGGGCCGTTTCAGAGAGGCCACCCCGGCAGAGCGGGAACCAAAGAGCCGGCCCCTGAAGGGGAACGGAACCAAGGTAGTCAATCTAATGGAGCGGGAGACCGGACTCGAACCGGCGACAGCCTCGTTGGCAACGAGGGGCTCTACCAACTGAGCTACTCCCGCCCGAAGACAAGAAGGAAATATAGAATCGATGAAAAACAGCGTCAAGGTTCTGCTGTTGTCAGTCGCCGTCGCCATCGGCTGCTCGGGGAAGTCGGAAACCCGTACGCCGGAGCAGCGACAGGCACGCCACCACAACAGCCTCGGCGTGGTCGCCATGGATCAGCACAACTACGTGCGCGGCCGTGAGCAGTTCTCCAGAGCGACCGACCTGGATCCGGGCTACGCGTCCGCCCATGCCAACCTTGGTATCTCGCTCTATAGTCTGGGACAGTACGACAGCGCCGGGGTGTCGCTGCAGACGGCGCTCAACATCGATGCCGATCACCTGCATGCGGCCTACACTCTGGGTCTGATCTACCACGCTCAGGGACGTGACCATGAGCGCGCTCTGACACTGTTCAGCAGGGTCGCAGAACATGATCCGGACGATCCCCTGGTGCGCTACTACCAGGGTCGGACCTACGCCAAACTCGGGCAGGCGGATTCGGCCATGGCCACCTTCCGTCGGGTGATCGAACTGGACGCAACCAACGTCTCCGCCTACTACGCCCTGGCCCAGGTCCAGCGCCAGGCGGGTGACCTGGAGGCGTGGCGGGCGACATTGGAGATCTTCAACCGGCTGAGTCAGTCGGGACTGGAAGGTGTGTCGGCTTCGTACCAGGGTCAGGGCAAGTACGCCGAGGCCTTTGCCGACACTCCTTTTCGCGGCGGCGGATTGGATCGTGACGAGGTGGCGACCTTCGAGGACGGGCCGGCACCGGCAGGTCTGCCCGTGGATGCAGGCTTCCTGACAGCTGTCGATGCCGACCGGGACGGTCGGGTCGACCTGCTGACCGCGGGGGCGGATGGACTGCCTCTGCTTCTGCGTGGTGGCGGGCCACAGTTCGAACGCTCCGACCTCTGGACCTTCCACCACGCGGGCGCCTCGGTGAATCTGGCTGATGTCGACGATGACGGTGATGCCGATGCCGCCATGGCCGGAAGGCCGGCGGTCATCGCCCGCCAGGACGCCGGAGCCTTCCTCGCCACCGATCAGGATCTCGGTCCTTGTGCCGGGATCGTCTTCGGCGACGCCGATCACGACGGCGACGCTGACATGGCCTGTGCCGATGGCCCGTTGGCCCTGTGGTCGAATGATGGCACTGGCCATTTCCGCAACATCGCCGACAGCGCCGGCGTCGGTGGGGGCACGGTCCACCATGTCGTCTTCAGCGATCTCGATGCGGACCGCGACGTCGACATCGTCGCCGCCGTGGAAGACCGCCTGTCCCTGTTCAGCAACAACCGCGATGGCACCTTCTCCGACGTCGCCGAAGCTCGCGGTCTCCAGTCGGAAGCTGTACGGGTGCTGGCGGTGGCCGACCTCGATCCGGATGGCGCCATGGACATTGCCGTAGCCACCGCAGATGACGCCCACCTCTACGTCAACGGTGGTTCGCAATTCACTCGGGCCCCCCTTGAAGTGCCGGCAGATGCTGTGGGACTGCTGGCCGCTGACCTGGACAACGACGGTGATGTCGACCTGATCAGCCACGGGGCCTCCGGGATCGACGTTGCCATGTCCGTTGCCGGCGGTTTTCGGTCTCCCCACCGTGTGTCGACGCCACCGGCGCGCCATCTGGTGGTGGTCGATGCCGACGAGGATGGCCGTCTCGATCTGATTTCGCCGACAGCCACGCTCTGGAACCGGAGTCCTGCTGGCGGCAGGGTCCGCATCGAGCTGGCTGGTCTCAATTCCAATCCAGATGGTTTCGGTACTCGTATCGAGGTGAAGACGGCCGCCTCCCGCCAGGTCCGGGAGTTCCGCGGTGGCGCCGGCGACCCACCGGCGTTGCACTTTGGTATCGGCGAGGAGGAGGGGGTGGAGTTCGTCCGCGTCCTGTGGCCCAGCGGCGTTCGCCAGACAGAGCTGGACACGGTTCGATCAGGACAACTGTCCATCACCGAGGTGAACCGGAAGGGAACGTCCTGTCCCATTCTCTACGCCTGGGATGGCGACCGTTTCCGCTTTGTCTCTGACATACTCGGCGGCGGCATCATCGGCTATCTGGTAGGGCCAGATGAGTACTACACACCCGACACGGACGAGTATCTGCCACTGCGGCAGCTGGCACCGACGGACGCGGGCCGGTTCGTCCTGCAGATCGGCAACCAGCTGGAAGAGATCATCTACCTCGACGGGGCCGAGCTCATCGCCGTCGACCACCCGTCGGGCACACAGATCTATCCGGGTGAACGTCTGCTGTCCGCCCCTCCCTACCCTGAGTACCGTGGGTATCCGCTGTCCGAGACGCGGCGCCTTGGCCGCATCGTCGATGGCCAGCAACGCGATGTCACCGAGGTCCTGGCCCGGGTTGACGATGTCTGGTACGAGGATTTTGAGCACGCCACGATTCACGGGTATGCCGAGTCCTTCTCGCTGACCCTCGACCTGGGCGACATCGTCGCCGACTGGCAGCATCCCGTCCTGCTCGCCCACGGCTGGGTGGACTACGCCCACTCCAGCTCGAACTGGGCCGCTGCCGAACGGGGCCTGACCCTTTCACCGCCCCGCCTTGAGGCACGCACGGGGAGCGGTGCCTGGCGTACGGTCACCCTCGACATGGGTGTTCCGGCAGGCCTGCCGAAGACGATGCTCTTCGACCTGGCCGGCGTGTTTCCGCGGGCCACGACCGATGCCCAGTTGCGCATCACCACCAATACTTCCGTCTACTGGGACCAGTTCCTTGTCGGGCGGGTCGACACCGACGCCACCACACGCCAGCACCGCCGACCTTTCTCGCGGGCAGACCTGCACTGGCGCGGCTACCCGACGCACGAGTCGATCCACGGCACCTTCGCCTTCCGCTACGACTACGACGATGTCGACACCCAAGCCAGCTGGGGTACCCATGCCGGGGGCTTCACCCGCTACGGAGACGTGGCCGAGTTGATGCACGACATCGACGACCGTTTCGTCGTCATGTTCCACGGTGACGAACTGACACTGGAAGTCGACGCCGACAGCTTTCCGGCCCTGGAGGCGGGTTGGGAACGGACCTACATGTTCTACGCCGACGGCTTTGGCAAGGACATGGACTACCATTCCGCCCATTCCCTCACGGTAGCCCCCCTGCCCTTCCACGGCATGAGCCGCTACCCCTACGGTCCCGATGAGGCCTATCCCACCACCCCCGAACACGTGGACTACGTGCTCAACTACAACACCCGCTGGATCAAGGGGTACTACAGATAACGAGGACCCTGAAGGGGACGACCTCCTCAGTCGTCCCCTTCAGGGTCTTCAGTCATGGCACAGCGGAAACCGATGTAATCCTGGGCGGCGCTCGGCATGGAGAAATGTCGGCCCTTGGCCCGGATGCCGTTGCGATTCTCATGGTAGGCACCCCCTCGATGTACCTTCTGGTGGCCATCCTCGGGGCCCTGGGGATCCGACTCGGGGCTGTCGTGGTAGTATCTGACGTCGTACCAGTCGTTCACCCACTCGCTGACGTTGCCGCACATGTCCCAGACGCCGACGGGACTGACACCCCGGTTGTGCTGCTCCACCGGGGTCGTACCGCCGTCAGCGTTGTCAAAGTTGGCCGACTCGGCGTTGCAGGAGGAACCCCAGGGATACTCGGTGCGGCCATCACCGAGGGCCGCCCGCTCCCATTCCGCCTCGGTGGGCAGCCTTTTGCCGACCCACTCGGCGTACGCGGCGGCATCTTCCCAGGAAACGTTGACGATGGGGTGATCTGATTTCCGCGCGTCGGGAAAGGTGTTGAAACGCCAATGGCTGGGCGAACGGTGCCCGGTGACGGCGACAAACTCCTTGTACTGGAGGTTCGTCACCTCCATCTTGTCGATATAGTAGGCGCTCATTTCGACGTGATGCTCGGGGTTCTCATCCTCCTTGGTAGGATCGTTGCTGCCCATCCTCAGCTTGGCGGCGGGGATGAGAACCATCTCTTGAGGGTTCAGCTTCGCCTGCAACTCGATCCGACGCTCTTCCAGGTCTTCGATCTCCTTCTTGGCCGAGAGGATCTGCCCATGGATCGACTGGGTCGAACTCTCCGAGTCGGAGATCTGTGTGCTGATCTCCTGGCGCCGGCCCGATACCTCCGACACGTTCGGCATGAGACGAACCAGCTTACGTCGGTAGTCCATGAAAATCTGGATCCACAACACGGCAACGATGAGGATGCCGATGCCCGCCGTCCAATCGCCCATGGTGGCTGGTCTGCTCCTTATATTGGGACGACACCGTCAGGAGAACCGAAAATCAGACACATGACACTGCAAACAGCCAAGAAGATAACCCTCGGAGCCGCTGTCTGCATGTTCTTCTATACCGTCGGGGTGGGCCTCGTCTACGCGCTGTTCAGCGACAACCTGCCGGATATCGACACCCTCGAGACCTTCCAGCCGAAACGAGTGACGCGGGTCTACTCCGGCGACGGCGAGCACCTGCTCGATTTCAAGGAGGAGAACCGGGAGCTCATCCGCGACTTCGATGAGATCCCCCAGGCGATGAAGGACGCCCTCATCTCCATCGAGGACCGGCGCTTCTTCAGCCATTGGGGAATCGACCTGCGGCGGATCTTCGGCGCCATAAAGGAAAACCTGCGACGTCTCAATCCCACCGGACAGGGCGCCAGTACTCTCACGCAGCAACTGGCGCGCAACCTCTACAAGAAGGTCGGCCAGCAACGCTCGAGTGCATCCCTGGAAGGCGTGTTGGCCACCTACGCCCGCAAGGTTCGGGAGCAGATCACGGCCGTCTACATCGAGCGTCTGTACACGAAGCGCGAGATCCTGGTCATGTACCTCAACACGGTGTTCTTCGGCCATGATGCCCACGGTCTCAAGTCGGCGGCACGTCTCTACTTCGACAAGGAGGTCGGTGACCTCTCGGTCGAGGAATGTGCGCTGATCGCCGGCCTGTTGAAAGCACCCAACACCTATAGTCCCTTCACCAATCCTGACAAGGCCAAGGCCCGGCGCAATGTGGTGCTGGTGGAAATGGTGCGCGGGGGAAAACTGGGTGCCGCCGTCGCCCGCCGCCTGGCCGCCGAGCCGGTACACGTACAGCGGGGCCAGCGTGCCGAGACCTACGGACTGGCCCCGTACTTCGTCGAGTACGTCCGTCGACAACTCGGCGAACGCTACGGCAAGTCCCTGTACCAGGATGGCTATTCGGTGCACACGACGGTTGATGCACGACTGCAGAAGGTCGCCGAGAAACACTTCAACATCCATCTGGGCGCCGTGCAGGCCAAGGTCGACGCCCACGTGGCCAGGCTCGACTCGTCACAATTGCCGGACTCGGTGAGCACCCTCGTGCAGGGGGCCTTTGTCGCCATGAATCCGAAGACCGGAGAGATCCTGGCCATGATCGGTGGCCGCGACGTGCACGGCGATTCCTACAACCGCGCCTATCAGGCGACGCGCCAGGCGGGCTCGTCCTTCAAGCCCTTCGTCTACACCGCCGCCCTCGACAACGGCAGCTTTCCCATCGACGTCTTCGACGACAATGCCATCACGATCACCGAACGCGACGGCAGTGTCTGGACACCCGAAAACTACGACCGGAAGTTCAAGGGACCCATGACGCTGCGCGAAGGCTTCATGCAGTCGCGCAACATCATTGCCCTGAAGCTGGCCATGGCGGTCACGGAGGGACGGGTCAGCCAGTACGCTCACGAACTGGGCATCAGCACGCCGATCCCCGAGGTGCCCTCCATCGGCATCGGCTCCAGCGGCGTGAAACTTCTGGAGATGGTCGCCGCCTACGCGGTGTTTCCCAATCGCGGCATCTACGTCACCCCCGAGGCGGTGCGCCGGGTGGAGGACGCCGACGGCAATATCATCGAGCAGTCGGCAGCCGAACGTCGCGAGGTGCTGCGGCCGGCGGTGGCGGTGGTCATGACGGACATGATGCGCTCGGTGATGGATCCGAATGGCCTGGGCACAGGGCGGGGCGCCCGTACGCGGTATGGCTTCCGCTCACCCGCCGCCGGGAAGACGGGGACGACGAACAACTACGTTGACGCCTGGTTCATCGGCTTTACTCCTGACCTGGTGGCCGGTGTCTGGGTCGGCGCCGATGATCCCCGTGTCAGTCTCGCCAACCAGGCCGGCTCCGCCGCCGCCCTGCCTCTGTGGGCCGGTTTCATGAAGGAGGTCTACCGCGAGGTGGCGCCGTACAAGGATCGGCGCAGCGTCGATTTCGAATACCCCGAGGAGCTTGTCGAGTATCGTGCCGTCTGCAACGACACCCACAGACTGGCCACGCGCTACTGTCCCAATCAGGGCCGGGACCTGTTCATTCGTGATGGCGCCATGCCGGCCACCTGTCCCCTGCACGGGATCGGTGACGGCGACGGGGGGCGTCGGCGCCGCCGCCTGTGATCCGCGACAGAACGAGATGAGCCGCACCTCGATCGAGATGCGGCCCAGGTCTGGTTGAGTCTACTCTTCGAGCTTGAACTTCGTCGGCTTGCGCCGTTTCTCCCGCTCGCGGTACTCA
>PBSR01000085.1 GCA_002726335.1 Gemmatimonadaceae bacterium
AGCCTTACGCGGCGCAGGAGCTCCTAGTGAATTACCAGGACGAATGCGGCATTCAAGTGCTCCCCTTCCAGGAAATGGTGTACGTCCCCTCTGAGAATGGTTACTGTCTGCGGGATGAACTCACCGAGAATCCCAGTGGACTCCAGGTGATCGGCACCGAACGCCACGAATCACGTCGCATCGACAGACAGCTCCGCGGCCGTGCCGGCCGTCAGGGAGATCCCGGGGCATCGCGCTTCTACATGTCCCTGGAAGACGACCTGATGCGCCTGTTCGGCTCCGAACGGATCGCCAAAGTGATGGACCGTCTGGGAGCCGAGGAAGGCGAGGTCATCGAGCACAGCATGGTGACGCGATCCATCGAACGGGCCCAGAAAAAGGTGGAAGCGCGCAACTTCGAGATGCGCAAGCATCTGCTGAAGTACGACGATGTCATGAACCAGCAGCGGCAGGTGATCTACAACCGTCGCCGGGATATTCTCGAACGCGACACCGCTCACGACCAGGTACTGGAGCTGATGGAAGACGCCGTGGCCGGTCTCGTGGCCGCCCACGCGCAACCCGGCCTGCCGGCCGAGGAATGGACCTGGGAGGATCTGTCGGAGGAGTTTTCCGGCGTGTTCTTCACGCCCTTTCCGGTGGAGGTCGAAGATCGTGCCGGCACCGATGTGGAGGCCTTGGGCGAGGTTGTGCTCGACACAGCCCGTGGGGCGTACGAGCACCGCCGCGACCTGGTCACGGAGGAGACCTTCCGCGAGGTGGAAAAGGCGGTACTTCTGCACACGGTGGACACCTGCTGGCAGGAACACCTCTACGAAATGGACGAGTTGAAGGAGGGTGTCGGGTTCGCCGGCGTCGCCGGCAAGGACCCTCTCCTCGTCTACCAGAAAGAGGCCTTCGAAATGTTCGAGAGCCTCATCTCCCGCATCGACGCCGAGTCACTGCGCAACCTGTTCCAACTGCGTGTCGACGCCGGTCCCCCGCCGGAGCGGCGTGTGCCGCTGGGTCGCGGTCAACTGTCGGATATCCACAGCGAGGCAACCAACCTCGGCTTCCGCGGGGCGCCGCCACCGACTCCCGGACAGGCCAGTGGCGATGGTCTGCCTCTGGGCAAACCCGCCGGGGGTCCGCGGGACCGCGGACTCGTCGCCGCCGGCAGCGAGGGCACCGACACGGCCAAGAAGGCCCCCATCCGGACCGGGCCCAAGGTAGGACGCAACGACCCGTGCCCGTGTGGCAGCGGCAAGAAGTACAAGCAATGTCACGGGCGGGCCTGATCGGGGATTCATGAATGTCGGTGGACCAAGGCCCTCGACACGCGTCGTCTGGTCACGGGCGGGCCTGAACGCGGACGCGTCAAGAGGTGGATGCTGGTCTTGGGTAGTATGTTACGGCGATCGGAGGGGATGATCTCGTTCTTTTCGGGTTACCTATGGAAGCTCTGACCACCTGGCAACTAGCCCTGCTCGCCGTCTACCTGGGCATCGTCTCGGTACTGAGTCTGTTCGGCTTCCATCGATGGTTCATCCTGCGCATCTACTACCGACACCGGGACCGGCAGCCGCAGGCCCCGGGACGGTTCGGCACGCTGCCGGGTGTCACCGTGCAGCTTCCCATATACAACGAGTACCATGTGGTGGAACGCCTGCTCGAAGCCGTGGGACGGATCGACTGGCCGGCCGACAGGCTCGAGATTCAGGTCCTCGACGATTCCACGGACGAGACGCAGGGCCGGGCTCGCGCTGCCGTCGAGCGCCTGTGCTCTCGAGGGATTGACGCCCGCTACCTGCACCGCCCCGACCGCACCGGTTTCAAGGCGGGAGCCCTGGAGGCCGGCCTGGAGCAGGCTCGGCATGACTTCATCTTCATCCTCGACGCCGACTTCCTGCCCCAGCCGAGCGTGCTCCGTGAGGCCATGCATCACTTCACCGATGCCGGCGTCGGCATGTTACAGATGCGCTGGGGCCATCTGAACCGACACTTTTCCGTGCTCACCCGAATCCAGTCGATCTTCCTCGATGGACATCTCGTCATCGAGCACACCGCGCGCAACCGCTCGGGCCGATTCTTCAACTTCAACGGCACCGCCGGAATCTGGCGCCGACAGGCCATCGTCGATGCCGGCGGCTGGCAGCACGATACTCTGACAGAGGATCTGGACCTGAGTTTCCGGGCTCAGCTGGCGGGCTGGCGGTTCCTCTACCTGCCGCACGTCGAGGTGCCCGCCGAACTGCCGGTGGAGATCAACGCTTTCAAATCACAGCAGCATCGATGGACGAAGGGGGCGGTGCAGACGGCGAAGAAGATCCTGCCGCGGGTCTGGCGGGCCGACCTGCCGATGAAGGTCAAGATGGAAGCCACCTTCCACCTGACGGCCAACAGTTGCTACATCCTGATGCTACTGATGTCGGTGCTGATGTTCCCCGTCCTCGACATCCGCAAGCTGATGTCCTGGGAACACCGGATGTTCCTCATCGATCTGCCCCTGTTCTCTATGGCGACGATGGCGATTTCAGGCTACTACATGGCCTCCCAGCGGGAACTCTACGCCGACTGGAAGACTTCCATAAAGTACCTGCCGCTGCTGATGGCGATCGGTATCAGCCTGTGCGTGAACAACGCCCGCGCCGTCGTCGAGGGTTTGGTAGGCTACACCACCGGATTCCATCGTACACCGAAATACGGCGTCAGCTCACAGGGCCTGCTCGGGGGCAAGTACGCCGGCTCCAAAACGCTCATCGCCTTCGCCGAGCTGGCCATGTCCCTCTATTTCGTCTTCGTCATCGCCCGTGCCTGGGAGATCGGCCTCTACTTCGGCCTCCCATTCCTGCTGCTGTTCCACACCGGCTTCCTCTACACGGGCCTGCTCTCCGGGCTGCAGCCCTGGCTCGTCGGGCTGCGCTTGCGTTGGGCCGCCCGCACCGCGACTGCCTGACGAAAAACGCCCCCGACCCGGTCATGGGTCGGAGGCGCTGTGTCCGGGTTCGCAAACGTCGGTGAGTCAGTCGGACTCCGGCCAGACCAGTTCGTATTGCTCGCCGGTCAGCTTCTCGCGGGCCATCAGCAGGTTGAAGGTCGGGTAGACACGATCCTTGAGTTTCCGTCGCAGGTCGCGCAGGCCGATGGCCGCCGACTGCGTCCGCCGCTTCGTGTCGCCCTTCTCATCCGAGGCCAGACCCATCGCCTCGTCAAAGGACCGCACGTACAGATCGTGTGTGTTGGAAGCCGTCGCCGCGTCAGGTGCCGTGACGGCCGCGACTGCCTTCTGGTATTCTTCCAGCAGGTTGAAGGCCCCCTGAATGTCGGCTTGAGTGATGTCCTGGGTCGGATCGTCGAAGCGCAGGATCTCGGCCTGGACTCGTCGATTGAACTGATCCAGTTTGTGGATCTCGGCTGAATAGTGCTTCAGCTGAGCGATTTCCTCTTCATTGCCACACCCCAGTGCCCCGACCAGCAAAGCCAGTGCGAGCAGTCCTCGTACCATGTCAACCTCCCGGTTCTTGGCAACCCCGGCAGCTGTGGACGTCATCCGGGGTCTTGACGGGCAAAAGGTAGGACGTACCACAAACGCAAGGCAAGCCGCCGGCTCCCGGGCCTCGTTGACGCTTTGTCGGGGCCGGGATACCTTCCCTGCCGCGCCGTCGCCGCCTTCGATCGCGACGGGCTGTCCCTGGGAGGGTGTTTTGATCAGCCGCGAGCAACTCCGCAGCCAGTTGAACGACTGTCTGCTCGACGCCCGTTTCGAGCGCTGGAGCGGCGCTTATCAGCGAGGCAAGGTCCGGGATATGTATAAGCTCCCGGGAAAGCGGGTCCTCATCACGACAGACCGGCAAAGCGCCTTCGACCACGTCCTCGGCACGATCCCCCTCAAGGGACAGGTCCTCAACCGCATCGCCCAGCACTGGTTCGAGCAGACCGCTGACATCGTTCCCAACCACGTCATCTCCGTGCCTCACGCCAATGTGACCATCGGCGAGGAGCTGGCCATGTTCCCGGTGGAGATCGTCGTCCGTGGATATCTCACCGGCAGCACCGACACGTCGGCCTGGACCCACTACAACCGGGGAGTGCGGGATTTCTGCGGCAACCGCCTTCCGGATGACATGGTCAAGAATCAACCCTTCGAGACGGCGATCATCACGCCCACGACCAAGTCCGAAGAGCACGACGAATCGATCTCCGCCGAACAGATCGTCGAGCGGGGGCTGGTTGAGAAAGCGACCTGGCAGCAGATCGAAGAGATCGCTCTGGCCGTCTTCGCCCGAGGCCAACAGCTGGCTGCCGAGCAGGGCCTGATCCTGGTGGATACGAAGTACGAAATGGGCCGCAATGCTGCCGGGCAGATTGCTGTGGCCGACGAGATCCACACTCCCGATTCGTCACGCTACTGGATCCGGGACAGCTACGAGGAACGCCATGCCCGGGGGGATGAGCCGGAGAGCCTGGACAAGGAGTTCCTCCGTCTATGGCTGCGCGACAAGGGCATCTCCGACGACAACATCCCGACGCTTGACGATGATATCCGCATTCAGGTCGCCGAGCGCTACGTCGATCTGTTCGAGCGGGTCACCGGCACAGCGTTCGAACCCGATCTTGGCGAGGAACCTCTGATGGATCGGATCGGCCAGGCCATCGAACCGCACTTCGACGGCAACTGACGTTGGCCACGTCCCTGATATCGGCGCGACGACGCCGGCCTCTGGCCCGGCGGATCCTGCGCGCCGCCCTCGTCTTCCGACTTGAGCTGCGCCCGCCAGACCCCCTCGATGCGGGTCTGATTCTGCTGAGTTGGCTGCACCGTCCCGTGATCGAGATGCCCCTGCAGGCCTGTCGTGCCGTGGAAGGCCGGGCCGAGAGACTCCGCCAGCGTCTCGACGAAGTGTTTCCCTTCTGATGCTGCATCGCCAGCTGCGCTCGGCCCTGGAGGAGATCTTCGGTGAAGAATTCATCGACGAATCCCTGCGCCATTCCGAACTGGCGCAGCTGGTCATCCACGAGCACCCGCAGCGCTTCAAGGAGGCCGTACTCGGCTTCCAGCGGCTGAACTTCCGCGACGAGCAGAGCGAATATGCTGAGAAGCTGCAGCGCGAATTCGGCTATGCTCTGATCTGCTCACTGCTGCACAACCCCACCCGCGAGATGGTCGCCGAGCTCGGCCTCAACTACCTGTAGCGCCTCCCATGACCCGTCAACTGCTGGCCTTCGACCTGGGTGCCGAGAGTGGCCGTGCCATCCTCGGCCAGCTCGATGACAGCCGTCTGGAACTGCAGGAGTTGCATCGGTTCGCCACCGGCGTTTCCCCGGTGCTGGGCCGGTTGTACTGGGATGTGCTGCGCCTGTTCGACGAGGTCCAGACCGGGCTCCGGGCCGCCGCCCAGCACGATCCCGGCAGCGTCGGCATCGACACCTGGGGGGTCGACTACGGGCTGCTGGGAGCCGATGGTGCCTTGCTCGACAATCCCCGCAACTATCGCGATCCGCGGACCGAGGGAGTCATGGAACGCGGCATCGAACGCCTGGGCCGCGGACGTATCTTCTCCGCTACAGGGCTGCAGTTTCTGCCGATCAATACGCTGTGGCAGCTGGTGTCGATGCGGGAGGCCGCCTCACCGCAACTGGACGAGGCCCACCGCTTTCTGATGATGCCCGATCTGCTTCACTATTTCCTCACCGGGGAGCAGGCCGGGGAATTCACCAACGCCACGACGACACAGTTCTACGACCCACGGCAGAAACGCTGGTCGACGGAGCTCTTCGACGCCTTCAATCTGCCAGCGCGCATCCTGCCAGACATCATCCAGCCGGGTACGCGTCTGGGTATGATCTGCCCCGACGTGGCCGATCGCTGTGGCCTGTCGGCGACACCCGTGGTCGTGCCCGCCACGCATGACACCGGTTCGGCGGTGGCCGCTGTGCCCGCAGATGGTGCAGACTTCGCCTACATCAGTTCCGGTACGTGGTCACTGATGGGAGCCGAGTTGGCCGAACCGAACGTCAGTGACGCAGCGCTGCGCTACAACTTCACCAACGAGGGCGGTATGGGGGGTACGTTCCGCTTCCTGAAGAACATCATGGGGTTGTGGCTCGTACAGGAGACCCGGCGAACCTGGCAGGCACAGGGGCGGGATCGATCCTATGCTGAATTGACGGAAGCGGCGCGACAGGCCCCCGCCTTCGGGGCCCTGTTCGATCCGGATGACGCCCGTTTCCTGCCCCCGGGCGACATGGCCAGCCGCATCTCCGCAATCTGCGCCGAAACCGGCCAGACAACTCCCGGAAGCGAGGGGGCCGTCATTCGCTCCATGCTCGAAAGTCTGGCCTTGAAGTACCGCTGGGTTCTCGAGCGTCTGGAGGAGGTCCTCGACCGACGGCTGGAGCCGATCCATGTCGTGGGCGGCGGCATCCAGAACGAACTGTTGTGCCAGCTCACAGCCGATGCCGCCGGCCGCCCGGTGGTGGCCGGACCGGCAGAAGCCACCGCCATGGGCAATCTGCTGGTTCAGGCCCTCGGCCTGGGATGGCTCGGCTCGGTGGACGACATCCGCCAGATCGTGCGGGCATCCTGCGCCCCGCGCACCTACCAGCCGTCCGGCGACAGCGATCGCTGGGACGAAGCCTACGCCCGGTTCTGCCGCTTTCTGCCCTCCGGCGACAGCTACACCTAGACGAATCCCCCCCTCTCCGCGTCTGTACAGCAGAATCCGACCGCCGAACCGGCCCTCAAGGTCTGGCCGGACGGGCCGATCTAGGTGACAGGCCCCGTTCGTGTTCACCGGAACCGGACCGAGCGCCGATCGTCTACACTGCCGGAGACGTAACCATTATGCCTGCTGAAGCCACTGCACCGCCGACGCCCCGCGATGGCATCTCCACCGACCTGGTGGAAAGCTACTGGCGGGATATCCGTCACTTTGAGCCTCTGTCGCGCGCCGATGAGGTCACTCTCGTGCAACGCGCCCGCGCCGGGGACAGCGCCGCCGCCGACGCCCTGGTGACGGCCAACCTGCGGTTCGTTGTCACCGTAGCCAAGAAATACACCAGCTACGGCATGTCCTTCTCGGAACTGATCGCCGAGGGCAACTGCGGCCTGCTGGAGGCGGTCAAGCGCTTCGACGAAACGCGCGGCTTCAAGTTTATCACCTATGCCGTGTGGTGGATCCGGCAGTCGATCCTCAAGGCGCTCGCCGAGCAGAGCCGGGCGGCGCGGCCCCCCATGAGTCAGGTCAACGACCTGCAGAAAGTGGAGAAGAATGCCGCCCGTCTGACGCAGAAGCTGGGTCGGGCGCCGACGGCTGAGGAGATCGCCACGAGCGCCGAGATCAGCCTCGACCGCACCCGCAGCGCCATCGAGTTGAGTCAGAACGACCTGTCTCTCGACGCGCCTCTCACCGGCGATGAAGGGGACGACACCATGCAGGCCCTGCTGCCGATGGAAGGTCCCGGGTTCGACGAGTCCTACGATCAGGCTACCCTGTTCCGCGCCCTGCACGACTGTATCGACCATCTCGACGAACGGGAGCAGCTGATCCTGCGGGCCTATTTCGGTCTGCAGCAGGCACGGCCGATGACCCTGGAGCAGATCGGTGGTGTTCTGGGGCTGACGCGCGAACGCGTCCGCCAGCTGCGTGACCGCGCCCTGGAACGCGTTCGGGTCGAGTATGGCGATCTGTTGATGGAGTTGTCGAGTAACTGATTCGTCAGGCTGGTGCCGCCAATCCGGACCTACACAGGGTACGTTCCGATCGCTATCTTAGTTTCTCTCTTGGCGTGCCCCGGCGTTGCTGCCGCGCACGAACTCCGATCAGCCCCTCGGAAGGTGAAGGCGTGGTTCAGTACAACCTGGCGGATCTGCACACACATTCCTTCTGTTCCGACGGTCTGCGCACTCCCACACAGGCTGTCGAAGAGGCCGCGGCCGCCGGCGTGCGCGTCCTCAGTCTCACCGACCACGATACCGTAGAGGGCGTTCCGGAAGCACTGGATGCAGGCGCCACCCTCGGCCTGGAGGTCCTTCCCGGGACTGAACTGAGCGCCCATATCGAGGACCGCGAGGTCCACTTGCTCGCCTACTGCCTCGACTATCGCAGTCCACGCCTGGCGTCCTACGTCAAGCTCGTCCATCAGCGACGGCACGATCGTGGCGCCGCCATCGTTCAACGGCTCAATCAGCTCGGCGTTGAAGTCACCCTCGATGAGATTCTCGTACGCGCCGACGGCAGCCCCCTCGGTCGGCCGCACATCGCCGCCGCCATGGTCGCCACCGGTGCCGTCAGCAACAAGGAGGAAGCCTTCTCCCGTTTCATCGGTGACCGCCGCCCCGCTGACGTGCCCAAACCGCGCACGCCTTCGGCCGACGTGATCGCCATGGTGCACGAGCTTGGTGGTGTCGTCCTCCTCGCCCACCCTGGCCTGTCCGTGTCGGATGCCGCCATCCAGAGTCTGGTCGATGTTGGCCTCGACGGCGTGGAGGTCTTCCATCCTTCACATCAGCCACCACAGATCGAACACCTCAACGAGCTGGCCAGTCGACTCGAACTGCTGACCTCCGGAGGCTCCGACAGCCACGGCGAGTCCTATGGAGCCCGTATCGGTGACTGTGGCATCGGCTGTGAAGCGGTCGAAGCGCTGCGCGTCCGCGCCGCCCGGTATGCCTGACGCCTCCGAGGCGCTGCGGCGCCGCCCACCAGCCGCAGCACTGCTGGTGCTCGTCTTTCTGGCGTCGATATCCGGTCCGCTGCGGCTGGCCGAAGCCGCCTTGCCCACCGGCTTCCATCAGGACCAATCGTCTCAGCCACTCACCGGCCTCGTGGGAACCAGCATCACGGACGTGGTCTTCAGCGGTCGTTTCCTGTGGGTGGCCACCGAACGTGGTCTGGCCCGTCTGGACCCGGCCACTGGCAGCGGCCTGGTCCAGGATGACTGGCTCACTTTCACCGAGGCCAACGGCCTGGGCCGTGGCTCGGTGAGCGCCCTGGCGGCCTCCGGTGATACCGTGTGGGCGGCGACTCTGTTCGACTCTCTGGCCACCGGCCTTGATCGCCCGCATCCCGTGGGCAGCGGCCTGGCATGGTCGGTGGACGGCGGCCTCTCCTGGGATCATATCACCAACGAGGCGCTCTTCGATACGCTGCGACCCGGTTTCGAAGGGGGTCCCTTCACGCCGGTGCAGAACCCTTGCTTCGGCCTGACTCTCGATGGCGACACGATCTGGGCCGCCTTCTGGTCCGGCTCGACGGTGCGCTCCACCGATTTCGGTCGCACGTGGGAGCGGGTCCTGCCTGGCGGCGGTGACCGCATCGTCTTCGGAGTCGCCGATGTGGAGATCGATCTGGGGATTCTTCAGTTCGAGGCCGACAGTCTGGTGACGGCAGGCGCCGACGCAACGCAGATTGCCCAGATTCGTGCCGCCATCGACTCGGTGGCGGCTCTGTCCCTCCTGCACCGCACCTTCTCCGTCACCGCCTGGGGCGACACGGTCTGGATCGGCACCGCCTCCGGCGTCGTCTCCAGCTTCGATTCCGGCAGCACGTGGCGGACACACAAGGTCCGCCTCAACGACTTTGACGAACCCCTCCCGGGCAACCTGTCCGGCAACTGGGGGCTGGCCATCGAACGGGAGCTCACAGCCGACGGCCGCTCGCTGGTCTGGGTCGGAGCCGGCGTGACCGAAGGGCCGGGCCAGGTGGGAGCGATGAACGTCACCGAGGACGGTATCACCTGGCAGGCAACGGGGCCGACCTTCGCCTGGGACTTCGCCTTCACCGGTGGCGACACGATCTGGGCCGGCAGTGACGCCGGTCTGTTGATGACGCCGGATCGCGGCGACAACTGGTTTCTGGCCGAAGTCGAGGATCTGGTGTCCCGCGACATCCTGCTGCCCACCTTCGTCGGCGTGGAGCGATTCGCCCTGCCCGACGGGTCCATGGCGCTGTGGGCCGGCGCCGAGAACGGCCTGGGACGATCCATCGATGGGGGCCGTACATGGACGATTCTCAGCTTCCCTCTGATGACGCGCTCCCTCGACTCGGGTGAATTCATCGGTGCCGGTGACTTCCGCGACCTCGACGGGGTGCGCGCCTATGCGGCGCCCAGCCCCTTCGCCCCGTCCCAGGGACAGCTCTGTCGCTTCGTCTACAGCCTGGCCGACGACGCCCGCGTGACGATCGAGATCTACGATTTCGCCAGCCGCAAGGTGCGCACGCTGGTGGACGGCGTCGATCGCGGCGGCGGCAATCGTGGCGAGAACTGGGATGGTCTCGACGATGAGGGTCGTGCCGTCGCCAACGGGGTCTACTTCTTCCGCGTCGAGACCGACGGTGGCGACCGCGCCTTCGGCAACCTGGTCGTGCTCGACTGATGCGCCCTGGCCTGATCATCCGGCTCGGGGCCCTGCTGTGTATAGTGGCCTCTGCCGCCGTCCATGCGGCGCCTTTCGGCGGGGCCTTCCTCGACACCGGACTGGGCGCCCGTGCCACCGGCATGGGCGGCGCTGCCAGCGCCACGATCGAGGGACCGGCGGCATTGCTCTACAATCCGGCCGGCCTGGCAGCGCGCCAGGGACGCAACCTGCTGGGTTCGTATCAGCCCCTGTCTCTTGGTCGCAACCGCACCAGTCTCGCCGGGTCGATCAATGTGCGCGGTCCCCTCGCCTTCGGTCTGGCCTGGCTGCATGCCGGTGTCGATGGCCTGCTCGCCCGCAACGGCTCCGGTGAAGTGACGGGAAACCTGGACGACGTCGAGGACGCCGTGCTCTTCGGCCTCGGCCTCAACGCCACGCCACGCCTGCAGTTCGGTCTCGGTGTCAGGATCATCGATCATCGGCTCGAGGCTCCCGGGGCGGGTGAGTCGAGCGCCAACGGTCGGGCCGTCGACCTGGGGCTGCGCTACAGGCTGAACGAAACCACCGTCATCGGCGTGTCGGCGCGCAACCTGCTGGACAAGCTGAGCTGGTCTGTGATCAGGCCCTCGGCGCAGACCAGCAGCTCTGAAGAAGCGCTGCTGTCGGTTCTGGCTGTCGGCATCAGCCATCACTGGCGCGGGATCGTCACCGCTGCCGCCGATGTGGAAGTACTCGATGTCGGCGGCGATCGCGACCTACGCGGACACGGTGGGCTCGAAGCCCGTCTCAACGACCTGCTCACTCTCCGTGGCGGCCTGCACCGGGTGGGCGATGCCGATGGCTTCGGTCTACCCACCTTCGGTCTCAGCCTGCGTCCCATGCGCATGGAGAGGGTGCAACTCGACTTCGCCTGGGTGGCCGACGAACTCGACGCCGGCGGGCGCCAGGTGCTGACCGTGTTGAGCCGGTTCTGATGCGCCGCTGTCTCCCGATTTGCAGTGCCCTGTTGACGGCCCTGGTAGGGACTCTGCCGGCGTCGGCCGATCCTGGATTCGCCATCCTGCAGCTGGGGGTCGGCGCTCGCGCCGCAGCCCTTGGCGAAGCGACGACGGCCCTGGTGGACGCTCAGGCTTCGGCCTCGAATCCGGCGGCTGTGGGAGGCGGTCGCTCCGCCGCCCTCAGCCACACCGAGTGGATCGGCGACGTGCGCCACGAACACGCCGTCACGACCTGGGGCAGCCACGACAGCGACGCCTTTGCCGCAGACGTGTTGCTGTCCCATGCCGGCGACCTCGAGCGACGGCTGGGACCCACGTCACAGCCCTTGGGCGAGTTCGGCGTCTATGAGTGGACGGCCGGGGCCTCGTGGTCCCGCCCGCTCAGCCGGCGTCTGCGGGCCGGCGTCAGCGCCCGGTACGCACGCCAGTCGATCGACACCGAGTCGGCCTCCGGCGCCGCTGTCGACCTGGGGCTGCACTACGGCACCGGACCGTGGTGGCTCGGCGTCGCTGCCCGCAACCTGGGACGCATGAGCAACCTCGACCGTGAGGCCACCGACCTGCCGTTGCAGCTGCGGCTGGGTGGCGCCGTGGTTCGCGGACCCCTGTTGCTCAGCACCGATCTCCATTGGACCCGCGACGTGACCACCAGCGTGCACCTGGGCACGGAGTTCCGCGTTCGTCCACGTCTCGTGCTGCGCGGCGGCTATCAGTCGGGTGATGGCCGCGACGCTTCCCTCGGTCTGGGCGTCTTCACCGGCGACTGGCGCGTCGACTACGCTTATCTGCCTTTCGGTGACGGCCTCGGCCAGGCCCACCGGGTCAGCCTGGTGTGGGCCCGGGACCCGGTGCGATGAATCTCTGGCGGCGGGTACCGACCCGTCCCGCGGTTCGCCTGCCGACCCGCCATGCCGGCGACGGCTGGTCATCGACACCCGGCGTTCAGTACGGGCCCGGTGGACAGTACGGCCCCCCGGTGGGTACACCGGTCCGCGCCGTGCCGGTGGCCGCAACACGCACGTCCACCCACGTGCTGCTGTTTTTCCTGACCCTGTTCTCGATGATGGTTGCCGGCGCCATGCAGCAGGGCGTCAATCCGCTGCTGGGCTGGGGTCAACTGGTACATCTCGTCGAAGGCCTGCCCTTCGCAGCCACGCTGCTGGCGATTCTGACCGTACACGAGTTCGGCCACTACTTCGCTGCCAGACGGTGGCAGGTGAAAGCGTCACTGCCCTACTTCATCCCCTTACCCTACCTGTCCTTCCTGGGCACGCTGGGTGCCGTGATCCGTATCCGCTCGCCGATTCCCAACAAGCGGGCGCTGCTCGACATCGGCGCCTCCGGTCCGATCGCCGGCTTCGTCATCGCCGTCATCGCCTGTGCCGTGGGTCTGCCCATGTCCCGCATCGTCGATGCCGGATACTTCGGGCAGTTGCCGCGGCAGCTGGAGCCCGACACGATCCAGCTGGGCGCCCCCTTGTTGTTCGACTTTCTGTCGAACTGGCTGTTGCCGGCAGTGGGCGATGAGCAACTCGTGCTGCTGAGCCCCGTCGCCTTCGCCGGCTGGGTGGGGCTGTTCATCACCGCCTTCAATCTGTTTCCCGTCGGCCAGCTGGATGGCGGCCATATCGCCTATGCACTGACCGGATCCGCCCATCGCCTCGTCGGGCGCCTGACCTTTTCAGCGCTCCTCGTGCTGGGGGCCTACGGCGTGCTGTCTCTGGTCGCCGACCTGCCCGCCCACTGGCCCGCCGGCTGGCCGGGCTGGCTGGCGCTGGCCCTGCTGCTGACCGTATTCGGTCGTGACCATCCACCACCCTACAACCCGACAATTCCTCTGGATCGCCGGCGTCGTGTGATCGGCATCCTGTGCCTGACCATCTTCATCCTGTGCTTCACCCCGGTGCCCTTCGGGGCCCTGGCGGGCTGAGTATGCGACGGGGCAACCGTTGGCTGCTGATGGCCATTCTGCTTGCCGGCTGCGGCCTGGATGACAGCGCCCAGGTCGACTGCCGCTGTGCCGCCGATACTGACGTGGCTGCTTTTCCGGAGTGCCGCGGTGTCGATCCCGATACGGATCACGCCGAGGCGGAAAACCCCTTCTCCACCCGGTTGCCGGACTGCCCCAGCGGCGACCTGCTGTTCCTGCGGGAACCGACGACGCCGGAGGCTGTCCTATTCAACGTGCGCGATACCTTCGAGGGTTTCAGCGCCGTGCAGTATGTCGACCAGCTGTCAGAGACATTTCTGTTTGTCCCGGAGTTGAGCGGTCTCGAACTGTATCGCGAGGTCTACAATCCCCCCGGCGGCTACGATCCCGACAATCCCGCTGACAGCGACACCCTGTGGGCGCGCGATGAAGAGCGACGCTTCGCCACCAATCTGATGGACCGGGAGCGTTTTCAGCAGGTCACGGTGAGCCGTTGGTATGATGCCGGCGAAGACGAACGTCAGCTCTATACCGACGAACCGGAGCGAGAGACGTATATTTTCGACTATATCCTCGACTTCTTCGAACAACCCGGTGAGGATGGCACGACCCGGGCTTTTGAGGTGCGGGGACGGATGGAAGTGGACCTGGTGACGCCGAGCGAGGAGAACCCCGTCTGGTCGATCCGCCGCATGCAGGACTTCCGCGCCGGTGTCGACGATCAGTCGCTCACCGAGTTGCGCGGGGCCTTCGCCCAATAACGGATTCCTGGACTGAAAGAGATGAAATCCCTAGCCCGAACCAGCCTCGCTATTCTCGTCCTAGCCTTCGTCGCGTGCGGCAACCCCTTTGCACCCAAGACGTCACGCCCCCCCGAGGAAGAGCAGCCGCCGGCGGCCGAGGCGACCACCGCCGCCGTCGTCATGGCCAACCTGCAGCGCGCCTTCAACGAAGGCAACGAAGTCCTTTACGAATCGATCATCGATGATCGCTTTTGGTTTACCGAAACCGACTGTCAGGGCGAGTTGATCCTGGCCAACGGCAAAGAGGACGAGCTCGACCTGATGTTCGGTGCCCGTGACGGCTCGAGCGCCGGGGTCTTCGACATCTACCGGCAGATCGAGTGGAACTTCACCCAGTCACGACGGGTCACGGAGTCCGGACGAGACTACCCCGCTGCCTTCGAAGGCGATCCCGACGGCCACCCCGACGAGGACTGGGAGGTCTTCCGCGGTCGTGTCGAGATCCTGCTGCTGGAAGCTGAGGACGAGGGGTTCCGTGTCGACCAGGTGATGAACTTCAAGATGCGCCAGGGGGATGACGGTCTGTGGCGCATCGTGCGCTGGATCGACGATCCGCTGGCCGGCGACTGTGGCGACGGCGCTCTGTCCAAGCCGGTGGCCGGCATGACCTGGGCCGGCGTGAAGCAGTAGTTTTGAGTGCCTCACGGCGGCGGTCCGGCCGTCGGTCGCCGGCAATGGTCAAGAAGCGGCGACCGCCCCAGTGGCATCTTGTGTTCACCGGCACGGGTCTGCTGGCGGCTGTGATTGTGGCCGTGTTCGTATCCCAGCTCCCGCCCCCGCCTACGGCTGACGAACCGACGGAACTGCGCAACCTCGCCCCCCCGTCCCGGATTCAGGCTGACGCAGGCTCTTTCGGTGACAGCCTTGTGGCCCGGCTCGATACGGTACTCTTCGAGCTCGGTATCTCCCCTTCATGGGTCGAGTTCCGCGCCGCCCCTGCAGGCGAGGTCGACACGATCGCCGTGCGCGTTCCCCGTGACCTGCCCGTAGCCAGCGTCAACCGTCAGATCACGGAGTTCGTCCGCTGGCACGGCGGCTACATCGTGCGCGGCGTGGAACGTCGGGGGCCGGCTGCCGTCGATCTGACCGTGGGCATCGATTCCACGGTGACCACCTTCTTCCGCCTGCGCCTCGACCGGAGTCTGCAACGCCGCTCGGGGCATATCGCCATCGTCGTCGACCTGGCGGCTGCGCCAGCCTCCCGCCTGCGCCGACTCGCACAGCTGGCCCAGCCGCTCACACTCGCCGCAGACGGGGATGCAGAGGTGCCACCGAATCTGACAGACGCCGGACATCAGCTCGTCGACCGGATACCTGATGGAGCCATACGCCTCGATGAGCAGGCGACGATCGCAGAGGTGACCCGTCGCCTCTGGTCTCTGGCAGAGAAGGCAGGTGATGCTGGTCAGGTCGTGGCCGCCACCAGGCTGCTGCCCTCCACTTTGGGCGCTCTGGAGGTGATGCTGCCGCGGCTCGAACGGCGCGGCCATCGATTCGTCACCCTCGCGGAGCTCGAACGCTGAGCGACGGGGACAGTTCCTTCCGCTACGAGCTCATCGCCGAGGACGGCGCTACCGGCGCCCGTGCCGGCCTGCTGCACACCCCCCACGGCGCCATCGAAACTCCGGTCTTCATGCCCGTGGGCACGCGGGCTACCGTCAAGGCCCTGAGTCAGCAGGACCTGCTCCAGCTCGATGCCAGCATCATCCTCGGCAACGCCTATCACCTCTACCTGCGGCCAGGTCACGAGCGCATCGAGCGCTTCGGTGGCTTGCATGGATTCATGAGCTGGCCCCGCCCCATTCTCACCGACTCCGGCGGCTTCCAGGTCTTCAGCCTGCAGGAGCTGCGCCGGATCACCGAGGACGGTGTGCGTTTCCAGAGCCATCTCGACGGCTCCTCACACCTGTTCACTCCCGAGTCGGTGATGGATATCGAGCATAGCCTCGGCGCCGACATCATCATGGCCTTCGATGAGTGCACACCCTACCCGGCCACCGAAGAGTACGCCCGCGATTCGATGGAACGGACGCAGCGGTGGGCGGAACGGTGTCTGCGGCGCCATGAAGAGCTGCAGACGGTGCAGGTGGCGGCCGGACGGCCGCCACAGGCCCTGTTCGGTATCGTCCAGGGCGGCGTCTATCCCCAACTGCGGCGGCGCAGCGCCCGCGATCTTGTGGCTCTCGACCTGCCGGGGTACGCCATCGGTGGTCTCGCCGTCGGCGAGCCCCGGCCCGAGATGCTGTCCACCCTCGAGGAGACGGTGCCCGAGTTGCCGACACGCAAGCCGCGGTACCTGATGGGTGTCGGGCTGCCCCAGGACCTGATCGACGGCGTCGAGCGTGGCATCGACATGTTCGACTGTGTCATCCCCACGCGCAACGCGCGCAACAGCACTCTGTTCACCAGCACGGGCCGGGTACGCATGAAGAACGCCGTCCATGCAGATGACAACGGCCCCCTTGATGCAGCGTGCGACTGCTTGACGTGCCGCCAGTACCATCGGGGTTACCTGCGCCATCTGTTCCAGACCGACGAGATCCTCGGGCTGCATCTGGCGACACTGCACAACGTCCACTTCTTCCTGCAATTGATGCGGGCCATGCGGGCCGCCATCATCGAGAGGCGTTTCGCCGACTGGCGGGGGGCCTTCTCAGCGACTTACCAGGATGGGTGAGAATCCGTAGTTTGGAGGGTTCCACGTATCTCCATTCCCCTCCGCAAGGACCGATCGATCGTGCTCTTTTTCCTCGTCGAGCCCGCCTACGCCATGGGCGGCGGGGGTGGTGGTCAGGCGGACGCCAACCCCATCGCCCAGCTGCTGCCCTTCGTTCTGATGTTCGTCGTCCTCTACATGCTGATCCTGCGCCCGCAGATGAAAAAGCAGAAAAATCAGCAGAAGATGATCGACGAGTTGGAGAAGGGGGCCAGGATCGTCACCAGCGGCGGCATCCACGGCACCATCACCAACCTGAAGGATGACGTGATCGTGGTAAAGATTGCCGACAACGTCCGCGTCGAGATGTCGCGCTCTGCCGTATCCCGTATCCGCGACGACGACAGCGACAAGAGCGACTAGCGGAGCAACCGGGTGCGCGTCGTCTTCCTCGGCACGCCCGCCTTCGCCGTGCCATCACTGGAGCGGCTCGCCGCCAGCCGGCATGAAGTGGCTGCTGTGGTCACCAATCCGGACCGCGCCGCCGGTCGCGGCCGCAGGCTGCGCCCGCCGCCGGTGAAAGCTGCCGCCCTGGCCCTGGGACTGCCGATCCTGCAGCCGCCCTCACCAAAAGCGGCTGACCTGAGACATCAGTTGGCCAGATTGCAGCCCGACGCCTTTGCCGTCATCGCCTTTTCCATCCTGCCGAAGAGGCTGCTGGCCATACCGCGCCTGGGATCGGTGAACGTGCACCCGTCCCTGTTGCCCGCTTACCGTGGCGCCGCGCCGATCATCTGGGCCCTGTTCGATGGCTGCCGCGAGACGGGGATCACCACCTTCCTGTTGAATCCGCGCATCGACGGCGGCGACATCCTGCTGCAGGAACGCGTCACCATTGGCACCGATGAGACGGCGGGCGAGTTGGAGGCCCGTCTTGCCGTGGATGGCGCCGAACTGCTCGTGCGATCGCTTGACGGACTCGAGAGCGGCACCATCGAGCCGCAGCCGCAGGACACGGCAGGCGTGACCCGGGCTCCCAAACTGACGAAAGAAGACGGGCGCCTCGACTGGTCGTGGAGCGCCGAGCAGGTGCGCAACCGGATTCGCGGCGCCAACCCCATGCCCGGAGCCTGTACGAGCTGGAGCGGGGGTGTGCTGAAGGTGCACCGGGCCGAAATCTGCGCCGGAACCGGCGCTTCGGGAACCGTTCTGATCGCCGACGGAAGGGAGGGAGTTACAGTGGCCTGCGGCCAGGGTGCCCTGCGCCTGACCGAGGTGCAGCCCCAGGGGCGTCCACGCATGGCGGCCGACGCCTTCGTGCGCGGCCACTCCCTGCACGCTGGGGACCGGCTCGGCGGCGAGGAGGGCTGAGATGGGCCTGCTGAAGGGCGCCGCCTTGTACCTGCTGCTGCTGGCTGGCAGCCTCGAGGCCCAGGCCGGGGCCAGGACGGACACGGCGTCGGCACCGGTGAGCGAAGCGGCGAAGCCCATGTCACCGCGAGGCGCCCTGTGGCGCTCGACGCTGATTCCTGGCTGGGGACAGGCAACCACGGGCCACCCGGTAAAAGCCGTGCTGTTCGCTGGCGCCGGCGCCGGTCTGCTGTCGGCTGCCGTCATCGAGGGGGCTCGCGTTGGTGAGGCCCCCACCGCGTTGACGCGCCAGGACCGGGCCGCCCGCCGCAACACCCGCGTTTTGTACTACGTCATCGCCGCGACGCTATCGGGGCTCGATGCCTACGTGGACGCGCACCTGGCCGACTTCGCCATCGACGCCGACCCCTTCGCCATGGCCGGGGTTCGTTTCACCGTCCGTTTCTGAAGAGAGATCCAGATGCTTGGTAGAGAAGAACTGGAGCGGTTTCACGAAGACGGCTACCTGATCTTCGAGTCGATGATCGAGGGTCCGCGTCTGGCCGGTTACCTGGCGGTGTTCGACGAGCTCGTTGAACGTGGCTCTCAGCTGCGTGAACCGGAGCCGCACTTTTCCCTGGAGCTCGACGCCGATGGCTCGCCGCGTGCGGGTCTGCTGCACAAGGTGCAGGGTGTCTGCGTCGTCGACCCGCGAATACTCGAACTGGCCCGAGAGACTGACATCGTCAAGCGCGTCGTACCTCTCGTTGGCCACGAAGAGATCGACGTCTTCGGCACCAAGTTCTTCCCCAAGCTCCCTGGTGGCGGCACCTCCACCCACTGGCACCAGGACAACTACTACTTCGGCACCGACTCCCGCCGTGTCGTCTCCTGCGCCATCTACCTGCAGGATGCCGACCGCGGCAACGGCTGCCTGCGCGTCGTGCCCGGCAGCCACGAGGACGGCCAGATCGTCGAACACCATCACGAGCCTGGGACCCACGGATCCTGGACCGACGTGGACGAGGCCAGCGCCATCGATGTCGAGGTTCCTGGCGGCTCTGTCGTTCTGTTCTCCGCCAATCTGCTGCACGGTACGGCCGACAACGACGATCCGGAGCGCACGCGCTATTCGACGGCGTGGCACTACGTGCCCGCTGACATCGACTTGGCACGCTTCCCTCGCGGCGGCTACGACGACCGCTTCCCCGTCCGTTCTGGCGATTCGGGTGGCAGCGTCTCGACGTAGGCCATCGGTGACGACGGCGGGTGCATGACCACCCATCTCCACAGTCGTCTGCGGCCCCACACACTGACAGAATCGTCCGGCCCGGTCCTTGCAAGGGACAGGCATGCGTATGCCTCGATCCTTTGTGAGCTTCCGGCAGATACTTCTCGCCTTGCTACCCGTGGTACTCTCGACCGATGCCGACGCCGCCTTTGAGCGCGCCCTGTTCCCGCTGTCGCCACTGGACACAGTGGCGCAACTGACATCGGGTCCTGCCGGACTTGGAGAGGTCCGGCGTCCCTGCGGCAGCATCAGCCACGACCGGCCTTTCGGTCTGTCCGCCCTGTCCGGACACCGACTGTTGCTGGCCACACCGCTGCCGTGGGGCTTGGCGGTTGGTGCCGGTGGCGCCATGCGCGGCCCCCCACGGCATCGGGAGTACGGCGGGTGGATGGGGATCGGGACACGATTCACCGCATCCCTTGCACTGGGGGTGACAATTCAGGGCCTCGCCTGGCGGGGTCTGGCAGGCATCGGAGAGCGGACGATAGCCGGAGCCGCGGGCTGGCAGCTCGACCTGCCGGCCTCCTGGTCACTGGCCGGCTGGATCCGGCCGGCTCAGGGCCATGTGCCGGCTCGAGTCTGGCTGCAGCTGACACGCCGCGACGCGCAGGGCGCCGTCGCCGTCGGACTGTCGGCTCGGAGTGGACGAGGGACGATTCCGGTGTTGTCCATGGCGACACAGCTGAGTCGACGATTGTCCCTTACCGGTCAGGTGCTGTCCCTGGCCAGAGCCTTTGGCGCTGGCGGCACCGTCCAAGCCTCACCCCTCTCCCTGCACGTGCACGTGGTCACCCACCCCGTTCTGGGACCGTCCTCCGCTGGTTGGGTGGGCAGGACCTGCCGCTAGAAACGTGGCCACCATTGCCGGCTGTCAGCACGAGGGCGATGTTTGAGAGATGATCTCGACTCACCCCGCCTCTCCCAGGAGTAGTGCCGTGCTGTTCCGATACGCCCTGGCCGCTTTCATGGGCCTGTCCGCCTGCTCGGATGACGGCGGCAACGACGCTGTCCCCAACGCCGGCGATGTCGCCGGTCCGACCACCACGGTCGAGCTGCGTCAGACCGCCTCCCTGTCGGGAGGCTACGCCAGCCAGATCCGCATCGACGGCGAAGGCTGGCCGGCCAACACCTCGGCACAGGATCTGACTCTGACGTTCGTGATGCAGGCGATGACCGGGGTGCGGCAGTTCGAGCTGCGGATCGAACCGGAGCCGGCCAGCGCTTTCGACGTGGCCGGCGCGGTGTTTGCCGCCACGCAGCCTTTCGTCACCCCCTTCGCCAGTGGCATCCAGCTGGAGGGTGACGTCATGCGTATGGGCGGTGCCAGCCTGTCGGGCGGCGTCGATGGGGTGGCCACCCTTGGCACCCTGACGATTCGCACCTCGAACAACTTCAACGCCTTCACCGATGCCCGGCTGGTGGTAACCCTGCTGTCCATCGGCCCATCGTCCTCCGACAGGGACGAATACCAGACCGGGACACTGCAGCTTGGGGTCAACGTGGGTGGACGCTGAAATCGTTGACGATCAGCTGACCGACCCGTAGTTTTTTTGCGCCCAGTGCGCTGTCACAGAATTAGCCTTGTGGAATTCGGGCGTCGAGACGCCTGGCGCGCAAGGCGCGCGACTGACGTGGGTTGATAGACCCAGCGATGGAGCGCAACGCAGCGAGCCAGGATGGCTCGGCGGACGAATACAAGGATCATTCTGTGACAGCGCACAGATTGGGGCTGTAGCTCAGTTGGGAGAGCGCCTGAATGGCATTCAGGAGGTCAGGGGTTCGATTCCCCTCAGCTCCACCAGTAATATATCCACCGCAGTCCACAAAAGTCCTGTTTCTCTCTGAGAAGCGGGACTTTTTTGTGTCTGTCCCTCCGTGTTCGTCCGCAGGAATCCGTTGACATTCGGTTCTTATATGGGGTATCCTATTGGGGTAGCTGAATTGCCCCGGTGATGATACCTATCTGGGGTATCCCGATTCCACGGAGGCCACCATGCCCAAGGTCAGCCGGGACAAACTCTCGGCCCCCACAATAAAAGCCGCCAAATTCGAGGGCCGAGACCACAAACTGCATGATGGCGACGGCCTGTTCCTCCATATCAAGCAGGGCGGACGATACTGGCGTTTCCGTTTTTGGCTTGGCGTCGGTCCCAGCGGGAAGGCCAAGGAGCGGCTCATGTCTCTGGGCGTTTACCCCAAGGTCAGCCTGTCTGTGGCCCGTAAGGAGCGCGACAAGGCCCGTGTCCTGCTGGCCCAGGGAATAGACCCCGTCGCTCACCGGCGGGAGCAGGAGGCGCGTAAGAAGGTCGCGGGGGCCAATACGTTCGAGGCCGTCGCCCGTGAGTGGTGGGATGACCGGCATCGTCACGACGCCACCCCTGCCCACGCCGAACGGAACCTACGTCGCCTAGAGCTTTACATCTTCCCCCATCTGGGTACCGATCCCATCGCGGAGATTGACTCGCTACGCCTCCTGAATGCCCTGCGGGGCCTGGAGCGGGCGGGCAAGGTGCCGACGGCGCACAAGGTGAAGGATGTGTGCTCGATGGTGTTCGAGTACGCCATCGTTACCAGTCGGGCTACGTCGAACCCCGCCAAGGGCCTGGGGCGTCGTGCCCTTCGACCCGAGGAGGAAAAGCACCACCCCGCACCTGAGTCCCCTGAGCAGCTGGCGCAGTTGTTACGGGCCATCGACAGATATGGCGGTGAACCGACGACGATGGCGGCCCTTCAGTTGTCGGCTCTGTTGTTTCCGCGCCCCGGCGAGTTGAGATCGGCTCAGTGGGAGAATTTCGACCTCGAAGCAGGGACATGGGACTTCAGCCCCTCGAAGGGCGGTCGCCCCCTGCTGACGCCCCTGCCACGTCAGGCCCTCGACATCCTGCGGGAACTGCGGAAG
>PBSR01000086.1 GCA_002726335.1 Gemmatimonadaceae bacterium
CGAGCATCACATCCATGGGGCCACTGAACAGGGGCTGTGTGATGGGGTGGTGGCCGGCGGCGCGGTCGACGAGGAAGTCGACGAACTCGTTGAGCTTGCTGATCCATTCCTGGTCCGGCTCGAGGTATCGTTCGGCGCGCCAGTCGCCGACGCAGGGCTCCGCCCATGGGCCACCGGTGACGATGCGCACCGGACAGCCGTAGGCGGCTTCGGTCCAGCACATGCCCGGCGGGCCCTGACTGGCGATGAAGTCACCGCGAACCACGTCCTGGATCGGCGCGCCGCCATAGAATCTGGCCGGGTCCAGCAGCTCGGGCGTAATCAGGCGGCCATCTGCCGACCGCGTACCGTCGGCCAGGGGGATGCCGCCTCTCTCCTCCAGCGGCTTGTGCGCCGACACCGACATCAAGGGTGTGTCGCCCTGGCGTTGCCAGAACGCCTCGTGCCGCGTCAGCAGATCCTGCAGTCGGTTGCCGTTCATGATCTTTCCTTTCTGTCCGGCCACTCAGGCAGGCGCGGAGAAATCGCCATGTGTCTCACACGCATGCTGGTAGGTGGCGAATGACTCCAGGGGGATTTCGGGGCTGACCGAATGGGTGCCGATGACGAACCCCCCGTCCCGCCCCAGCTCGATGAGGGTTCTGGCTTCTTCTTCTATTTCGAAGGCCGTACCGAGGGGTAAGGTCCGGGTGTTGCACATGCCGCCGGTGAGAATGAGCTGCGGATAACGCACTCGCAACTCCTCGGCGACCATACTGGCCCGGCGCTCCAGCGGATTCAGACCGTCGATGCCGGCGTCGACGAGCATGTCGAGGATCGGCAGGATGTTGCCATCGGAATGTAAGATCACGTAGCGTGCACCCGCCGCCTTATAGGCATGGATCATGCGGCGATACGCCGGCAACAGCACCTGCTCGAAGGAATCGGGTGAGAACATGGGCCCGCCGTTGTGGGCCATGTCGTCGTAGATCCAGACGCCGGTGTCGGTCAGATCCCAGCGTCGCAGCAGCTCGATGGCCATGTCGATCAGATGATCGGCCATCTTGTCGGCCAGGGCCCGCGCCAGCGACGGGTCGCCGGCCATGTCGAGGAGGAACTGCTCCGTGCCGCGCACGAAGCTGGTGCGCAGATAGGGGCCGCCCGTCTTGCCGAAGACGCAGTAGTCCGTCTTGTCCCTGGCCAGCTGCGATGCCGTCTCCTGCAGGTCTGCCCCGTGGACGGCGTAGCGCTGGTCGAGGTCCGGCGCGTCGAAGGTGATTTTCTCGGGATCGCTGCCTGGTGGGATCGGCACTTCGAGGACCTCGTCGAAGTAGGCCCCCTCCCGCGCACGAACGGTACGTCCCCAGTCATCGATACGCGTCGTCCAGGCACCCCGTCGCGAGAGTCGCTTGGCGCGCGTTGGAAAAGCGCCCTCCCGCGGACACCAGATGGCGACATCGCTGAGGCTCTGCCGGCGTCCCAGCCGTTGTTCCCACGCCGGGGGCAGGTCCCAGAAGCTGTCGAATCGGGGGATTCGATCGGGCTGCTCGAAGCGGCAGGCGCGCAGGACGCGTTCGTGTGAGGTGATAGACATGGTGGCGGGCCTCGGACTTGCCCGTCAATTACCTCCGATCGGGCTCTGGCCGCAACATCGGCCCCGCCGGGTCGTGTCGCTGGAAGTTCCTCACTGCCGCGTCGTGAGATGTGACCACATAGCAGTACTTGCATCCGGCCACGCAGGAATTGTCCATACCGATGTCCACGGTCCGCAGACACTGACAGCTCTGCCGTGACGGTGCCGGGGCCAGCTCGGCGACGCGGGTCTGCAGTCTGTCCCCGTAGGGGGCAAACAACTCCAGGCCGCAACATTGCGATGCGGGCAGGCTCAGCTCCGGGTTGCAGCACGAACGCAGTTCCAGCCCGTGGGTCGTAGCCACCGTCTGCAACTCGGCCATCATTGCCGCTGTCGACTCCGCCTCCACCTGAAGCAGGCCAGGGTACCGTTTCGCCGCGGTTTTGTGCCGGTCCGGATCCAGCGGCCGGAACCGCACCGTGTCGTCAGCCACCCGGCGGATCGTCTTGAGATACGGTTCCACCACCGAGACATTGACGACGCGGGTTGCACCCGCCAGCTGCCCGGCGATCTGGCTGAAGTTTGCCACGTGCCAGGCGCTGTCGTGGACCCCGGACAACACGATCGGGTCGTAGCGCCATTGGATGCAGGCTGGATCCGGCAGATCCTCGCTCTGCCGTCGAAAGTCATCGACGGCCGCGGTTAACCCCGGGGTATGTGGCTCGAGATCGGAGCCGTAGTTGGTGATCGTGTACTGGACGGCGTACGGCACACCGTCATCGCGCAGGGCCCTCAGGTTGTCGGCGAAAGGTTGTGCCAGGCGCGTCCAGAACAGATAGCCGAGAACGTCTTTGTCCTGCAGCGACACCGCCCCCCGCCCACCGAAGGCGTTGCGAAACTGAACGTGCCCTGCCGCCCGTCTCGCCGCGAAGAAGCGGGAATAGTACCGAGGGATGTCTGTGCGCCTCGAAGCGCTGATGATCGTAGCCACAGCCTGAACTAATGAACGCGGATCGAACCTGGGCAACCCATCCCGTGGCTTGCGCCCTGCAGGCCTTCTGGACACACTTCTCTCAACACCGCGATTCAGAAAGAGAATGTGATGCCAGAACCATATGAGTGGGAGTTCCCCTTGCCGCGCACGCACACCGGGATGCTGCAGGGCAACGGCACTCTGGGGTTGATGATCTGGGGCGAGGGCAGCGTCCTGCGCCTGACCCTGGGTCGGGCCGACCTGTGGGACCATCGCGGTGGCCTGCCGTGGACCGAGAAGCAGTCCTACGCCAACATCCGCGACTGCCTGGAGGGACACGATGAGGCCCGTCTGCGCCAGCTCTTCGAGGACACGGAACGTCCGGAGGGAGTCCCCCGCCGGCCGAGCGTCATCCCCGTGGGCCGCCTCGAACTGGATTTCGGTCGTGGCACCGAACTTGCCACCGGGTCGCTGGATACGGCCGACGGTACCGTCACCGTACGGCTGCGCCGGGGCCGACGGCAGTACACCGTACGCCTGCTGCTGGACATGGCTGCCTGCCTCGCCTGTGTCACCGTACCGCCCGGATTGCCCGTGCCCGATATCAAACGGTTGCCCGCGTGGAAGTGGGTGGGCGACGAGCTGAAAGCCATCTCCTTCCAGCCGCCGCAGCGGTATTCCACCGGAGAGGGGGCGGGGTGGTTTCAGATGCTGCCCGACGACAACGGGGTCTGCGTAGAGCATCGGTGGCGGGGCCGTTCGTTGCTCATCGGCGTCAGCCGCGGTGAGAGCAAGGCGGCGGCCCGGACGGCCGTTGCTGCCGTACTCGACGACCAGTGGCCGGGAAGCGTGCTGAAACTCAGTCGTCGCATCAGCCGCTGGTGGAAAGCGTACTGGCGGGACACCGCACAGCTCGATCTGCCCGACGACAACCTGGGTTTCCTCTACGACTACGGCATGTACAAGTTTGCCGGGCTGACCCAACCCGAGGGCGTAGCCGCCACCCTGCAGGGGCCGTGGATCGAAGAGTACCAGATGCCTCCCTGGTCGAGCGACTACCACTTCAACATCAACGTGCAGATGTGCTACTGGCCGGCCTTCCACGGCAACCGCCTCGAGCACCTGCGCCCCCTGTTCGACATGATTCAGGGCTGGACCCCCGTGCTGCGCCACAACGCCCGCGTCTTTCTCGGCATCGACGACGGTCTCATGCTGCCCCACGCCGTCGACGATCGTTGCACCTGCATGGGCGGCTTCTGGACCGGCAGCGTCGATCACGGCTGCACCGCCTGGGTGGCCCAGATGATGTACCGCTACTACCGCTATACTGCGGACCGTCAGTTTCTCCGCGAGATCGCCTTTCCCTTCATGCAGGGCGCCATGCGGGTGTACGAGGAAATGCTGGAGCAGGACGGCGACAGTCTGGTGCTGCCCGTGTCGGTATCACCCGAGTATCGCGGCGCCGGCATGGACGCCTGGGGTCGCAATGCCAGCTTCCAACTGGCCTGCATCCATCGCCTGTGCGAGGACCTGCTCGAGGCGGCGGCGGCGCTCAAGGAAACTCCCCGCCCCGTCTGGTCCAGCGTCCTCGACCGCTTGCCGAAGGTCTGCCTCAGGGGCCCGGAAGGGTCTGAGGAGATCGCCCTGTGGGAGGACACGCCTCTGGAGGAAAGCCACCGGCATCACTCCCATCTGGCAGCCATCGCCCCCTTCGATGTGCTCGATCTCGACGATGCTGACACCAGCGGCCTGGTGGAACGCAGCCTGCGGCGCTGGCTGGCCGAGGGTCCGGGATTGTGGAGCGGCTGGTGTGTGCCCTGGGCCAGCATGATCCAGACTCGCGTCGGCAGCGCTGACGCCGCCGTGCTCTGGCTGGAGATCTGGCGACGGGTGTTCACCAACGTCGGTCACGGCACCCTGCACAACATCGACTTCCCTGGCGTCTCGCTCATGGGCGGCCGGTCCATGGGCGCGCTCGACAAGAGCCACGAGATCATGCAGATGGACGCCGGCATGTCCTGCGTCGCCGCCCTGCATGAACTGCTCGTCCACGAGCGCCGTGGTGTCACCTATCTGTTCTCCGGCGCCCCCTCCGAGTGGCAGGAAGTGGGCTTTCGTAAGGTGCGCACCGGTGGCGCCTTCCTGCTCAGCGCCAAGCGCACGCGGGGCCGGGTCGGTGCGGTTCGCATCCGCAGTCTCGCCGGCGGTTCGCTGCGGCTGGCCAACCCCTGGCCGGGCGAAACGCCGCGGCTGCGCCGGGCCGATGGCACCGAACGACAGGTTACAGGTCGCGTGCTGCGGCTGCGGGTACCCAGGGGAGAGACGGCCGCTCTGCTCGCGCCGCCTCGACCCGCCGCGCGCTCATGAGCAAGTCTGACGCCATCAACCTGCTCGTCGTCTGCGGTGCCACGGCCTCGGGCAAGACGCGCCTGGGGGTGGAGCTGGCCCGTCGATACGGCGGCGAGATCATCTCCGTCGATTCACGCCAGGTCTACCGGGGTCTCGACATCGGCAGCGGCAAGGATCTCGGCGAGTACGAGACCCCCGACGGCCCGGTGCCCTACCACCTCATCGACATCGTCGATCCGCAGCAGGTGTACAGCCTGTGGAACTATCTCGAGGATTTCGACAGGGTCTTCGCCGACATCTCCTCAAGGGACCGCCTGCCCGTCGCCGTGGGCGGTACGGGACTGTACCTGGAAGCCGTGCTGCGCGGCTACGAGATCCCCCAGATGCCCGCCGACGAAGAACTGCGCGCCGAGCTCATGCAGGAGTCCGTCGTCGACCTCGAGCGGCGGCTGCGCCAGTTGGATCCGGAGCGCTACCGGAACCTGGACGCCAGCGGTGGCAAGAGACGACTGGTCCGCGCCCTCGAGGTGTCTCTGGCCGAGGCAGAGTCCGATGGTCGCACTGCCGCCGTGAGCGCCGAGTTGCAGCCCCTCGTCCTCTGTGTCCGCTGGGACCGCGAGATCCTGCGCCAGCGTGTCGCCAGACGCCTCGACGAGCGCCTCGACGCCGGCATGATAGAGGAGGTGAGGGCTCTGGTGGATGCCGGCATCGGCATGGGACGGCTGGACCAGCTGGGTATGGAGTTCCGCCACGTGGGCCGTTTCGTCTTCGGTGACACCACGCACGAGCAGATGCGCACCGATCTGCTGCAGGCCATCTGCCGGCTGGTCAAACGCCAGGACACCTGGTTTCGCGGCATGGAGCGGCGCGGGACCCCCGTACACTGGCTTGATGGGGACGACACCGAGGCCGCCGTAGCGATCGTGGCGTCAATCATGGGATAGCTTGCTCGTTCTCCCCTGACGCCGCTTCTTTGCCCACTCGATCTACAAAGTGGAGAAGCAGATGAAACAGCTGGAAGACAAACACTGGACGGTCCCCGCTGACGAACTGGCGCGGGACATAACTGAAGCGCGGCAACGAACGCTGAAACTGGTGTCCGATCTGGGCGACGAACAGATGACGGGCCCCCTGATCGAGATCATCAACCCCTTCCTCTGGGAGCTGGGTCACACCGCCTTCTTCTACGAGGCCTTCCTCCTTCGTGCCCTCGACGGGACCCCCCCCCTCCTGGAGGGGGGGGACAATCTTTATAACTCTTTCACCGTCGAACATGACACCCGCTGGGGGCTCCCCCTCCCGTCCCGCAAAGACACGCTGGCCTACATGGATCGGGAGCATACTCTGACCCTGGAGCGCCTTGACGGCAGCACACCGAACGCAGTCGAGACGTATCTCAATCTGCTGGCCCTGCACCACGAGGACATGCACGGCGAAGCCTTCACGTACATGCGGCAGACCCTCGAGTACTGTGCCCCCGATCTCAATGGTGCCGGGGGGGCTCCAACATCGAATGGGAACACAGGTCAGGGACCCCTTCCCGGCGATGTGGACGTACCCGGCGGCGTGTATCAGCTGGGAGCTGCCCCGGACGTTCCCTTCGTCTTCGACAACGAGAAGTGGGCCCACCCGGTGGAGGTCGCCCCCTTCCAGATCGCCCGCGCCCCCGTAACGAACGCAGAGTTTGCCGAGTTCATCGAAGCCGGCGGCTACGGACAGCAGGACCTGTGGGACTACGAAGGCTGGGTGTGGCGCAACCGGACCGGCGCCCAACACCCCGTCTACTGGACGCGGGGCAGCGGCGGCTGGCAGCGTCGTCACTTCGACCGCATGGTGTCGCTGGAGGAGCACGCCCCCGCCAGCCATATCACCTGGTACGAGGCCGACGCCTACTGCAACTGGGCGGGACGACGCCTGCCCACCGAGGCGGAGTGGGACATGGCGGCCAGCGCCGAGCCCACCGACGACGGTGGCTCAGTCACCGGGCGGAAGCGGCGGTACCCCTGGGGCGACGAAACGCCCGAACCCCGTCACGCCAACCTGGACTCGCGCGCCATGGGCTGCGCCGATGTCGGGGCTTTCCCCGACGGGGACAGCGCCTTCGGTTGCCGCCAGATGGCGGGCAACGTCTGGGAGTGGACGGCGTCGCCCTTCTACCCGCTGCCCGGGTACGTCCTGGACTTTCCCTACAAGGAGTACTCCGCACCATGGTTCGGCTATCGTAAAGTGCTCAAGGGGGGCGCCTGGGCGACCCGATCGCGTCTGGCCTACAACTGCTACCGGAACTTCTTCCCCCCCCATCGAAATGATGTGATTGCCGGATTCCGCACCTGCCCGGGTGGCGCCGCGTAGAATACCGTGGCTGACCTGCAGCGCCTGACGTTTCTCGTCCATCCCTTCTGCTACGCCCCGTCGCGCGACCGTGCCGATGGTTTCACCGCGGACCTGTGGGATGGGTACCAGGCACGTGAGACCGAAGTTGCACGAGGCTGGAACGCCCTGATCGACGACCTGAGCGACGCCGATGGTCTCGTCTTCCACCCGTGCTTCGAATCCCGGGAGGAGCTCGAGCTGGCGGAGCGTGCCCGCCTGAAGCTGGGTGATCGTTTTCTGCGGCTGGGATCGCGACAGGAGTTGTACACGCCCGAAGCCATGGCCGCTCTGGCGCCGGAGATCTCGACAGCCTTCCAGAGACGGGGCAAGTACAGCTGGGCGGTTCACGATCTGCGTGTCGCCGCCTTCTCCTACCACTACGCTCTCGATCTGTTGGCCGCCTACCAGGAGCGTGGCATCACCATCGACACGTCACGGCTGGCACTGCGTGCGGTGGGTGAATCCTTCGAAGGCTGCGTGACGACGTGGACCACCATGGTGCCACAGTTTCTGGGGGCGCCGGCGCGGGTGCAGATTCCGTATGAGCTGACAGTGCCGGACAGCTACTTCCTGCTCGGCTGCCAATACCTCGGCCGCACCGAGCTGGCCTGTGACACAGCCCTGTACCTGTTTCGTGATGGCGCCCGCACGATAGCTCACTTCAAGCGGGAGCGGGTGGAACTGGCCGATCCCAGCTACTACGTCCGGCTCGAGATGGACCCGGGCCGATTGAGTGTGTGCACCAGGGATGGAAACGTGCTTCTGTCGCCGGATCAGCCTCTCTCGCCAGAGGTACCACCGAGTCTGGTGCGCTGTGAGGACGGCCACATCGAGGTGATGGTCGCCTCGGGCCGAGGCCGGGGCGGTGAAGGGCCGCCCTACTATCCACGGGAAGCTCCCCTGTTCATCACCGCCGAGGGATACTTCGGTGATGAGCTGGCAGCTGCCGCGTCCAAGCCTCGGGTCGTACCCGTCGACCCACTGTGACGACATCCACGAAGGAGGAATGATTGGCCCGGAAAAAGGTGTTGATCACCGGTGCGGCGGGCCGCATCGGTCAGGTACTGCGCGCCGGTCTGAAGGATCGCTACGACCTGCGCCTGCTCTACAACCGCACCGTGCTGCCGGCAGAGGATGGTGAGGAAGTGTGCGTCGCCGACATCACCGACCTGGCCAGGATGGAAGAGGCCGTGGACGGCTGCGATGCCGTGATCCACATGGCCGGCAACCCTTCCATGAAAGCCTCCTTCGATGACTGCCAGTATCAGAATATCCTCGGCACGCATCGTATCTATGAGGCCTGCGTGCAACGTGAGTGCCGCCGTGTCATCTTCGCCAGCACCAACCACGTGACCGGTATGTATGAGCAGGAGGGTGTATACACACGACCTGACATGCCGGTGCGGCCCGACAGCTTCTACGGCGCCAGCAAAGCCCACGGCGAAGCCCTGGGGCGCTACTACGCCGACAACTTCGATCTGGCCGTCATCTGCCTGCGCATCGGCACCTTCCAGCCCGACGAGTCGGTCATCAACCGCAAGAGCGATCGCATCCTGTCCACATGGCTCAGCCATCGGGACACGGTGCAGCTGTGCTGGCGCGGCATCGAGGCCGCGGATGTAAAATTCGGGATTTACTACGGGATCTCAGGCAACAAGCGCGGCTACTGGGACATCCAGAACGCTGTCTCCGAACTGGGGTACGCGCCGGAAGACGACGCCGAGAAGCACGCCTGATCCAGGGGTACCGATCACGAACCGTCGACGCCCTCAGTCCTCGGCAAGGGCGTATCCCGTGACGTCGGCGCGGTTGATCGCCACAGGGCGAACAGCATGGCCCCCAGCGCTTCGAACACGAGAATCGTCAGCGGCATCACGCCGGCGGCGAAGCTCTCGGCGAAGCTCAGCGGCTTCTCCTGAAACCGGGGAATCTCGTCGCCGTCCAGTGGCTTCATGGACATGTACGCCGGCAGGTATCTCACGTGCGGCGAATCGGGGTCAGCCGCGTCCCGGTGGCCGACGAACTCGCGCACCACGAGCCTGTGCTCCAGTGCCTGCCGGAAGAAGCTCTCGCGCTTGGCCACACCGGTCTTCAGCATGGCCTCGATGGTGTACTGAAAGGCGAATCCCGGCGACAGCAGATTGACGGCACGCGCCACCTCGTAGCGCTGCAGCTGCTGGGCGAAGCCGTGCCTGCGCACCTGCATCTGCTCCTTCTCCACCTCCTCGATACGCTGCGCGACCTGCCTCTCTACGGCAAAGCCATCCTGACCGGCCAGCGACGAATCACGCAACGCCAGCCCGCCCTTGGTCAGAGTCTCCCGGGCTTCATTCATGACATCGTAGGACTTGAACATCCAGCCCTCTTCGTGTTCTACCGCCTGCATGGCGATGAGGAACGAGCACTGGGGGATGACGACGATGAACACCGCCCACGTCATCGTCAGCAGGACGAGGGAGGACGCCGAGGTTCGTGTGAGGGCCGAAATCCCCAGGGTGATGAAGAGGAACAGCGACAGGTACACGACGGTGGCCACCAGGAACAACAGGTGCGCCCACAGGAGCGCTCCATTGAGTTCGACAGCACCGTGCATCGTCTGAATAAGCAGGCTGACGACGGTACCGAGCAGCGTCGCCACGAGCAGCACGGCGAGATGGGCCGCAAACTTGCCGACCAGCACACGGCCCCGGGAGATGGGGTTGGCGAAGACCTGTCGCAGCGTACCGCGCTGTGCCTCTCCCGAGATCCCGTCGTACGCCAGCATGATGCACAGAAAGGAGAGCACCAGACGGACGATGAGCGTCCAGTCCGTGTTCTCGAAGCGGCTCATCCAGAAGTTGACGTCGCGCGCAAACCAGCGGAAGGGGATCCTGCCCGTCTCCGCACCGAACCAGAGGCTGCCCCACATCCGGTCGAATCCACTCTCGACGATGAATCCAGTTCCCGTGGGCTGGTTGGCCACGCGCAACCCCGCCCCGACGGCGTCCCGTATCGTCTCGATACCGTCGAGCCGACGGCTCAGGTCCGCCGTCAACTGGGAGTCGACCTGCGCCTGGGTCTCCATACGCCAGGAGTACATCGTACCATTGACGACAAAGAACAGCAGCACCACGATCATACTGAGCTGCACGCGGAGTGAGATCAGGTGGTCGTGAAGCTGGTGCAGGAAGACGATGGTCACGGCCGCCTCACGCAAACCGGTAGCGGACGAAACGCAGCACGGTGATGGTGACACAGAGGCTGAAGCTCAGCAGCAGCACGATGAGTCCCGGCATCATCAGCGTCAGCGATTGACCCAGGGTGCGCTTCCACCCGTCGCCGTACTTTGGCAGATCCGTCAGATCCAGCGTGCGGGCGGGGTCCCTGGCGGCCAGTTCCTGCTGCCGTTCCAGCCACTCGGCGCGGCTGCTCATGAAGTCGGAGCCATCGGCCAGCATGTCCGCGGTCACGCTCTCCGGATCCGGCACCAGGGGTTCCTGGTCGACGGGATCGTCGGTGAACCAGCGGCGCCACGAGGCGGAACTCATCTTCGTTCGCAGGTAGTCGACATATGTCACGCGGTAGCGTTGACCGAAGTGGGAGAAGAAGAACAGATCGTCCAGTGACGACCGCGCCAGGTACTTCATCAGGCTTCGGTAGTTGGTCAGCGGCGACAGGACCGCCCACTTGTCGACGAGAAATTCCTGCTGTGCCAGCGGCATCTGGTTGGCCGTGCGGTACTTGAAGTCCTCATCTGCGTATTCGAGCATCTGGTCGAAACGGAACCGGGCTCGCTGCTCCCGCCAGGCATTGCCCCGCGGATGGGAGTAGCGGGTCAGCGGGCCGGCGCTGTACGATTTCATGTAGGCCGCACCGGGAGGGGGATTGCGTGCCTCCCACTCTTCCATCTCACCCGCCTGCGTCTGGCGCACTTCCCGCATCTTTGTGAGATACTCCCAGAATGGCGGGTACGGAACACCGTACCGCGTCAGCCCTGGCAGGCAGTTCATGTACCCCACCCCGGCGATGAGCCAGACGAAAAGGCACACCGTCAGTGACGTCGCCGAGTTGTGCGTGATCGACGAGACCATGGCGCTGAAGGCGAACACGAGTCCGAGCACGAGGCAGGACAGAGCCAGCATCAGGCCGAGGCGCAGCCAGTCGTCGCCGCTGAACTGGACATCGCCATTGCCCAGCAGGATCGACAGGGCCACCACGTAGGCCAGCAGCAGCGGTACCCACAACGACAACATGCCGCCCACCAGCTTGGCGGCGATGATGTGGGCCCTCGGCACCGGGTTGGACAGCAGCAGCCGCAGCGTGCCCTGCTCACGTTCACCGCTGATACAGTCGAAGCCGATGACGACGGCGAGAAAGCTCAGCAGGATGGCGACGACGGTGGAGAAATCGATGCGCACCAGGGTCTGCATGAGATCGTCGTACTCGCCAGAGCCGACGCTTTCGCCGCTGCCCTCCTGGTATTCGTCGACGAAGACCTCGAAGCGGCGCCCATTGCCTCCGGCCAGCCCGCGGGCAAGGATCTGCACCGGCTGCGGCGGTACGAGCACGTGGGGCTCCACCCGCGGGTAGATGGTTGCCTCGTTCAGGGCCTCCAGACGCTCGTCGAGGGCCTGCTGGTAGGCGTCGACACTCACCGAGAACTCGAGACTGCCCATCAGCGTCGTCAGCAGGCACAGGACCACGGTAAAGGCCAGGGCCACGATGAGCCGCAGGGTCAGCAGATTGGTCAGCAGATTGGTCAGCAGCTCTTTGCGGACGAGGGTCCAGATCATGCCTGCTATTGAACGGGGCCGTGGTGGACAATGTCAATCGCAGTGAAAAGTGGCAGCAACCTATACTATGTGCTCGTCACCGAGGAGTCTTCGCGTATGCTCGAGTTCAATGACGCCAGCGCAGACCAGCGCGCGGCCCTGCATCCGGCACTGGTCGATCGTCGCACGCTACTGAATTCCGCGGACCCGAGCCTTGGTCGAACTGACGCGCGCAGGTCCGCCGAGGACGAGGTGGGCGGGATTCTCGAAAAGTTCGACGAGGCCCGTGACACTCTCCTGGTCTTCTCTCGGCGCGATCGCACGCAGCCGTTGGGACATGCGTGGTGGCGCACAGGGGTTGGGAATTACCCTGAGGAGGGCCTCGCCGTCCTCCGAGATCTCGAGGTCGAGTCAGAGCACTTCACGGAGGCGACGTCGAAGGTCCTGGGCCGCCTCGAAGCGGCTGGCACCCGGCTGGTGGTAACCCGCGCGCGGGCCGACGACAGCGCCTCGCTGTGCGGATTCGAGATCGCTGGTTTCCGTCGCATCTCCATGGTCATGTATCGCGACCTGGCGAGACCCCTGTCCCTGGATATGAGCTGCCCGGCGGTCTCGCTGCGGACGATGACCGCCGCCGAGGCGACCAGCTACTGGACTCAGTTCACCAGGGAATACACCGATGTCCTTATCGACGAGATGCGGACACCGGAGTTCGCTCACCGGGAGGCACACTGGCTGGCAGATCTGAGTCAGCAGGAAGAAGGTCTCCCGCTGGCCATCGTCGACGAGGAATCGGGTGAGTCCGTCGGCGCGCTCTGGTACTTCGTCAGCGACAGCGGGGTCGGCTCGATCTCCGACATCCGGCTGCAGGAGACCTGCAGGGGACGTGGGTTCGGTACCGCCACCTTCCAGTGCCTCGAGGCCCGGGCGCTGGAGGCCGGGACCCGCTTCCTTGTTCTGGGTGTGGCCTGCAGCAATCAACCCGCCCTGCGACTCTACCGGAAGGTCGGTTTCGAGGCCACTTCGATCGAACTTCGACGACGGATCGGTCCCTCGTGATTCTGCTTCAGTGGTCGCTGTCCGCCTTGCCCGCCGCCTGAGCAAACCGGGCGAGCCAGGTGTCGACCCGGTTCGGCACGCGACCGGAATCTTCCGCGGCCTCCTTGCGGCGAATCCCGTTGCGCACCAGCATGGCGCCCAGCCAGCGAATCGGCTCCGGCGGGAATCGGCCCCTGGGTCCACCGACAAATCCAGCGCGGCTCCACTCGTCGTCCATGTCCAGCACCAGAGAGCGGAGGATCTTGCCTCCCAGCAGAGACTGCGTCACGCCGTTGCCCGAGTAGCCGTATCCATAGAAGACATTCGGCTGGGCGGGCAGGGGCCCGAAGAAGGGGAAGCCCGTCGTCGAACGATCGGAGGCGCCGTTCCAACAGGCTTCGAGACCCACGTCGCACAGCTCTGGAAAAAACCGGTTCAGGGCGCCTCGAATCTGCCACTCATATGTGCTGGGCTCGAAGAAGGACGGAATCATCCGGGAGCCGTAGGCGAAGGTGTTGCCGCCTTTGCCCAGCAGCAGTCGCCCATCTCCGGTGGCATGGTAGTAGTGGACGAAGATCCGTGAGTCACAGACCGAGGCGCCGTGGTCCAGGCCAATCCTGTCGAGCAACTCCGGGCAGGGTTGTGTGATCCCCATGTCGGAACTGACGACGGTGATGGTGCGACCAAATTCCGGGACCAGGCCGGTGATCCAGGCGTTGGTGGCGAGAACGACCTTCTTCGCGCGCACGCTGCCCTGATCGGTGACGACACGTGCCACGACCCCGCGCTCCAGACGCCGCATGGGGGTGCCTTCATGGATCACCACCCCCATCTCCCGTGCCACGCGGGCCAGCCCGCGGACCAGCAAGGCAGGCTGCACACTGCCGGCGGCCCTCGAGAAATGTGCTTCCAGCAGATCCTGTGTCCCGGCGATGGCTGCCGCCTGCGGTGGCGTCATCTCCTCCCAGCTGTTGATCCCTGACTTGTCGAGTGCTCTGAGAACCGAATCCATGACTCCCACCTGCGCCTGGTTGGTCGCCATATACAGGGCGCCGTCCAGGCGCAGGTCGCACTCGATCCCATGTGTCTGTGCGAAGTCGTGGATTTCGGCAACCGCCTGCTCCGAAGCCTGGACCAGACGCGCCGCTTCCCCCTCACCATAGAACCGGATCAGTGACAGGTACTTGGTCGCCAGGGTCAGCATGCAGCCGCCGTTGGCTCCCGAGGCGCCATGGCCGCACAACTCCTGCTCGACGACGACAACCTTGCGGTCGGGATCCGTCTGCTTGATGAGGATGGCCGTCCACAGGCCGGTGTACCCACCACCGACGATACAGACGTCGACCTCGAGCTCACCGCGCAGCGGCGCCGGATCGGGTGCCCGCTCGTGGCGCAGGGCCTGGTCGAACCACCAGGCGCGGTACGGTGCGTCGCCGGTCATCGGTACTCCTCAGACGTGTCCTGGGAAGCTGCTGCCTCCCTGCGGCAGGAGGCCGAATTGTGTTGCTTACAAAGTACACACAGACACATCAACGGAGTGGGTGGCGATGAGTGAACTGCGGTTCGAGACATATCGCATGCGTGGTGCCGACGTGGGTCCCGACAACCCCCTGCCTCCCCTGTCGCGGGGCAGTGATCGTCGCGTCGATCCCGAGAAGTACACCGGTTTCGAGGATGAAATGCTCGATCAGATGGCCTACGGTCATCCTGACAACTACCTGCCCTATACCATGCAGGATCGCTACACACGCGAGCAACACGAGCGCGACTTCCAGGTAGCGGTGCTGGAAAACGAAACGCTCAAGGCGACCTTCCTGCTCGAACTCGGTGGACGCCTGCGGTCACTGGTGCACAAACCGACGGAACGCGAGCTGCTGGAGGCCAATCCTGTGTTTCAGCCGGCGAACCTGGCCGTGCGCAACGCCTGGTTCAGCGGCGGTGTCGAGTGGAACATCGGCATGCTCGGGCACTTCCCCCTTACCTGCTCGCCGTTGTTCGCCGGGCGTGTGACGACCCCGGACGGCACGCCGGTGCTGCGCCTGTGGGAGTGGGAGCGTCTGCGTCAGACCCCCTACCAGATCGATGCCTGGCTGCCACCGGATTCGGGTGTGCTCTACGTGCGCGTGCGCATCACGAATCCCCACGACGAGGAAGTGCCGATGTACTGGTGGTCGAACGCCGCCGTGCCGGAGACTGCGGACACCCGGGTCCTGGTGCCGGCGAGTTCGGCCTACAACTTCGGCTACGGCGAAGATGGACCGGCCAGGGTCGACATTCCCGTCGTGCAGGGTACCGACATCAGCTACACGACGAACATCGACCAGGCCTGTGACTTCTTCTACCACGTCGCCACCGAGCACGGACAGCGTCCCTGGGTCAGTGCTCTCGATGAGAGCGGCCGCGGTTATGTCCAGGTGTCGACACAGAGGCTCAAGGGCCGCAAGCTGTTCCTCTGGGGCATGGGCGCGGGCGGTCGACGCTGGCAGGAGTGGTTGTCGGCGCCCGGTCACACCTATCTCGAGATCCAGGCAGGCCTCGCCCGCACCCAGATGCAACACGTCCCGATGCCGGCACACACGGACTGGCAATGGCTGGAGGGATACGGCTACCTGGAGGCGGACGCGGCCCACGTACACGGCGACAACTGGCAGGCCGCCGGCGAAGCCGTCGAGGAGCGCCTGGAAGCTCTGGTGTCCCGGTCACGGATGGAGTCGGACCTGGAGAATGCGCAGAGCTGGGTCGATGCCGACCCGGAGATCGTGCAGCGCGGCAGTGGCTGGGGAGCGCTCGAGGAACAGCGCCGACAGGCCGGGGGCGAAACCGTACCTGGTAACGGCGGACGTCCGTTCGACACAGAAGCGCTGGGGCCGCTACAGGCTCCCTGGCAGGAATTGCTGGACACCGGCGCCCTGCCCGAGGTGGATCCACAGGACGAACCCACGAGCTACATGGCCCAGTCCGAATGGCGACAGTTGCTCGAAAACGCCGTCAGCGCCGGGCGGGGAGATCATTGGTACAGCTGGTATCAGCTCGGAGTGTTGCGCTATGCCGCCGGCGACTACGCCGACGCCGGTGACTGCTGGACCACGTCACTGAAACGCTGCGACACGGCCTGGGCCCATCGCAACCTCGCCGTACTGGCCCGGGACGAGGGGCATCTTGCAGACGCCGCGGCGGAGTATGAGGAGGCGGCGAGGCTGCGTCCTGACCTGCTGCCCCTCGTCTGGGAGTGTGGACAGTGCCTGCTCGATGCTGATGCCGCTGGCGCCTGGCTGAAGTTGCTGGAGATCCTGCCGCCGGCAACCCGTCAGGCGGGGCGCATCCGCCTGCTGGAGGGCCGTGCCGCCCTGGCGATGCAGGACTTCGACCGCGTGGGTGACCTGCTCCAGGAGCGTCTCGTCATCGACGACTTGCGCGAAGGCGAGCGCTCGTTGAGCAGTCTCTGGGTCGAGTATCACGAACGGCGCCTCGCCCACGGGGCCGGAACAGAGGTCGACGACGCCATCCGTGAACGCGTCAGGCGCGATCACCCGGTGCCGGCGCACCTGGACTTCCGCATGCACGCCTAGAAGAGGTCGATGGCGGAAGGCCTGGCGAACTGAGAGTCGCCTTCGGACACCTGTATGAGGCACGCACTCCGCTTTCGCCTGGACGGACGGCCTGTCTTTGAAAAGCCGGCGCCTGTGTCTATTTTCCTCGCCTACTCAAGCCGCTGGTGCCGCTTCCGGCACCAGCCCACATCGGAAGGGCAGCCGCCATGTCCGAGATCCAGGCGTCGACCGCCGCTGCCGCCACGCAGCCTGTGGCGCCCACTGGCACAGACCAGCCATCGGCAGCAGCATCCTCTCAGTCCGCGACTGCGACGCCAGCCCCCGCCGCGCAACCCACCGCCGAGGTGGATGGCGAGACCGGCCGGAGTCGGGAAACCACAGGACGCGCCCGCGCCTCACAGGAACGGATCTCCGGGCTGCAGGACGAACGCGAGCAGATCCGCGAGCGCCGAGAACAGTTGCGCGCCGAGAGACAGGAAGCACGACGGGCCGGGCGCCAGGAAGCACGGGAGCAGCGGCTGGCCGAACGACGCGCAGGGCGCGAGGAACGTCGGGCGGAGCGCGAACAGCGACGGGCAGAGCGACGGGAGGCCCGCCGGGCCGAACGCGGAACCGGTGGACCGCAGCAAGCCCCACCGGCCGAGACGCAACGGCCGGATGCCGGTACCACAACGCCCCCGACCCCCGCACCCGCCCCGGAGACAGGTGGCACAACCGACGGGGCCGTCACGCCCCCGGCAACGACGGAGAGGGTGGAGCCCACCCAGGCCACAGGCATTCGGATCACCGGGAACGTCCGTCAGACGACGGGTGAGGTCTCAGAGAACGAGGTCGCCTTCGACGAGAGCACGGTGGCCCGGGAGCGCGGTATCGCGGGCGTCGCCATCGACGATCCCGATGAGGGGGTGACCTTCCGCTTCGAGGAGACCGGCGACGGCCTCGTCCGGGCGACCCGCTTCGAGACAGTCGACGGTGAGGAGGTGGCTGTCGGCAGCCAGACCCTGGACATCACCAGCGTCGGCAACGACGACGGCCGAGCCGTTGGCACGCTGAGCTTTGATGATATCGGTCTGGAGCTGGACATCGACGAGGAGTTCACTCCAGGAGACCTGCATTTCGTCGAGATCTCCTCCGGCCCGGCCGCCGCCACCGAGGCGGTGGCGGGCAGCTTCACGCCGCAGGCACCCGCGCCGGCGACAGACGCCCCAGATCCCGAGGAGGCTCTGCGCCAGTTGGACGAACGCGAGCGGCAGATCGAACTGACACTCAGTGCCGAGGAGTCGAGCCTGCTGGCTTTGGTGGGACGCCTCGAGGACGCGGGATCGTCGTCGACAGACGACGTCGATCCGCTGGCAGGGCTGAGGGAACTGGCCGACTCCCTCGTCGTGCCAGGTAGCCCATCACCAGGACTCGTAACCCAGTTGCTGACCTGAGTCTGATCGAGGGCGACGCCGTCGACGCGGCACCAGCCGGTCGCATCAGATCGTGATCTCGTCGGCCCGCTCGATCACATCTCCCGAGTGCAGATGGGCGACAGCCTTCCACCTATCCTCTGACCCGGTCAGCTCGATGCCGTCCTGGATCCATGTCTGTCGGTGCAACGGGTAATAGGGCTCCTCGAAGGCCGTGTCGAACAGGACACCGTCCCGGTAGTACTCGACGAAATCGATACGCTCCGGATACAGACTCGCCAACCGGATCCAGCGTTTCCCTTCGTAGACGCAGCCCGGCTCGAACCCTTGAAAATGGAACTGGTCCGCTACGGAAAGAGTCGGCACATCCAGGCCGATGAGTTCCGCCATACGCCAGGCGAAGAACTGGTCCTCACCCCGCGTGATCGACCAGTCGGCCGGCGGTTCCTGCTTGGTATGGGTGTTGTAGTAACCCCACGATGTTCCGGTCCTGCTGGCGACTTTCAGCTGCGTGAAGCGGGGCGAATCCTCATTGCACACGATCGGTCGGTTCAGCCCCAGCGCCTGGGTCTTGCGGATCATGTTGTAGTACGTCTGCTCCGTACCACCGTTGCCGTGCACCAGCAGGATGTCACTCGCGCGACAGACCTCCGGGTTGCACACGAGCCCTCCCCCCGATGAGCCGACAGGAAGACCACCGGATTCGGCGCGGGCAAGGTCGATCAGCGTGGCAATGCCTTCGGCATGGTAGATCAGCGGATGGTCCTTGAAGTCACCCACGTGGTACTCATTGGCGACTTCGATGATGACGTTGCCGTAGGCCGCTTCGCGCAGAAACCGGCTGCCAGCCGCCACGGCGGCACGGATGCATCGTCCGTCCCGCATTCTGCGGCTCTGCCCCTGATACAGCAGGCTGACGATGACGACCATGCCGATCTCGTCAGCGGCCGTGATCAGGCGGTCGAGGCGTGCCAGATAGGCTGGATCGATCTGCGTCCCATCCTCGCTGAAGGGATTGTTGTCGATCGTGTGGTTGTCGATGGTCAGCACCGGCATGCCGCCCTGCAGGCCGACGGTGAACCCGAGCAGTCCGTACCGCCGCCATTCCGGCAGAGCTGCGATCAGTCGATCCGTGTTGGTCTCGGCGTCCCAATCCACGCCAAAGCGTGAGAACCGTCCGGGATCGGCGCGGTCGTCGAAGATACCCTGAATGAAGCGGGCGTTCATCAGCAGTCCGTGCGCTTCCGTCCTCGTACCCGGGATGTCGCTGTAGGTCAGCTGTCCGTTGATCAGGATTCGATCGCCCTTTGTACCGAGTACAGACCGTCCCATTTCACCACACCCTTTCAGCCGTGCGCTGGCTCACGTAAAGACCCGCTCCATAGACCAGGCCTGGAGCCTCCGGCAGACTGCGGAACTGCCCCGTGCCTCGATCGAAAAACCCACACTCTCGGGGCTCTCCGGGTAAACCCGTGTCAGGCAGGCACTCCGCCCGTTGACGAAGACCTCCACGATGCTGCGATCGACGAAGATCCGCAGCTCGAGCAGTTCTCCCTCTGCGCAGTGCACGCTGCAGCTCTGCGGTTCGTTGATCTCCCCCTCGCCACTGGTGGTGGAAAAGGTCGGATCGATGGTGACGATACTGTCGCGGACACTCCAGCTGCGGTTGGCGAAGTCCTTGCCGGCCTCCCGGTGAAAGCCGATGGCGGTGAACTCTGACTTGTCGTCGGCCCGCAGCACGTTGAGGCGGATATAACGAGCTTCCCTCGTATCGATAGTGGCCAGGATCTCCTGGGCACTCCCCCGCGCCTCGTCCACCACGATCTCCCGGTTGGCCGGCAGCTCGATGTCGGACAACTCCACCGCGTCGCGGCGCAGTGACTCGACGTCGCCAGCCGGCGCGATGAGCAGGCGGTCGCCGGCTCCCAGGGTGTAGCGGCGCGGCAGAGACATGACCTGTGCCCAGCCCTCCTGAGGTCGCCCCTCGGTCACGTTGTAAATGCAGTAGACGCCGCCCTGGCCGTCAGGATAGGCCGAGGGCGCGTGGATGCTGCCGCCGCCCTGACGGCCCGTGTTGAGGTATCCACCGCGGCGGGCGATGAACCGCTGCCGATCCCGATCGTAGTCGCCCACCATGTACATGGCGCTGTGGACGTGGCTGAAGGTGAGCAGGATGTGGCGATCGCCGATGGGCCAGAAGTAGGGACAGGACCCGTCATCGCCGGAGAAGCCGAAGAGATCCCTCTCCATGAACTGCCCCATGTAGACCCAACTCTCCAGGTCGGGTGACCGGAACAGGTGATCCACCATGCGACCGGGGCTCGGGTTCTCGCATCCCACCTTGTTGTGGGCATGGGGCTCGGCCAGGGGATTGATCCCGTCGGCCCATCCGCCGCAGAGCACATAGTAGAAGTCACCGTCCTTCCAGATGCACGGGTCGTAGACCTGATAGGGTCTCCCGAGTTCGTCGTAGTCGACGTTGAGGATGACCGCCTTGCCCGTGACGGTCTCCCAGTTGAGCAGAAGGGGATCGTCGGCCACGGCCACCATCAGCCCCGCCTCCCCCTGGTGCCCGTAGTAGGCGGCCACCACCCGGTCCTCCTCCACGAAGCAGGTACCGGAGAAGCTGTTCTCCTCTGTGTCGGGGTAGATCGCGTAAGGCAGGTCCTGCCAGTGGATGAGGTCCTGGCTGATGGCGTGGCCCCAATGGACCCGGCCCTCGTTGGGAAAGGCCTGGTAGAACAGATGCCAGTTCCCCTGCCAATAGCACAGACCATTGGGGTCGTTCAGACCATTCTCCGGCGGGCTGAAGTGATAGAAGGGGCGGTAACGGTCTCCCGACTTGGCGGCTCGGGACTCGGCGAACCGCTTCAGCAGAACGTCGCCCTGCAGTTCTCGTTGCTGGGCGGGCAGGTCACGGCTGAACTGCTGGCGGGGTGTCCGGGATCTCACGGCGTTCTCTCCGGGAATGTCGTGGTCGGGTTGCACTATGTTTGTGGTGTGCATGACACAATCTAACGGGAAACACCGATGGACGAGAAAGATGTAGATCTCTGCTTGCTGCAGTCCTTCCAGGGAAGGGGACCCAGGTGTGTCTCCCAATGGGAGTGCTGGTCTTGTCCCGATGCCGAAACCTACCTGACGGGTATCGACTACTACGAACACCCGAAGCTCTGCAGAGAGAAGCTCACGGAGCTCTATCCCCTGCTTCGTGTGTTGGTGCCCGAAGATGATTCTCCGGTAGAACGACCGGTTCAGCAGGAAGGGAAGGCTGTCCGATGGGGTGCTGCTTTGACCTGGGAGTGGGACTGGGGCCGCGAGTTCAGGACCGTTGAAGAGGCGCTCGCCTTCTCTCCTCTGGAGAATGCGGACATGCGGCAGCGGCACGTGAAGGAGCAACTCGACTATCGTTCGGAGGGAGAGCTATGTCGGCATTTCAGACAACAACTGCCAGACGACCTCGGAGACGAGGCGCCGGAAGACAGGGTCGTTTTCCTTGCGTTCTACAACACCATGTTCATGTGGCCCCTGCTCACCTTTGGCTGGGAGAGGTTCCTCGAAATCTGTCTGCTTCCTGAGTTCGAGAGGATCATGGACGAATTCGCCGAGCTGAGTCGAAGGGTCTTCCGGGCATTCTCCCGCTTGCCCGCCAACGTGATCATCAGTCACGACGATATCGTCACCGCCAGAGGTCCGGTCTGCTCACCCCAATGGATGCACAAGTATGTGTTCCCCCGCTATGAGGAATTCTGGGGTATGCTGAGAGACTCCGGAAAGACCGTCGTCCATCTGGTCGATGGATGTATTGACGCGTATGTCGACGATGTCATGGCTTGCGGGGCATCTGGCGTCATCACCGAGCCCTACAGCGACTTCAAAGCGATCGCGAAGCGACACCCGGACTGTGTACTCTGCGGAGAGGGCGACAGTCGCGTCCTGATGAGCGGTGATGCCGAGGCAATACGAACCATGGTCCGATCCATGGTGGAGACGGCGAACATGTGTGGCGGCTACATGATGGGAATAGGCAACCACATCCCATGGAACGTTCCGCCGGAGTCCGCGAAGGTCTACCTGGACGCTGTCCACGAGCTGGCTTTCAGAGACTAGTGCTCTGTTAAAGAGTCGGCATTGAGTTTTGGACTTTGGCTAACTGGGTGTCTTCGGTGTTTCGGTTTC
>PBSR01000087.1 GCA_002726335.1 Gemmatimonadaceae bacterium
CGAGCCCTTCATGATCTCCTCCTCTCTGCTGGCGTGCTGCGCTCAGAGGCTGCTCCGGCGCTTGTGCGAGAAGTGCCGGGTGCCGCTGAACCCGACCGAGCGAGAGCTCGCGCTCCTGCGGCGAGATCTTCGGCCCCGCCGTGGCGCTCACCAGGGTCGGCGACATCGACAGGGCCATCGCTATCGCCAACGATACGAACTACGGACTCAGCGCCTCGATCTTTACCCAGGACATCGACCGCGCCATCAAGTACGCCCAGAACGTGGACTCCGGGAACATCCACATCAACTGGGGTACCATGTGGCGCGCCGACATGATGCCCTACGGCGGCGTCAAGGATTCGGGGATGGGCAAGGAAGGCCCGAAGTACACGGTCCAGGAGATGACGGAGACCAAGATGGTCGTCATCCACTGACTCGCGCCTACCGGGCGCCCACCGAGTCGACGAAGGCTTCCCGTATCCGTCGCGTCACCGGCCCCGGCGTGCCGCTGCCGATGCCGGTGTCGTCGATGCGGATCACGGGCATTGCCTCGGTGGTGGTGCCGGCGAGAAAGACCTCGTCCGCCGACCTGTACTGCTCGATCGTGGAGAACATCTCACACAGCTCGATGCCGAGCTGACGAATCAGGCCGATCAGCACACCCCGCGTGATCGACGGCAGGATGTGTGGACCCGGCGGCGAGGTGTAGACGGCGCCTCCTGTGACCCGGAAAGAGCTTGTAGACGAACCTTCCGTCACCTTGCCGTTCTCATCGATCAGCAGCGCCTCGTACGCCCCGGCTTCGTGGGCCAGCTGCTTGGCCAGGATATTGGGCAGCAGGGCGATGGACTTGATGTCGCAGCGGCGCCAGCGCAGATCGGGCGTGGTGATGACGGGCACGCCATTGATGTGCAGTTCGGGATCCGGCCGGTGCAGCTGTTTCACCGTCATGACGACGGTGGGTGCCGGTGTGCCGGTGGGAAACTCGTGGTGCCTCGGCGCGGCGCCTCTCGTGATCTGCAGATAGACGAGAGCCTCGTCGAAACCGGCCCGATCGATGCCTTCCTGTATAACGGTGGACAGGCCGGACGTGTCGAATTCGATGCGGAGCTCCCGCAGGCTGCTCTGCAGGCGCTCCAGGTGGGCGGCCATGGCATACGGTCTGCCGCCATACGTGGAAACGACCTCGTAGACACCGTCGGCAAACTGGAAGCCCCGGTCTTCGATGGAGACCTTGGCCTCGCCGATGGGCAGAAACTCGCCGTTCACATAGGCGACTTCCCTAGCAGCTCCGCTGCTCCTCATCAGCCCTCGGCACCGTGGGCGAGCCAGAGGGCACGGTAGTATCTCATCAACCTCACCGCGTCGGCGCTTTCGGGGATCTCGGCGAGAGTGAAACCGTCGTAACCGGAGGCGTTGAGCAGTTCGAACAACCGGGCCCAGGGGTACTCACTCCACAGCTCCGTGATATGTACCAGACCGATGTCGTTCTCCAGCAGCCGGTAGTTGGCGTCGATCGATCCGGACTCATCGCGGTCCTGCATGTTCGAGTTCCAGCAGGCTGAGACGTTGTCGGAATCGGCGTGATCGAGGATCGTCCGGATGTGGGCAGGCTCGCAGGTGACGCGCCCATGCACCTCGAGGCGTATTTCGACACCCAGCTCCCTGGCGAAGCTGCCGCATTCGCGCAGAGCCAGTCCGATCTGCTCCAGCGTCTGCTCCATGGGAACGCCTTCGTCCACGTGGACTTTGTTGGGTCGCACCTTCACCCCGGGGCAGCCGAGATCCGCTGCCAGCCGGGCATACTCCATCGTGCCCTCCACGTTGGTGCGCAGCTCATCGGCATCGACCGCGTCGTACTCGTAGGCCGACCCCAATCCCGCCAGTGTCACCGGAGAATCCGCAAACCTGGCTTTGACGGCCTGGCGCTGCGCCGCCGTCAATGACACCTCCACACCGTGGGCGTGTGTCGTACGACACTCGACCCCTTCGAAGCCGGTTTCGACGCAGTTGGCAACCATCGTGTCCACATCCCAGTCTTTGGCCAGTTGATAGGTGACCAGGCCCAGTTTAAGTGCCATCGATTCCCTTTCGGTGGTGTTTCAGACCTCGGCGCGCCAGACTTCGGTGCCGAATATCGCCTTCTGCTGGACGAGGTACTCGTCCTTTGTCAGCGCCGGCCGAGCCTCGGCCTGTACCCGCCGGGCAAGAACCGCATCATCGTGCAGCAGATCGACAGCCATCATCGCCAGGGCCTTGGCCGGCGCCAGATATCCGGCGCCGGGATCGGCGATATGCCAGTCCTTGCCGTGCACGGTCCCGGCGGCACCGGTCATCACCGGATGCAGAACGGGCATGATCTGGCTCAGATCCCCGGCGTCGGTCGATCCTCCTGAGTGCGGGAGCTCGCAGCAGGCCCCCGCGCCGAAGAGCTGCTCCACATTCTCTTTGAACAGTCCCGCCAGAGTACGATCGTTGGCCAGCGGCAGGTATCCCGGGACGGTATTGATCTCCACGGTGCAGCCGCAGGCCATGGCGGCGCCCTTGAGACAGCGATCCACCTTGTCGGCGGCGTCCAGCATGGCTGTCGCTGTTCGGGCGCGCACGTAGGTCTCCATGCGTGTCTCAGCGGGGACGATGTTGACGATATCACCCCCCTTGGTCAGAATGGGATGCACTCGGACGCAGTCCTGGTCGCGAAAGGTCTCCCGTTGTGCGTGGATGGCATGCAGGGCGATGTTGGCCGCGTTCAACGCATTGGCCCCCTGCTCCGGGGAGACGCCGGCGTGAGCCGCCTTGCCGCGAAAGCAGATCGTCTTGCCCAGGAAACCATTCGAAGAGACGGATACGCCAGCCGTTCCTTCGAGGCTGTCGGCACTGCCGGAATGGATCATCACCGCCATGTCGACGTCGTCGAAGGCCCCCAGTTGCACCAGCTCCGGCTTGCCGGCCAGGAAGGTCGTCTGTCCGTCCTCGACAAGGCCCCGGCGGTAGTCGATTTCCACGTACTCCTCTGCCGGAACGGCGAAGAAGACCACGTTTCCCGCCAGTTCCTCGGTGACACCGGCGTCGGTCAGAGCGATGGCGGCGCCCATGAGCCCGGCGATCTGGGCGTTGTGTCCGCAGGCGTGAGCGGCCCCCGTGTGGGGATCGCAGCGAGGGTGATCGGGGACGATGAGGGCATCGAGCTCCCCCATGAGAGCCACCGTCGGTCCCGGGCGTCCACCCTTGAGCGTTGCGCGCACTCCGGTAAGAGCCAGACCGTCCTGGGCGGCAAGACCGAGATCGGCAAACACCGCCTTCACCCGTGCCGCCGTCTTGTTCTCCTTGAAGCCGAGCTCGGGCTCGTCCATGATCGCCTCACCGAGATCGACGATCCGATCTCGATGTCGGTCCACGGCAGCACACGCGTCTTGCTTCAGCTCTTCCCTTTGGTGCACAGACCACCTCTATCGATTCTAGCCCGCGAGCGGGTCACAGCGTCGTCAGAACCCCGGTCGGTTCGCCGCGCCGGTGATTGAGGGCATCGACCATCATGCGCACGACATCGTATTCGGGCCGGAACCCGAGATCACCACGCGCCTTGTCCAGGTCGAACTCATAGTACGTGGGCACCCCCCCGGGACGGGCCTCGACGAAGGGGATCTGCAGCAGCTCGGTCAGTCGGTAGATCGCTTCGTCCCAGGTGAAAGCCGCCGGCCCCGCCAGCTGGTAGATCTGTCCGAAGGCGCGTTCCTTGCCCAATGCGCAGAGGCATCCGTGAACGATGTCTCGCACGTCGGCGACATGCTTCTTGAAGGGTCGACCGGCATCATCCTGTAGCAGCACGAGCCGCTCCTCCCCTTCCCACAACGCTTCCAGGGCAGGACGACCCTGGCGCATGTGTCCCAGGTAGAACTGCGGGAAGTCGAGAATCTCACCGGCGCCGAGAACCATGGCGAAACGCAGAATCGTCACCGGAAGTCCGAAGGACCGTCCGTAGCCTTCGCACAGCTGCTCACCGGCCGCCTTGGACATGGCATACCAGCCGCGCGGCTGCCGCGGCAGTTTCTCCGTGATCGGCTCTGCCATGCCGCCGGGCACATACTTGTCGTACAGCGCGTCGCTGCTGGCGAACAGGAGATGAGCGATGCCCTCCTGCCGACAAGCTTCCAGCACGTGGAAGGTGCCGCGAAGGTTGATCTCGAAGTAGTCGTCTTCCGTGAAGGGCCCGCCTCCCTGAAAGGCAGCACCCAGATGGTAGACCGCCTCCATGCCCGACACGGCGGCGTCGACGTCGGCACGCTCGGTGAGAGTGCCCTCCAGCAGTTCGACACCGAGCCCATCGAGCTTCTCGGTGCGACGATCTCTACCCCAGACCAGCCCCCGCACCGTGTGCCCCTGGTGGATGAGCTGTGCCGCCAGGTTGGCCCCGATCCTGCCCGTGATCCCGGTGACGAGAATCCTCACTTCAGATACTCTTCTACGACCTGGATATCTACTACGTCTGAGAATTTTGCGTCGATGTCAAACAGGTTGTACTCGTGGGCCGCCGGGGCACGATCCTGCACGCACTGTCGGGGAATGATCCCATGGAATCGGTACGCCCGGGCGTCGGTTGCCGTCGCCCGCACACAGGCACTCGTCGAACAGCCGGTGATGATCAGCGTGTCGACACCGTGTTGTATCAGGTAGGCAGCCAGGTGGGTACCGAAGAAAGCTGATGCGTTCTCCTTGTGGAGTACGAGATCGCCGGCCAGGGGCGTCAGGCGTGCGTCGATCTGGCAGGCGCGCTCATCCCAGGGGCGGTACTCACCTGTCTCGCGTGCGTGCATGGGATCTTCATCGTCGGCGCGAAAAGGAGAGGTCGTGTAGATGACGGGGATGTCACGTGCCCGGCACAGAGGCAGCAGACTCTGGATGCCGGCGACGGCGACGGCGAGCCGGGCCGAGCCAGTGGCGTACGCCGGGTCCGTCCAGCCATAGGCCATGTCGATGATGAGCAGTGCCGGCCGCTCACCGAACCCGAAGGTGGGCTGGAAGATGCCTCGCTCCGTGTAGTACTGCTCCACCGTGGCGATGGCCTCCCGCGCCGCGGACCGTCCCCCGTCTGCCAAACTCACGCAGGAGCTTCCTTGCCCGAAACCTGATCGACCGGATTGATCACAGCGGAGGCGACGTTGGACAGGTGGCCGCTGACACGCCGCAGGTAACGAGAGGCCACTGCGTAGAGGACGACTTCTCGCCTGCCGTCGTCTGCCCCCATCGCCTCCTCCAGTATGTCATCGGTGAGGGCTTTGACCTGCGCGTGGTCACGCATGACCTGGCGGGCGGACTCCTCATCACTGTCGCGCAGCGCTCTGAGAGTTGCGGCGAATTCGGGTTCCACCATGCCATGGAGCTTCGAACACTGCTGTGCCATGGGACTGCTGCTGCCCTGCTTGGACCAACGGCTCAGTTCGACGAGGCTCTTGGCATAGTCGCCGATACGTTCCACATCGTGAACGACGCTGAGCAGGGCCACGCTGGTGGACAGGTCCTGCTGCGGATTGACGATCAGATGCTGGAAGATCATGCGACGCACCACACGTTCGCCAACGTTCAGATCCTCGTCCTGCGGCAGTCCACCTTCGGGTGGTCGGCCTTCGCTCAAGGCAGAGCAGGCCGCCAGGAACATGGTATGGCCCTGTTCCAGCATCCTCAGGATTTCGGCGACTGCATCATGAACGAGGGTCTGTTTGGATCCTTGCAGCAGGTTGCGGAACATTGCCTATCTCCAGACAAGGATGAGGGCCAGAGGTACGACGTAGAACACGCCGACAACATAAACGAAAGCGTAGGCACGGTTGCGGCTCGTCAGCTGCGCCAGGGCGCGCGCCAGGGCCAGGGGAATCTGGCGCAGTGGCTTGAACGGGTAGATGGCGACGATCCCCGTCAGATTGAAGAAAAGATGCGCAAAGGCCACTGTCACCGCCGCCAGATTACCCGTGGCCAGCGACGCCAGCATCGCCGTCACAGTGGTGCCGACATTGGCGCCCAGAGTGAATGGGAATACCGCCTCCAGGGTCAGGATACCGGCACCGACGAGGGGGACCACCATCGATGTGGAAATCGAGCTGCTCTGCACCAGCACGGTGAGGACGGCGCCGAACAGCATCGCCACGATGGGCGCCCCGAAGAGGTAGCGATTCAACAGACGACCCGAGCGCTGAACGACGATGCCCTTGGCCAGATCGACGAGGAACTTCAAAGCTGCATACATCAGCACGAGTGCGAGAATGACACCAAGGGTCGGGTTCTTCTGCACGAGGTCGAGCAGCAGCGTGACGGCTGGCTTCGTCAGCGCCTTCAACGGACTGCTGAAAGACATCCCCCCGGCGCCGGAGAACGCCGCCGAGGCCATGGTGGCGAGGGATTGCAGGTACCCGGTGGCCAGCTCGAGAGGCAACAGCAACAGGACGCAACACAGGTTGAAGAAGTCGTGCACCGTGGCCCCGGCCAGCGCTCGTTTGAACTCCTCGGGCCGTGTAATGTGCCCCATCGACACGAGGGTGTTGGTCACGCTCGTACCGATGTTGGCGCCCATGATGACGGGGATGGCCCCCTCGATCGTCAGGGCGCCGGCGGCCACCATGCTGACCGCGATCGATGTCGTCGTCGACGAACTCTGTGCCAGCGTCGTGGCCAGGACGCCGGCGACGAGACCGACCATCGGATTGGAGGTCATCTCAATGAGCTGGCTGGCGAGGCCCTTGCCAAAAAGCTTGAACGAGGAACCGAGCAGACCGATGCTGACGAGGAACACGTAGAGAACGACTGCCAGCAGCAGGGCCTGCAGCCAGACCTTCCAGACCGGTTCTCCCCCTCCCTCTCCCATGGGTGCCATGGCCGGTGTGTGTGCCGGGTCCTGTGTCATACCAGAGAAGAACCCGGCAACCCGGACTGCCCGCAAGGCACACTCACCGGTCTCCCGGTTGCTGCCGATTCGTTGGCTGCCAGCGACACCGCAGCCGATCTGAGGCCCTCGGCGTAGTCGCACAGGATCGGCGCTCCGTCGCCGCTGGATACGGCGCGTACGAAGGCGGCGTCGATACTCTCATAGGCGGGGGCTTCAGCCGGCACGGCGATGGCATCCTCCGGCTGTACGGTCAGCTCGCGGCCGATGTCGGCGATGGTGTCACCCATAAGAACCTGCATGCCGCTGCGCCCGCCACCGCTGGTCAGCGTACAGACGTTGGAGACGTAGCCCACGGCGCCGGAGGCAAAGCGCAGGGACATGACCTGCGAGTCTGGTACGGTCATGTTCGTCGTGTTCTCTGCGACCCGATGCCCGTAGCAGGCATAGACCTCGGTGATCTCACCGGCGATCCATCGCATCGCATCGATCTGATGTGTCGTCTGTTCGTGCAGCTGGCCGCCTGACTTCTCCTGTACACGCCACCAGTTGTCCTCATCTCCGGGTGTGCCGCCCCAGCGGTCGGCACAGATCATCGACACCTCACGGTCGTGGAGCAGATCGCGGGCCGTTCGCCACGGGTGTCGGTAGCGCAGGGTGTAGCCGACGCTGGACAGGATTCCACCCTTCTCGATGGCCGCCAGATTGGCCAGGCCCAGATCGTAATCGAGAACTACGGGCTTCTCGACGAAGAGATGGAGCCCCGCTGCGGCGGCGAGTTGCTCGGCGTCGTCGTGGGCGAAGGGAGGGACGCAGACATACACGGCATCGATATCTGCGGCGGCCTCGTCGAACATGCGGTGATGATCGGTGAACACACGGGCGTCGGCCACGTCTTCGGCAGCGGACCGGGCCCGCTCCTCTGAGATGTCGCACAGGGCAACGACTCGTGCCTTCTCAGGTCCGAGGGCGGTGAGCTCGCCCAGATGATGGCCGGCGATGCCGCCGGTGCCGATGAAGGCGATGCGTACAGGGTCTGCCATCAGGCGCCTGCGATTCGTGGCATGGGGAGGGGCTCCTTACCCATCTCGGCAAACAGAAGAGATCGTATGAGCTCCTCCTTCAGCGCGGTATGCCCAGGGTCGTCCCACAGGTTCGTCGACTCCCCGGGATCGTTCTCGAGATCGAACAACTCGCCGTACTCCTGTCGATAGTAGACGGTCAGCTTGTAGCGCTGATCCACGTACGTCTTCACATGAATTGTAGTCGGCTCGTGGTGGTTTTCGATCGTGACATGGTCACGTGCCGCCTCCCCGCCCTGCCAGGCCTGCAGCTGGCTCACACCCGACATCCGGCCGGGGATGGGGATGCCGGCGACTTCGAGGAAGCTCGGTGCCAGATCGACGAGCGAGAGCAGGGAATCCGATACGGCCGCTGCCGGGATCCGCCCCGGCCAGCGTGCCAGAAAGGGCAGCTTCACCAGATCCTCATAGTGGAAGGGGCCCTTGGCACAGAGACCATGCTGACCGAAGAGATGGCCGTGATCGGTGGTGAAGACGACGAGTGTGTCGTCTGCCAGACCGAGGGTGTCGAGGCGGTCGATGATGCGGCCGATGTACTTGTCCATGAGGCTGACCATACCGTAGTAGACGGCCACGTCCCGAGCCAGCTCCTCTGGATCACGCCGATGGGATGACATGCCGTGGATGCCGAAACCACTCTCACGCCAGGCGGAGAAATCCGGTTTCTCCTGTTGTGTCAGGGCAAAGTGGGGTGGGTTGCGCTCGTGCTCCCCCGGGGACAGACCTGGAACCGAGATGGAGCCCGGCTCGTACATGCTGTCCCAGGGCTCGGGTGCCAGGTATGGCGGATGGGGATCGAAGAAACTTGACCAGAGGAAGAAGGGCTCCCCCGACGTCGCATATCCCTCCAGCTGACGTTCACTCTCCTCGGCGATCCACGTGTTGTAGTGGAACTGTTCCGGGATCTCCCAGCGATGTTTCTGCGTCGTGTTCGTCCCTGTGGGTGGCTGGTAGGCGGACCGCCAGTCGGTGTAGCCCTTGTCCTCCATCCAGATCGCGTAGTGCTGACCCACGTGTGCTTCGTCCGCATGGTTGCGCGCCAGGCGGACCGTATCGAACCCGTAGAACGGCTCATCGAAGTGGCGCCAGAAGTCGAGATCCTGCAGGATGGGGTACGACTCCAGCGAAGAAAACTCATCCGTGCTCTTCAATGGCTGGAAGTGGGCCTTGCCGACAAGGGCTGTACGGTAACCGGCGGCCTGCAGATCGTCACCCACGGTCGGTTCATCCTCGAGCAGTTTCGTCCCCAGACTCCAGGCACCGTGCTGGCTGGGGTACTTGCCGGTGATGATCGACGCCCGCGTCGGGGTACAGGTCGGATTCGGGCAGTAGGCGCGATCGAAGCGTGTGCCCTGAGTCGCCAGCCGGTCCAGGTTCGGCGTGCGAATCTGTGGGTTCACACAACCCATCGTGCTCCAGTGCTGTTGATCGGAGGTGATCAGCAGGATGTTGGGTCGATCCGTCAATGCATGTTCCTCTCTCTCAGTGCAGCGCCAGAGCGAGGCCGCCGCCGATGGCGACCAGACCGATGGCCAGACGCCGGTACAAGCCGGCGTCGACCCGGTTCTTCAAACACATTCCCACCAAGTACCCGGAAGCGACTCCGGGCAAGGCCTGCAGCGACAACCACAGCGTCTCACCGGTGAGCACGCCAACGTTGCCGAAGGTGGCAGAGATCAGTGTGTGCAGAATGAAGAAGTAGCACAAGAGCGTAGCGCGAAACCCTTCGTGTGACCATCGCTGGCGCAAACCCAGCAGAACGACGGGCGGTCCGGACATGGCGCTCGCCCCGCCGAGAATCCCGCTCAGTACCCCCGCGCCGACCAGGGCCCGGCCTTCGCCGGCCAGCGGCGCAGCCGGACGAATCGCCATGGCGCCGACGGCGAGCAGGGTGATCCCGCCAATCACACCCCGCATCGTGCCATCCGGCAGGCAGGCCAGACCGTATATGCCGAGAGGCGCGCCGACGATGGCCCCGGCCAGCAGGCGGGCGATGCGGCCGGGGATCAGATGTCGCCGACAGCCATAGACGAGAAAGATGGCAATGGGGAACCAGCTGATGAGGACGAGCGGTACCGCCTGCACCGGCGGGAACAGCAGGATGAGGAAAGGTGTCGCCACCAGCGCATAGCCGAAGCCGGTCACCGAGGCCACCAGGGCGGCGGCGCCGAGAATCGCGTTCACCCACAGGATGGAAGGGTCCAGTTCTGTCACCTATCTTGTGTCGTGTCTCCCCTGCCGCCAGGAGCGCGAGCGTGAGAATCACCGAAGTCGAACTGTACCAGGTCGAGATCCCGCCGATCCCGCCCATCGCCAGGTACATGCCGAAGATCTACGACATCACCCTGACGCGGGTGGCCACCGACGAGGGTTTCACCGGGTGGGGTGAGTGTCAGGGACGCAGAGCCGACCTGGAGGCAGGCTTCATGTCCCTTGTCGGAGAGGACCCGCTGGCGCTGGACCCGTTTGCCCAACCCGATGCCATCACCTGCGCCCTGCTTGACATCACCGGCCAGGCCTGGGGTATACCCGTGCACAGGTTCTTCGGCGCCCGCGTCCGAGATCGCGTGCCCGTGTCGTACTGGTCCTGCCACATGGAGCCGGCAGAGACCGCCGCCGAAGCCGAGATCGGCGCCGGCCTGGGATTCACCAACCACAAACTCAAGGCAAGGCCCTGGGATATCGTCGAGACCGTGCGCCTGATGCGGACGGCGGCAGGCTCCGACTACACCGTCGGGGTCGACCCCAACACCCTGTTTTCACAGCCCTCGACGGCGGCGCGGCTGGCTGCCGAACTGGAACCCTTCGGCACGGTAGCCAATTTCGAGGACCCCGTCCTCAAGGACAATCTCGACTGGTTTCGATTGCTGCGCGAGAAGACCTGGATCCCCATCGCCATGCACCTGGGGGCACCCAGCGGCGTGTTGGCGGCCCTGAAGGCGGAGGCGGTGGATCACATCAATCTCGGCGGCTCTGCCGTGCAGGTACGGCGCTCGGCGGCCCTGGCGGAAGCGGCCAACGTACCCATCTGGGTCCAGATGGGTGGCCTGTGCCTTGGTGTGCTGGCCGCCTATTCGATCCACCTGCAGTCCACCCTGCCCAACGCCACCTTGCCCTGTGACGAACTGCCTTTCACACGCATCGCCGATATCTGCGATGGCTCTCTCGTTGTCGAGGCAGGTCATTTCCTCGTGCCCGAAGGTCCGGGACTCGGGGTCCACGTCGATCTGGATACGGTGGAGCGCTACCGCGTCGCCTGACGTCTGTCTAGCCAGCCAGGGGCAGGGCAGCCAGAATGCCCTGGATGTAGCCCCGCGTGAAGGTCAACTCCCGCTCGACGGCTGGCGCCTCGGGCCCGCCACCGACACACTCCACGTAACAGGGCCCGTCGAAACCGACGGCGCGCAGTTTGGCCAGCACCAGAGGAAAATCGACCAGCCCCGTGCCTGGTGTGATCATGACATCCGGTTTGTCCCCATCGATGGCACAGTCCTTGACGATGAACGTCGTCACCCGCGCGGCGATCTTTTCCACGTCCCCTTCCGGGCGCCGTTCCCCCACCGTGTAGTAGATGATGTTCCCGGGATCGAAACAGATGCCGAAGGCTGGATGGTCCACCGCCTCGGTGGTGGCCTGCAAGTGCTCGACGGTGAGGCTGATGCCGCCATGGGGTTTCATGCTGATCCCGAGACCTGCTTCGTCGGCATACGGCGCGGCCCGCCGCATCAGCTCGATGTAGTCCTGGTACCGATCCTCGTCACTGGAGCCGAGATCCAGAATCCATCGGGCACCCACTTCCGCAGCATTGTCGATGAGGCGCCGGTAGTCATCGACGGCCTCATCCAGGGAGAGGTCGAGGTGGGTGCGACCGAGGACCATCGACGGAACGAGTCCGGCGTCGCGGGTTGCCCGGGTGGCCGCCACCACCTCGTCGGCGCTGCTGTCCGAGCGCACCGGTGCCTGGCCCTGATTGGCAAACAGCGCCACGTGCTCGTACCCGGCGGCGGCGATGCGCTCACAGGCGTCGGCGAAGGAGAGCTGGTTGAGAGGACGCGTACAGGCCCCAAGGACTGCGGTTGAAGTTGTCATGGCGCTACGGTAGGTCCGGTGTGGCAGGACGTCAACAGCCAGCGAGCAGGCAGACCAGCAAGCTGGTTAGAGAAACCCCAGATCCTCGCGTGCAGCGGCGCGCACGGCATCGTCGCTGAGCGTGAGTCCGAGTCCGGGACGCTCGCCGACCGTGATATGGCCCTCTTCGATCAGCTGCGGGCCTTCTTCCACGAGTCCCGTCCACACGTCGTTGTCGAGATGGTGGAATTCGAGAGCGAGGAAGTTCGGGATCGCCGTGCAGACGTGGGCGGCGGCGTACGTGCCGACGGGACCACAGATGTTGTGCGGCGCGATGGGGATATAGTAGAGGTCGGCCAGGTCGGCGATGCGCCGTCCCTCGAGCAGGCCTCCCGCCTTGGCCAGGTCCGGTGACAGGATGTCGGCGCCATGGCCTTCCACGAGCTCACGGAATCCGTAGCGGGTGTACAGGTTTTCGCCGGTGCAGATGGGTGTTGCTGTCTGTGCCGTGAGATGGCGCATGGCTTCGTTGTTTTCCGGAGGGATCGGATCCTCGAGCCACAGCAGGTCCAGCTTCTCGAAGGCTCGCGCGATCTTGAGGACATCCACCGGTGCGTAGCGCCAGTGAGCGTCGATGGCCAGATCCGTGTCGGCATCGAGGGCCTCCCGGGCGGCGGTGACGACGTCGACGTAGTGAGCGATGTCGCGATTGCGGATGCCGCGATTGTACGCGTCGCGCTGTGTCGGCAGCGGATCGATGTCAAACTTGAGCGCCGTGAACCCGCGCGCCTCCACCTCACGGGCGCGGCGTGCGTAGGCTTCCGGGCTTTCGTCATCGCCGGCATGACAGTCGTTGTAAACCCGCACCCGATGGCGGAACCGCCCACCCAGCAACTGCCAGATCGGCGTTCCCAGCATCTGTCCCGCCAGGTCCCACAGCGCCATCTCGATCCCGCTGATGGCGCTCATCACGGCACCCTGAAAGAAACCCGAGGCGGACATGACTCGCTGCATGTCGTGAAACAGCCGATCCACATGCCGTGGATCCTGCCCGATCAAGGCCTTCGTCAGGCGTTCGTCCACGGCGATCTGATGCACACCGGCACCATGGTAGGCCTCGCCAAGTCCGACGAGACCGGAGTCGGTGCGGATGCGGATCAGGACCCACGGGAACGGCTGCAACACGACGGCGCCAACTGCTGTGATCTTCATCCGTCAGACCCCGAGAGGAAATGAGAAAGGGCCACCCCATCCGGGGCGGCCCTTTCGAAGCTCCAAGGCGTGGCGTGTGTCCGTCCTTACAGTTGCCAGGCCAGCGAGAACCGGTGCGAACCGTTGGTCTCGGTGAGGTCCAGCGGGATGTGATACCCGTAGTCGAACATCAGCTTGTTCCACTGATAGCCGAGGCCGGCGTTGAGGTCGCCGGAGGCGTCATCCTCGAAGATGCGGCTGCCACCGGCGCGCAGCAGCAGGCCCTGCACCAGCTTCGTCTCGCCACCGACGATGAGGCGGTTCTCCGACGAATCGCCGCCCAGATCCCGCGTCGCCCACTGCACCGACACCAGCGAGGCGGAGATGTCGTAGCTGACGCCCACGGCCAGATCCATCGGCAACGCTCCCGCGTCCGACGGGATGCTGCCGGCCACGTCAGCGGCCACGTTCGGCTTGTTCACGTTCTTCAACATCACGCCCAGACGGGCCCCCTGCACCGGTGTCGTCCACAACAGGCCGACGTCAACGCCGACGTTGCCGGCACTCTCACCCGACAGCGGATCGGCTGCGTCGAAGTCGTCGACGCTCCAGAACAGGTACTTGCCTGTGAGACCCAGCTGCAGGTTGCGACTCAACTGGTAGCCGAGAGACAGGAAGGCACCGTTCTCCGACATCAGGTCGGAGCCGATGCGCTCGTATCCCAGACCCAGCATCATCTTGCCGCCCAGAGGCTGTGTGAAGGAGGCCACGTGCTGCCCCAGGTTGTCACCGTCGATGCCGGAAAACAGCAGCGACACATTCGTGTAGGCCAGCGTCCGGCCGTCCACCGTGGCCAGACCCGCCGGGTTGGCGAAGACCGCGTCGCCGTTGTCGGCCACCGCCACAAAGGCATTGCCCAGGGCCGCCGAGCGAGCACTGGCTCCCAGACTCTGGATGTTGACCACCGCATCTGCCGTTGTGGCC
>PBSR01000088.1 GCA_002726335.1 Gemmatimonadaceae bacterium
CCGGATCAAATCCAAGATTCACGATCCTGGCATCCAGGTTGAGTCGCGCCCGCATCTGGTGGACGGTACTCAGTTTCACGTTCTGGTTGAACAGTCCATCATTCTCCAGCATGGACTGCGCCATAGAGCGCTTGCCGGTATAGAACGACGTGAGCATATCTCTCGTCACACCCCACGTGTTGCCATTGTACCACAGTGACTGGCCGAGGGCGAAGACGGCAAGCAGGCTCAGCAGGCCGGCCCTCGCCCACGGCCGTATGGCATCCCTGCAGAGGGCATCGATGATGGCTCGGTTCAGCGGAACGAATACCAGGGTCAATAGCAGCGCTGAAAAAGCATAGAGCCGTGAAAGACTCACGTTCCGGATGAAAAGGCTGAACAGGAGGGCCGAGCCAGCAAACGCAGTCAGCACGGTTACGGAGTAGGCCTGACCCCGTGCTGCGCTCAACGGCCAGCGTCTCGCCGTGAGGACAATCGCTGCGAGGAGACCCGGGATGATCATTGTGGGGGGGAAGAAGGCGTGCAGGTGATGGTAGCGGAGCGTCTGGAAGAGCCAGTGCGTCAACGACGCAGACAGATTCAGCCGATCGCTTTCCGAATCCAGCAGGAGGGCGATCCCAGTGACGCCGAAGGTGTCATCGAACCTCTGTTGGTCTGCCAGAGACCAGAAGAAACCAAGCGGGACGGTTTCCGCGAGTCCCGTGGCGCCGTAGTTGACGAGCAGGGCTGATGCGACCCCGACTACCATGGCAACCAGTGACCATCCCAGCATTGGCAGGTGGGGCCGCCACGCTGGGATATGACGGATCGGAAGAAGCAGGGCGAGCCAGAAGAGGGAGAGGATGGCCGAACCCATCGGAAGGTAGAAGCCTGCATAGAACGCCACGAAGGCCGTGACCACGGCGATCGCCCGGCGGGCGGCATCCGTTCTGTAGCCAATTTCGATCGTCGACCAGATGAAGAAGGCGATGAAACCGGTCAGGACATCATGATGCTTGAAGAAGTCTCCACGGTAGGTGGTCAGAAATACCGTGGTCCCCAGCAGGGCCCAGGATGAATCTCCCGTGAATCGACGCGTAATCAGATAGACAACGACTCCGGCAGACAGGACAAAACACAGCGACACGAGTTGCGGAGCTAACTCGTCACTGAGCGATCCGAGCAGGTAGAACAATCCCGCCCCTTTGGATACGTGGAAATGATACCACGTCGGGTGTGGGCCGAGACTGCCGGTTGCCAGGACATCCCGATAGTAGTGCAGGTAATGTTCCCATACGTCATTTGTGGTCTGTCCGGGGTAGAGTCCTCGTGCCAGAATGATCAGCACCCCAGCCAGCGTCGTACACCAGACCAGAAGTGCTCGCAGCCACAACTGCGGCCCCCGCAGTGAGTGAAGTTCATGGTGAACCTTGTGAGCCACCTGACGCATCAGGGGAAACACGAATGATGGGGCCAGTATCACCATAGGTACGGTCAACGTCAGAGCCGCCGGCAATCCGATCAGACCGAACCATCCAAGCAGCACAAACATCAGGCCGTACAGACTGGCGCCACCAAAGAAGCAGAGTACGAATGTGCTTCCTGCGTCCTCGAGACTCGGACGGGAACCCGGCACAAGCTCCAATGCCAGCCTCCCGAGCGTAAAGCACGCGATCAGCAGGGCGAAAGCGAGAATGAGCCGGCAGGCCGAGTATGTGATGATGAACGACCCGCCTCTTGGGTAGTCGGCTCCAGCGATGTCGGCGTTGACGAGGAAGGTCACGGATGCCATAAACACCAACAGGAGCAGCGAGCGAACGATGGCGAGCTTCAAGGGCGATGGGGCCGCGTGCTGACCCTCGTCCTGGGCCGACCCGGTGCCACGCGGAACCCCACGGCGCTGGAATACCTCGGCCAGTGCCGCAACGGCGAAGCCGATCGCACCTATCCCCCATCCGATGAGGGCCTCCGTACCGAAAACCAGCCGGACCTCGGGGATGTAGGCGGCGAAGACACCCAGGGGAGCGAGTACTTCGACCAGGCGAACGACAGGCGGTCGCCTGGCGAAGTAGGCGCGTGCTGCCTGGACCAATGGCATTACGTCCTTCAGTTCACGGTGGTAGCGGCAACGGCTAGGAGAGTTACGCGGCCCATTATGGTGAGTCCCGTCGCGTCAGACAAGGCTCATCTGGTCGATGCACGTTGGGCTCGACACCGCCTGGCGGCAGAAGGGGTACGCTACACAGAGGCGTTCACCAACTCTCAGGTGGAACCTGGACCGGCGACATGAGTCCCAGTACATTCAACCCTTCCAATGTCAGGAGACCTGCTCCGCCGACTCTTTGAGTTGACGCGCGCCCACTTGGGCGACCGAGAACCCCGATCGCCCGTCGACGACGAATCGTGGCATGGTGCGTCGGAACAGGACTCCGGGGCGGAGGGCGCCCAGGCAGAACGCGCAGACGATCGTCGGGACGGGGTGCTGGCCGGGTACTACGCCAACCTCGAGATTCCCTACGGTTCAGATCTGTCCGCCGTGCGGTCGGCCTGGAAACAGATGATGAAGAGATACCACCCCGACCTCCACGGTGAGGACCCGGAGAAGCGGCAGGTCGCCAGCGAGTTGACGGCTGAACTGACACGGGCATACCAGGAGCTGGCGAAGGTGCTGGAACAGGACGGGAACCGTTAGCGGACTATCTTTCGAGGCTACTATGGCAGACCATTTCGAACGCGTCAAAGAGTACATCGTCGACCTGGGTTTCTCCATCGACGAGGAGATCGCCGACGAGGAGATCATCATCATCAACGATGAGGAGCGCGGCATCCACCAGCTCGTCATCGATTGCGAGGACGACCTTCTGGTCCTTGAGCAGCTCATCCTCAAGTTTCAGGGCGAAGTTCCCACGACAGTCTATCGCCGCCTCCTGCAGATGAACCGGAGCTTCGTCTTCGGTGCCTTCGTCCTCAACGAAGAGGGCGACACCCTGCTCTATCGAAACACCCTGGCTCTGGACAATCTGGACCTGAACGAGCTGGAGACGACCATCAACGCCCTCAGTCTGGGCCTGGCCGAAAACGGCGACGAGCTCCTCGGCTTCGTCGCGGGAGAATAGGAAACGTCATGGCTGGCATTTTCAATCGCCTCTTCAAGGCCGGAGAGGCCGAGGCCCACTCCCTCGTCGACAAGCTCGAGGATCCCATCAAGATGAGCGAGCAGGCCGTTCGCGATCTGCGCAAGGACCTGCAGGAAAGCCTGAAGAGCCTTGCCGAGGTCAAATCTCTGGCGATTCGTATGTCCAAGGACGCCGACGACGCCAAACGCCTGGCCGGTGACTACGAGCGCAAGGCCATGTTGCTGCTGCAGAAGGGTCAGTCCGGCGACGTCGAGGCCGGCGAAGCCGAACGGCTCGCCATGGAGGCCCTCAGCCGCAAGGAGGAGGCCGCCGCCCGGGCGCTGCAGACCACACAGCAGGCACAGACGCAGAATCAGATGGTGGCCAACCTTCAGAACAACGTCAACGATCTCAAATCCAAGGTCGCTTCCTATGAGAACGACCTGGTCATGCTCAAGGCCCGGGCGCGCACCGCCAACGCCACGCGCAAGATCAACCAGCGCCTGTCCAACGTCGACACCAAGGGTACGGTGGCCCTGCTGGAGCGCATGAAGGACAAGGTCTCAGAGGAGGAAGCCCTGTCGCAGGCGTACGGCGAGATGGCCGACTCCGGAAGCTCCATCGACGACGAGATCGACAAGGCGCTGCTCAGCGGTGGCCCGAGCAAAGCCGAGGACTCACTGGCCCAGCTCAAGTCGAAGATGGGCATCAGCTGATTTTTCTATGAGTCACGTACCGCGCAGGAGCTTCCTCAAGACGCTCCTTGCCGGTTCCGTGTGTCTGCCTCTCGCCTGCACAGAGCGTAGGTCTTCGAGTTACGATGGCCAGATCGAGGCGCGTTTCGTCGATGCCGTGTCGCCGCAGCGTGGCCACATGCTGCGACGCCCCGTAGATCCCGCCCGGTTCCATGCGGTTGCCGAGACCGACGTCGATGTCCTCGTCGTCGGTGGCGGCGTGTCGGGACTGGCCGCCTGCTGGAAGCTCAAGAAAGCCGGCGTGGAGCGCGTGCTCCTCGTCGAGCTCGCCGACCGCCTGGGCGGCAACACCGCGGCCGGGCAGGCGGGAGGGCTCGATTTCCCGTGGGGAGCCCACTACATCAACGTGCCGCCCGCCGAGGCCGACTGTGTTCACGAGGTGCTGTCTGACCTCGACGTGATCACCGGGTACGACGCTGCGGGGCGCCCCCTCGTCAACCCCGATCACCTGCTGCGCGCGCCTGCCGAGAGACTGTGGGCCAACGGTGAGTGGGTCGAGGGACTCGACCCCTTTGCCGACGCCGGCCAGGACGAGGTCGATGATCTGCGGGCCTTCGAAGATGACATGCTGCGCTGGACCCTGCATCGCGGCCAGGACGGACGTCGCGGTTTTGCCATGCCCCTGGCCTACAGTTCGGCCGATGCCGACGTACGCCAGCTGGATGGCCAGACCATGGCCGAGTACATGGGGCACAAGGGTTGGCGCAGCCCTCGCCTGGGTTGGCTCATCGACCAGGCCTGCAAGGACGACTATGGCGGACTCGCCAGCGACGTCTCCGCCTGGGCGGGTATTCACTATTTCGCCTGTCGCTACTACGACCGCCGCGTGCGCCACGACTACCCTTCTGACACACTGACCTGGCCTCAGGGCAACCAGTTTCTCGCCGACGGCCTTGCCCGCGGGCAGAGCAGCGACGAACAGTGGCTGGCTACGGCCGTCCTCGGCCTCCGTTCGGAGGACACCTCGGCCGAAGCCCTGTGTATTCACGCGCCCACGGGCGAACGGCGTCGGGTCCGAGCCCGCGGTGTCGTTTACGCCGGCAAGCTCCACACCGCGCCGCACGTGGTCGCCGACCTGCCCACAGCCCAGCAACAGGCCATCAAGCAACTGGACTACATTCCCTGGCTCGTGGCCGCGGTACGGCTGACGGCCCCGCTTGCCGATGCCGGACTGGCATGGGACAATGTGTTGATGGACAGCCCGTCCGTCGGGTATGTCTCTGCCCGGCATCAGAGGCCCCCACCCTCCAATCAGGACGGTGAGGTCCTCGTCTACTACCTGCCCCTGATCGGCGATCCGGCGGCCGCCAGGAAAGACCTGCTGGCCGACGATCCGCAGCCCTGGGCTCGCAAGGTGCTGACCGACCTGACACGCATCCATCCGCAGCTGCCGGATCTGGTGGAAGGGATCGACATCTGTCGCTGGGGCCACGGCATGGTGCGCCCCCGCCCGGGGGTAATCTGGGGTCCTGAGAGCCGCCTGCGGCGGATGCCCTGCGGCGTGGTGGAGTTCGCCACCTGCGATGCGGGCGGCCTGCCACTTTTCGAAGAGTCGATCTTCGCCGGCATCGCCGCGGCAGAGCGTTGTCTCGACAGGCTGGATACCCCCTACACGACCTCTCTCCAAGGGATGCCGGTTCATGGCTGAGCCGACCGACACGGCGGAGACGGGCGGACGCTGGGGACCCGCTGTGCTGCTGGCCGCCATCTTTTCGGCCGCCGCCTGTGCCATCATCTACGAGCTGCTCATCAGCAGCACGTCGGCCTATTTCCTCGGCGACAGTGTCGCCCAGTTTTCCATCACCATCGGACTCTTCCTCGCCTCCATGGGCCTGGGGTCCTGGCTGTCGCGGGCCGTCGACGACGAGCGCTTGCTGGAACGTTTCATCGCCTTCGAACTGTGGCTGGCAGCCGTGGGCGGGTGCTCGGTACCTGCACTCTACGTCGCCTACCTCTACACTGACCACTTCCGCTACGTCATGGTGCTGCTCATCGTCGCCGTGGGCGCCCTCGTCGGCCTCGAGCTGCCGTTGTTGACTCGCATGCTGCAGAGACACGGCGAGTTGCGAACGGTGCTGTCCAACGTGCTCTTCCTGGACTACCTGGGCTCGCTGCTGGCAGCTCTGTTGTTCCCCTACCTCCTGCTGCCCCTGCTGGGGTCCCTCAACACAGCCCTTGTGGCCGGACTGCTCAATGTCGGGGTGGGGCTCGTGCTGCTGGCCGGGTTCTGGTCGCAGCTGATGGCCGGGCGGCGGATGCTCCTTGCACTGGGAATCGTCATCACCTGCGGGTTGGCCCTGGCTCTGGTGGCCGTCGACCCCATGCGCGAACGGCTGGAGAGCGATCTCTATTCCGACCGGATCATCTACAGCGAACGTTCGCAGTATCAGCAGATCGTTCTCACCCAGTGGCAGGACGACGTACGGCTCTATCTGAACGGGCACTTGCAGTTCTCTTCGATGGACGAGTACCGCTACCACGAATCCCTCGTACACCCGGCCATGGCCCTGGCCCACAGTCGGCAACGGGTTCTCGTTATCGGGGGTGGCGATGGTCTCACCGTGAGTCAGGTGCTGCGCCACAGTGATGTGGAGCGTGTCGACCTGGTGGACCTCGACCCGGCCATCACAGATCTGGCCCGGCGGGACCTGCGATTGACACGCCTCAACGACAATGCCCTCAGTCGGCCGCAGGTTCATATCTTTGCTGAGGATGGCTTCGGCTTCCTCCAACGCGGGCACGAAGCGTATGGTGTTATCCTCTTCGACCTGCCGGACCCGCGGGACGAAGCCCTGTGCAAGCTGTATTCCGTCGAGGCCTACCGACTGGCTGCCCGGCATCTGTCGCCGGGAGGGGTGGTGGTCACGCAGGCCTCCAGTCCCTATTATGCTAAGACCGCTTTCTGGAGCATTGCCGCCACGATGGCTGAAGCCGGGTTCCACGTCATCCCCTACCACACCCTCGTGCCCTCCTTCGGGGAGTGGGGGTTCGTCGCCGGCACCACCGGTGGCGAAGGTCAGCTGGCGGACGTAACTATAGATGTACCCGATCTGCGTTATGTCACGACGGAGTTGTTCCGTCACATGCAGGTTTTCCCCGCCGACATGAGCCGGCCGGCCGACGTCATCATCAACCGACTCGACCGACCCGTTCTCGCCCGGCAGTACCGTCAGGACTGGAGCCGCTGGTAGAACCGATGATCAGCCTGAGCAAGAAATGGTTCGGAGGCGAGGACTCCGACGAGAATGTCGACGGTCTCGCCGACCTGCGGCTGGACTCGATGCGCCTGAGCGATCTCGTCGACTACGATCTGAAGACCTGGGAGGTCACCGCCCGGTGTGTCTACGACTACGACGGCTTCCCTACCCAGGAGTGGCAGCTGACCGCCGGTGATGACGTGCGCTTTCTCGAACGTGAAGAGGAAGACGGAAAAGTCGGCTGGACGCTGACGCGCAGTATCGGCCTCGGCGACATTCAGGAGGACGTCACCACCGCCCTCCGCGCTGACAGCGACCCGCCGGAGGCGATCCACTTCGAGTCCAGGCAATACGAGGCCGTGGAATCCAATGCTGGTGTGCAACGCGACATCGACGCCGACGGCTCGACCTCCGAGGGCGAGGGACGGGAGTTCGTCAATTGGAGCTTCGAGACGCAGGACGGGCGCCTGCTTTTTCTCGTGCAGTGGAGCGAGCAACGGTTCTCGGCCTACGAAGGGGAGTACGTCGAGGAGTATTCCTTCACCGATATTCTGCCGGGAGGCGACCGGTGAGAGACAAACGGATAGCCATCCTCCTCATTTTGGGAGCCCTCATCGTCACCGCCGGGTGCGGGCGCTCGCCCGATCCGGTGCAACAGGTGGCTCGTGATCTGGAACGGTATCCGGAGTACTCCGTCATCATCGAGGACCTGAAGGTGGAAGATGGCTTCTTCCCCGACTACTTCCTCCGTCTGCAGGTCATGACGGCCGCCGGCCAGCGGACGTCGTCTGGCCAGGACACGCTGGTGTACGAGACCCGCAAGACGGACTGGGTGAAGGTTTCTGAAGAGGTCATGGCGCGGTACCAGCACTATCTGGGGATGGTGGTGGCCAGCAAGACCCTGGACGGCAAGCGCTCGACGCCCGGCCAGGCCTACCCGGCGGGATACCAGTACGTGGGCAAGAGTGACTACGGATCCTGGGGTGGCGGCGGCTTCTGGCAGTTCTACGGCCAGTACGCCTTCATGAGCGCCATGCTCGGCGGTCACCGCGTCGGCCGCAGTGATTTCGACGGCTACCGACGTGACCGCCAGCGAGGCAGTCCCCACTTCGGTCCTGTCACCAAGGGGCGACAGACCTTCGGCACCGCTGGAACGCAGACGCAGAAGACCCGCCCCGGCTTTTACCAGCGCTACCGTCAGCGTTCCGCGGGAGGCGGACGGGGCTTCGCCAGCAATCGCAGCAAATCCGGCGGTTGGGGGCGGGGATCCAGCCGCTTCGGCAAATGATCAGCAGGACGGAGAGAGGAAGGTAGACAAGTGCTAGACAACCTATTGATCCCCATGGGCAGGGCCGCCGTGTACTTGCTCGAGGCCTTCGCTCTGCTGGTGATCGCCAAGTGGGCCTACACCGGCCTGTACCGGCGCGTGGATCTCAAGGCGGAGCTCTTCGACAAGGGCAACGTCGCTCTGGCCGTGTCGGTGGCCGGCTATCTCTTCGGTGTCACCATCGCCCTGGGCGGCGTTCTGGCCGGGCCCTCCGCCGGCTGGCAGGCAGACCTGACGGCCATCGCCCTTTTCGGTGTCATGACCATCGCCATGATGCTGGTGGCCAGCTGGTTGTGCGAAAAGGTCCTGCTGCCCCGCTTCGACAACACCCGGGAGGTCGTGGAGGACCAGAACCTGGGTACGGCTTTCGTCGAAGCTGGAGTCCACATCGCCAACGGCCTCATTCTGCTCTCCATCCAGCAGGGCACCGGTGCCTGGTGGGTGGGTGTCGTGTTCTGGGCTCTGGCCCAGGCCGTACTGCTGATTCTCGGCCGGCTCTACGAAATGGCCACACCGCACAGCATCCACGAGCAGCTCGAAGGCGACAACGCCGCCGTGGGGCTGGCCTTCGCGGGTGTGCTGGTGGGTATGGGCAACATCATCAGCCTGGCCGTGGCCGGCGACTTCGCCGGCTGGCAGGACAGCCTGACCACCTTTGCCGTCGATGCCGCCTTCGGTCTGATCATCCTCCTCATCATCAAGCGTCTGACCGACGTCCTGTTGGCCCCGGGCGTCAGCCTGGCCGCCCAGCAGACCCAGGAAGAGCCCCGCATCGGCGCGGGACTGCTCGAAGCCTTCGGCTACGTGGGCGGCAGCATGCTCGTCGTCTGGGTGCTGTAGCACAGCTGACAACGCCCCGAGACTAGAGAACCTCCGCCATGCCGCTATGGCTGCCCCTGATGCGCGCCTGGCGCCGACTCGTCCATCAGCATTCGCTGGTATGGATCTCCGTGCTGTCGGCGTCCCTTATCGTCGTCGGTGGGGTCCTGTTCTCTCTTCTCGAGGATCACCCCATCGGAGACGGACTCTGGTGGGCGGTCGTGACGACGACGACCGTCGGCTACGGGGACTTCTACCCGGAGTCAGCGGCGGGCCGCGTGGTGGGGGCGGTTCTCATGGTCCTGGGCATCGGCGTCCTCGGCGGCTTCACGGCGGAGCTGGCCACCTTCATCATCGAGCACCGGAGCAAGAAAGACAGGGGGATCAAGCCCGTGAACACGAGTGGACACGTCCTGGTCTGTGGCTGGAACGAGACGGGTGAGGATCTGGTCCGCAACATCCTCGCCGATCGCCTCGAGGTGGAAGTCGTCGTCCTCGCCGACCTGCCCTCCCACCCCATGCCGGCCGAAGGCGAGGCCGGCCGTGTCGACTTCGTCTGCGGCAGAGTCGACGCCCAGACCCTGGAACGAGCCAGCGCCGCGGACTGCTCCGGGGCGGTCATCCTGGGAAACCAGGACATCGAGGATGTGGCCGGGCGCGACGCCAAGACATTGATCGAAGCCCTGACCGTCAAGGAGTACAGGGCGGATCTCCACGTCTGCATTCAGCTGTTCGATGCCAGCTCCACACAACACGCCGACATCAGCCGGGCCGACGAGGCGGTCGTGGTGGGTGCTCTCTCCAGCGGGTTGCTGAGCCGAGCCGTCCTCGACCCGGGCAGCTCGCGGGCCATCTCGAGCCTGGTGCGCACCGAAGAGCAGTGCGAGATCTACCTGATCGATCTGCCGCCTGACTGGGTGGGAAGAAGCTTCGAGGAGATGTTGCCCATCGCCAAACAGAGGCTCGACGTCCTGCTTGTAGCCGTCGAGCCCGACGGTGGCGACCTGCGGGTGAATCCCGGGGGTGACTATGCCTTTGCCAGCGGCGACCGGCTCGCCGTCATCGCTCACCAGCGCCCTGACGTATGAGCGGTCCTGAGCCTCGCCCGACGCCCGTCGACATCCCGACGAGCGCCGCCCTCGGCCGACATCTGCTGGTCGATCTTTACGGCTGCGCCCGGGGCCGGCTCGACGATCTGGAGTTTGTCCGCCAGTGCCTGCTGAATGCGGCCGAGCAGGCCGGCGCCACCGTCATCGATTCTCATTTCCACGGCTTCTCACCGAGTGGCGTCACGGGCACGGTGTCGATTCAGGAGAGCCATCTCTCCATCCACACCTGGCCCGAACACCACTACGCCGCCATCGACATCTTCACCTGCGGCAGCTCCGTCGACCCCTGGCGCGCCTACGAAGCTCTCAAGATCGCCTTCGAGGCTGACAGGGGATCTGCCATGGAAGTCCACCGGGGCCGACCTGATCTGTTGTAAGCGGGATTGCCGGAAGATCAGTCCGTGCGGCTCGTGATCTCCAGCAGGTGGTAGCCGAACTGCGTCTGTACCGGGCCGTGCACGACATCGACGGCTTCGTTGAAGACGACCTTGTCGAATTCGGGAACCATCATTCCCGGGCCGAACTCGCCGAGGGCACCGCCCTCGCGCCCAGAGGGGCACGTCGAATGCTCCTTCGCCATGTCGGCGAAATCGGCGCCCCCCTCGATCTTGTCCTTGATCTGTTGACACTCATCCTCGGATTTGACCAGGATGTGCCGGGCAGATGCCTTTGCCATGGTATTTCTGTCCTGTCGTATTGGGTCTGGATGACTCGAAACCGACAGATAAGGTACGCCGCGTTGACAGTGTGGCAACGTCGCGTCTACTTGAGGGTATGCCGACGACCCGCCTCCTCCTAGTGCGCCACGGCCAGACCGAATTCAACCTTGGTGGCATCTACCAGGGGCGGATGGACAGCCCCCTCACACAGGAGGGGATCGATCAGGCCAGGGCTCTGGCGCCGCGCCTCCACGCCATGGACACCTGCGCCACACTCTACTGCTCGGATCTGGGACGAGCCCGGCAGACAGCCCAGCTCATCGCCGACCCCGCGCATCACAGAGTGGCAGAGGATGCCGGCCTCGCCGAACGGCACTTCGGCATTTTTCAGGGCCTCCCCAAGGCCGACATCCCGGCGCAGTATCCCGAAGAGTGGGCACGCCACTATTCCGGCGATCCCGACTATGTCGTGCCCGGTGGCGAGAGCCAGCGCCAGCTGCACGACCGCGTCGTCGCCGCCGTCGACCGTATCGTCGCCCCTCACCAGGGGGAGCTCGTCGTCGCCGTCACCCACGGCGGTGCGCTGGGAAGCTTCGTCAAACACGTACTCGGCCTCGATGTCGCCGCCCGACGGCGGTTCGACATGGGCAATACCAGCATCAGCTCGTTCTACCTGGACGATGACGAGCGCTGGATGGTCCGCTTCTTCGGTGACCTGGCCCATCTGGACAACCTGCCGGATCCGAACCAGACTGAAGGCTGAAATCAGTCGGCGATGTTCTCCTCCGCCACCTGACGCCGATCCGCCTCGACTTCGTCGAACCATGTCTCCAGTTCCGCCTGCATGCGCGACACCCGGTCCGGATGGCTCCCGGCCCGATCCTGCGTCTCCGCCGGATCCTCTCCGATGTGGTACAGCTCTGCCGGTGGCGGCTCCGCGATGATTCTCTCCGGCTCGGGTTCCATCATCTGCGTCGTGTTGTCCGGATCGTTCTTGTAGGCGATGTCCTGCTCGACGTAGCGGTCCATCGCCGCCTGCGCCGCCTCCGTCGCCGGACGCATGGCGATCTGCGGTCGCACCAGCTTCCACGGACCATCACGCATGGCGGCATTGCAGGTGCTGATGGGTGAATAGGCGTTCCACTGCCAGTATTGCCGCGGTGCCTCTGCTGGCGTTTCACCCCGCAGCAACGACAGCACATCACCGCCATCCAACGGCAGACCTTCCGGTCGCTCAGCCTCGGCGATCCCCAACAGTGTCGGCAGCCAGTCCGTGAAATGCACGAGCTCGTCCACCGTGCGCCCGCCCTCGAGACCTGCCGGCCAGCGCATCACCATGGGCACGCGGATACCGCCTTCGTAGACCGACCCCTTGGCGCCACGGAAGCCAGCGTTGCCCCGACTCGTGTCCACACCCATACCCTCCGGCACCTGATCGGCACGCAGACGCATGGCCGGACCGTTGTCGCTGGTGAACATGACGATCGTGTCCTGCGCCAGCCCGAGTGTGTCCAGCTCTTCGAGCAGGCGTGCGACCCCGGTATCCATCACTTCGTTCATCGCGTACGTGATCGCCGCCCCCGGGGCGATGCCGCGATCCAGGTACGGTTGCACGATGGCGTCGGGAGCCTGCAAGGGCGAGTGCGGGGCGTTGTAGCACAGATTCAGCAGGAACGGCTCGGAGCGATGCCGGCGTAGAAAACCCACTGCCTCCTCGGTAAACACATCGGTGAGATAGCGGGTCCCATCCCCCCACTCCCTTGAGCCGTTTCGCTCGATCCACCAGTTCCAGTAGTCCATCCAGCCACCGCGAAAGCCGACGAACTCGTCGAAGCCGCGACGGTTGGGATGAAACCGGTCGTCCAATGCCCCGTTGTGCCACTTGCCGATGAGGCCGGTGGCGTACCCAGCGTGGCGGAAGCTGTCACCCAGCGTCACTTCACCCGGGTGGATGCGGTCCAGGCCCATTACCTCCTGAGGTGTGATGGCGCCGGTGCGGTGGGCGTAACGGCCCGTGAGCAGGGCCGCACGGGCCGGGGCGCATACCGGTGAGCCGGAGTAGTGCTGGGTCAGGCATACACCCGCGTGACTCAGTCCGTCGAGGGTGGGCGTACGGGGGCCACCGTCACCGAAACGACCGAAGTCGCCGTACCCCATGTCGTCAGCGACGATGAGCAGGATGTTGGGCGGACGCGGCATGGGTGCATACGATAGACGGAGACTTGGTCCTGCCGCAACGTGGCTGGCTGGAATTGCCCCCTCGGCCGTGCTACCTTCGCCAAAGGTTCCAGATGAGACTGCAACTGACGACAGATACAGAACCCGTTGAAATCGAGCTTGAGGAACTCAAGGCGCAGATTGCAGCGGGCCGAGTCCCTCCTAAGGCGCTGATCCAGTGCCGTGTCCTGACCAACGACGAATGGTGGCCCATGGAAGATCTGAACATCTTCCACAAGTACTGCCCGGTTGAGCATCCTCGCGGCCCGCGTCTGGTGGCCAGGTTGGAAAGAGAAAGGGCAAGAGCAGAGAAAGAGAAGGAGAAACAGGACCAGATGTTCAAGGAGATGCTTGCCTTGGAGGGTGCGATCACCGAAGGCACGCTGATGCACGACAGCTACGAGCTTGCCGATCTGAGCCAGATCGTCACTGCCCCGGGCGTGTCAGGAGCAACCAGACTCATCGTATTGCCAAGCTTCGCTGGCGAGGTCGTTCTCACCTTTGTCTGCGTCGGGAGTTCGGTGGAGATAGAAATCGCCGAACGTGAGCTCTCGACGTGGTATGCCTCGATGGCGCAGAGCCTCGCGCCGAAGGACAACCCTGAACTCGCAGATCGGGTTGTTGAACTCAGCAAGGTCAAGAAAAAGAAGGCCACGCTGGATCTGGAACAATTGCCAGAGGGCGCTCGGGCATGGAGCACCTTCGTATCGATAGCCGAGTCAGCAGGGGATTACACCTTCCAGCTGGCGCCCGACATCGCCATGATGGATGGTACCGGCTATCGGCACCAGGTCCGGAACGGGAAGACTATCATGGATGTGGAGTGGTCGAATCTCCAGGGCGATATACCGCAGGTCAGGCTGATCGACACATACGACGAATGGTGCGGACTCGCCGGCCTCAGCTAGTACTGACCGGCCACCAGCTCATCTTCCTCCTCCTGCAGCGAACGGAGCCACATGGCCACCATCGAACGCATCGAACTGTTCCGCCTCGAACCGCCCCCTGCTGAGCACGAGGGCACGAAACCTACCAGGGAGAGCTGGCACCGCACGTTCCGCCAGGCCACTCCCTTCGATCGTTTCGATGAACCCGTCAACCGGCGCGAGCCGGGCGGCATGATCTGGGTGAAGGCCACCGCCAGCGACGGCACGTACGGGCTCGGCAGCACCGACACGGGCAACACCGCCGCCATTCTCATCGAACAGACCCTGGGTCCCGCCGTCGTCGGCCAGGAGGTCGGTGCCATCGACGCCTGCAACGACCGCATGTGGCATTCCTGCCTGTCCTTCGGCATGGAAGGCCTGGCGGCACGCGCCGTGGCGGGCGTCGATCTGGCCCTC
>PBSR01000089.1 GCA_002726335.1 Gemmatimonadaceae bacterium
CGATGGAGAGGCTGCTGCAGCGCGGGGCTCTCTGGACCGTCGGTGAGCTGACGGAGTAGGGGCCTTCAGTTTGCCCCCAACACGGAACGGGCGGCCGTCGTGGTCTGCCGAACCTGCTCCAGTGTACCCATACCGAACATCGACGCGGCCACACCTACCTCGTCAAAGACAAATTCAAAGGCCTTTTCCCCCAGGTAGCGTCCACCCGCCATCGGTTTGATGGCGATGATCGGTTTGCTGGCGTTGCGGATGGCGTCGAGGGCCAGCTCCCGCGTGGGGAACATGAAGGTGCCCGGTTGATTGACGGTGGTGAGGTAGCCGTCGACGGGGATGTTCTCGGATTCGAGCAGGGGGATGGTGACGCCGGCATGGTGGACACTGGTGATGACCGTTTCAAAACGGCCACGCAGGAAACCGATGTATTCGCGGATCAGGTCGAAGCGTCCGGTCATGGCCAGCAAGTCGATCTCGGCACCGGGGTCGGCCACGAGGATATCACAACCGGCGAAGAACCCGAGGTACTGTTCGAGCACGCCGTAGTCGATCTCAAAACGGCCGGCCTCTTCCTCGGTGTACGGGGGGACGGTTTCCGGCGTGACGAGTCGGGACAGGTCGTCGCCCAGGTTGTAGCGGATGATGGCATCGCTGTGCATGTGCTGACGGAAGGCCTCACCCCCCAGCTTGTCGTCGTGGTCATAGAATGTCGAGTGGGCGCGCTCGGAGTAGGAGACCAACTCCCCGTCCAGCATGATGGGGATGAGGATATAGGCCACCATTCCCAACTCGGTCTGCGTCTGCTGCTGGGTCTCCCACACGGCCTGCAGATGCAACCGGTCGAGCTTTGGCAGCATGTGGTCGACCTGGACGACGGTGAGGCCCGACTCCTCGACGGCGCAGCGCAGGACTTCAGTGACGCGCTCGACACGGCTGAAGCGGCCGAAGTTCTCCTGGTCGCGGTCGGCACTCTGGTAGGAGCAGCCGTCATAGGGGTGGATCCCCATGACCAGGCGCGGGACTTCGGCACTGCCTACCGTGGCGGTGGGTACGCCACATCCTTCCAGATAGCTCTTCATGGTTCCTCCTTCTCTCGGTGTGCGGCCAATTGCGTCCATGCCTGTATGAAGAGGATTTGCCGTCCTCAGATCAAGCTCGCCAGCCAGATGTGACAAGGACGTCTCAGGTGTGACAGGCACAACCTGGCACTGTGGGACAGAACATGCCCGGAGCAGCTGTTCGGGCCCCCCGGACGAGGGCCCTTGCCGCCGTTGAATCCGGCACCGGTTTGCGCCCAACCCGGCATCCGGTTTGCTTCGGTCACCAGTGTACTCCCCACGGACGCCGCGAACACGCATCAGCGATGGGAGCAGGACGAATTGGGTGATGACAGAATCGTCAGTGAGGTCCGCGAACACATTGTTGAGATCATCTCCGACGCCGGTGAGGGGGCCCAGACAGCAGGACAGTTATTCGGTACCGTCAGCGCCAGAATGGGCAATGGTGTGTGGACGGTGGAGATCATTCCCGCGGAGATCGAGCCTCCCTACCGTTCGCGCGCCGGCGCCAGCGGCAACCGGATCCGCATCGCCACCGAGGCGGTAAGCAACATGGGCGAGGCGGCTGACGTCGTCATCGCTTTCAATGAGCAGGTTCCCTACAGCCGCATCGACGTGGGTGCTCTCAAACCGGGCACCATCCTCTTTCTCGAGTCGATGTGGGCCGAATCCCCATACGAGCAGATCCGCAAGGCCTACGCTGAGGCGATTGCCGACTTCCGCCAGCGCGGGTACGAAGTCGTTGAGGTGCCGATGAACGACGAGTGTCTCAAGGTTGTGGAGGATCCGAAGCGTGGCAAGAACATCTGGATCCTGGGGTTGTTGTGCGCGCTTTACGAGCGAGACCTGGACATCGTCGAGATGCTGATCGAACGCAAGCTCGGGCGGAAGGGGAACGCCATTGTCGACGCCAACAAGAAACTGCTGCGTGCTGGCTTCGATTGGGCGACGCAGAACGCTGCGTGGCGGTTCCGCGTGGCAATCATGCCGAGCTCTGAGCGGCGAGTGGTGATGAACGGCAACGAGGCACTGGCCCTCGGCATCATGGCTGCCGGCATCGAGGTCTGTTCGATGTATCCCATCACGCCGGCGACCTCGGTATCGCACTACCTTGCGGCGCGCTTTGATCAGGTCGGCGGCATCGTTCATCAGGCCGAGGACGAGATATCCGCCATCGGCTTCGCCATCGGCGCCTCCTACGCCGGCAGGACGGCTGTGACGGTCACCTCCGGTCCCGGACTGGCATTGAAGACCGAGTTCATCGGCCTGGCGACGATGGCAGAGATCCCTCTGGTCATCATCGACGTGCAGCGCGGCGGACCGTCCACGGGGCTGCCGACGCGGGTCGAACAGGGCGACCTGCTGGCGGCACTGTTCGGTCAACCCGGAGATACGCCAGTCATCGCCCTGGCGCCGACGACGATCGAGGAGTGTTTCCACTTCGTGATCACGGCGCGCAAGCTGGCCGAGAGCTTTCGCACACCCGTCATTCTGCTCAGCGATGCCAGCCTGGCGACGGCGCAGCAGCCGTTCCCTCGGCCATCGGTGCATGAGGAGTGGCTGGCGCCGCCAGTCGATCCGTCGCCCTGGCAGCAGGACGTTCCACCCTACGCCTGGGATCCGGAGACCGGACTCTCACAACGGCCCATCCCCGGTCAGCGGGGGGGAGAATACGTCGTCACCGGTCTGGCGCACGACGAGGACAGCCACGTGGCATACGAGTCGAAGGCCAACCAGCATGGGCTCAAGATGCGCCGTCGCAAGCTGGCGGCGTTGGCCGGGTCTCTGAAGCCCCCCGTCATACACGGCGACTCGACGGGGGATGTACTCGTCGTCGGCTGGGGTTCCACACGGGGCGCCATCGAAGAAGCAGTCGATCGTCTGCGGGCCCGGGGCAGAAAGGTCTCCTGCCTGACTTTGCGCTTCCTGTCCCCCATGGAGCCCGGGCTCAAGGAGATCTTTCAGGGGTTCGGGAAGGTCCTGACCATCGAGATCTGCTACAGTGATCCACCTGATGAGGGGGAGGGCCGAACCTATGCACAGCTGGCCTGGCTGCTGCGGGCGCAAACCCTCGTCGACGTCGACTGCTGGTCCTGTGTCCCCGGTGTACCGCTGCCACCGCAGGTCATTGAGGCAGCGATCTGCGAACGCTTACGCGAGCCCGGTTGGGCGCCCGCCATCGACCTGGAGAACGTGCCATGTACGGTCTGAAACAGGACTGGGAAGTTGAGCAGGATCCGCGCTGCATGGTGCTGGAGGACTACGAGAGTCTGACGCCACGCTGGTGCCCGGGCTGTGGTGATTACGCCGTCCTCGGCGCGCTGCAACGCCTGGCGCGTGATCTGCAGCTGCCGCCGGAGAAGGTCGTCATCGTCTCCGGGATCGGCTGCTCCAGCCGCTTCCCGCACTACATGAAGACCTATGGCTTTCACGGTCTCCACGGCCGGCCGCTGCCGATCGCTTCCGGCATTCTCAGTCGTCGGCCGGACCTGCATGTCTTCGTCGTCACAGGCGACGGTGACTGCTGCGCCATCGGCACGGCACACTGGATTCACGCCATTCGCTACAACATGGACCTCACGGTGCTGCTGTTCGACAACAACATCTACGGTCTGACCAAGATGCAGTCGTCGCCAACGACGCCATTGGGCAATCCGTCCAACACACATCCGGAGGGTGCGCCCATCGCGCCGATCAATCCACTCGAAGTGACCCTCGGCATCGGCAACGCTTCGTTCGTTGCCCAGACCCTCGACTGGAATCCGCCACATCTCTACGCCACGATCAAGGCGGCCCACGAGCACAGGGGGTTGTCTTTCGTCAGCATCTTGCAGCGTTGTCCGCACTTCATGGGAGACCGCTGGAATGAGTTGCAGGAGGATGCCAGCCGTGTCGTGCTGCTCGAGCACGAGGACGGGATCCCGGTCGAAGATGGCGTGCGTCGCATGTTCCCGACGACACGCACCCACGATCCCACCGACCTCGGCGACGGTCGACATCTGGCAACCGGCGAGGAGGGGATTCCCATGGGGTTGCTTTATCACAACACGGCTTGCCGCCGTTACGATGAGATCACCGCCATCGGGTTGGGCACGAGCACCGACGAGAAACTTGCCGGTCTCGAGGCTGAACTGGACAGATTTGCCCTGTAACCGAGACCGGGGAGGGTAACGTGATCGCAGATCAGGACGCGGGGGAGACTGCAGTACCCGGCAGAGGCGACCTCGTTGCCTGCGCTGGCACCGACGCCGTCAATCGCACGGAGCGGATCATGTGTGGTACCGGTGCCGTCGACAGTGCCGCCGCAGCACAGGGGGTCGCCCTCGCTGGCGGCCGGGCGGCGGTGCTGCTCGGCGCGACTGCAACCCATCCGCTCGTCATCAGCGGACGCGGCACTGGCGCCTGGATCTCACACTGCTGCCGCGCCGAGGTCGGGGATCGCAGTCCCTTCGCTTTCGAGATCCTCGCCCGTGACGCTCAGCAGGCCGTCGATCACTGTCTGGTCGCCCACCATCTGGCATCCCGTATCGGTCGTCCGGGGCAGTGCGCTGTCGACCCGGAGACCGCCGAAGAGTTGTCTCTGCTTCGCCTGCCCTCGGGCACAGACGGGCTACCGGAGGGCGTCGCCGCGGCGGAGACGGATGTTCTCGTCGCGGCACGCGAGAGTTTCGCCGCCATTGGCGAGTGGACAGGACGGCCCTGTCTTCCCGTCGAACGCGCCGGCCCGGAGCCGGCGCGGTACGTCATCGTCGCCGCCGGTGCCGCCTGGGCCCGGGGATGTGCCGCGGCGAGACGGCTGGTCGAGGAGGGCGTCGACTGCGCCGTCATCGGTCTGGCACTGCTGAATCCGACCCCTACCGACGAGCTGCAGAATGCCATCGGTGATGCCGTTGCCGTCACCGTGCTCGATCCCCACGGCGCCGTTCCCGGTCAAGTACACCTGACAAATCTGATTCGTGCTGCCATCGCAGGCCGGGGCGAGCGACCCGTACACGGGCTGGTGAGCTTGCCACGAACGACGCAGGTCCTGGCCGATGCCCTGCGCCAGACCTTCGGTTTGGAGGGGGCATCATCACCGACCCCAGTCGTCGAATCACCGACGACTGGCGTGAGCATCGGGGCCGTGCCTGCCGGCGACTGGTCCGAGTCACTGTTGCTGGAGGCTGCGGCGCGACGCGCAGAGGTGGATGGCGACATGCATCTGGCGCGGCTGCACCTGGAAGGAATCAGCGCGATCACCACCGGCGGCATGGGCGACACCAAAGCGGGGCTCGATGTTCTGGTCGCCGCCCACCACTCGCTCCTCGACCAGCAGATTGTCGCCCATCTGCGGGACGGCGCTGTCGTGTTGATTCTCAGCGAGTCTCCGGCGGGCGGGCCTCCTCCGGCGCTGGTCGGGGACGTGCATACGGCACTGAAGCAGGCTGGCGCCCTCCTCCTCTGGCAGCCGGCACGCGACTCCGGGCCCGTTGATGACGAAACACAGCTGACCTACCACGCCGGTGGCGTGCTGGCCTGTGCCGATCGCATCACGGAATCTCTACCCGGTGTCGACGCGACCCGCGAGGTCAGCGCGACGCTGACCGCCGGGGCCGCGTCGGTGACCGCATTGTCTGAGGTAGCACCGGGTCAGGTCGCCAGTTCTGGCCCGCGTGTGGTGGATGAAGCAGGCGGCGAGCCCGACTCCGAGTGGGTTGAAGCCCTGCGCCGATTTCACGTCGCCGGTACCGGCGGCGTCACCGGCGCCGACCCCATCCGTGGACTGCCGCTGCGTCCGTGGCTGCTGGAACCCCTGCTCGCCGCACAGAGCCAGCCGGCGACCTATCCCGTCGTCGTGCGGGACGGACGTCTTTCGCCCTTCGTCGAGGCCGCTGGCGCCGCCGTTGAGAACCACGAGTCACAGTTGCTGGGGCCGCATCTGACGGGACTGGCGGAGGCGATGGCCGCCAGGTCTGGCACTGGCTCCCGGCGACGACTGGTCGAGGCTCTGGACGAATCACGCACCGACTTCGCCGCCGGCCTGGACCTTGGCCCGGCAGCAGCCACCACCTTGACCATCGAACTTGATAGTCTCCGCGAGGTCCAGTCCGGCGACGCCGTCGTCCTCGGGTTAGGCCGGGAGACACTCGTCGAACTGCTGGCACTTGCCGCCGCCAGGGCCCGAGACGAACGAACCAGCGCTTCTCACGAGGAGATCAAGCACCTCGTACGGCGCCTCGAAGAGCGACTGCAGATCGATGCCGAATTCGACAACGCACGCCGGGATCCAGAGGAACTCTCCGCGGCCTTCGGGGGCGGCGCCCAGCTAGACGTCCACTCTTTGGCAGGACAACTGACGGTTCGTCGTGGCTCTGAATCGCTGAGTGAGACTCGTCGTCACCGCATCGATGCGTCGCTGAACCACCTGCGGCGATTCCTGCAGGCCCACGAAGAAAGACAACCCGCCGTCGTGCTTCTGCATCCGCACATAATCGACGCCGAGGAGCTTCCAGAAGGTGTTGCGGCCGTCGCGCACAATGGGGGAATGGATGCGGCCGCCGGCTACTTCGAGGCGGCAGCACGACAGATGATCGATCTCTTCCGGGCCCTGCGCACCGCCCGCCTCGAGGTGGAGGATGCCTACCTGCCCGAACATGACGCCATGCTGGCGCGCCTGGACTGGCAGGCGCTGAGCCAGGAAGAACTGGCGCTGGTGCCATCCATCTTTGTTCTCGAAACAGCTGACCGGGTGCTCTCCCATGCTCTGTCGGCACTGTCTACACTGCTGCGCTCGGGCCGGCCACTACATCTGATCATCCTCGATTCATCGGCAGCTATGGATTCTGCGGGGGATCCTGCCACTCTGGCCACGTCTCATCCCGACCTCGGCACCCTCGCCATGGCCCATCGCGACGCTCTCGTACTGCAGACGTCGTTGGTGCAGCCTGGTCATCTCTACGACGGACTCACACGGCTCGCGGCGAGCCCGAGGACCTCCGTGGCCGTCATTGCTGTTCCCGAGTGGGATGGTGCAGTTGAGCCATGGGTGCAACTGACCGCCGCGCACCAGGCCAGGGAAACCCCCTGCTATCTCTACGATCCCGACGCCGGCTCCACCTGGGCTCAGCGCTTCGACCTGTCCCCCAACCCTGACATCGACGAACCGTGGCCGCGCCTGGTCCTGCAGGCTGAAGACGCCACCGGCAAGACCGTCGAGCGTCAGGAGGTGATCACCTTTGCCCACGCGGCCGCCCTGGCGCCACGCTGTCGACACGCCTTCCGGGTGATCCCCGCCGAGGCCTGGGGACCCGAGCAGCTGCCAATCGTCGAATACCTCGATCTGGCACCGCCGGATCGTATGCGTCGTATCCCATACCTGTGGGTCGTGACCAACGAGGGCCGCCTGGCCCGCGCCGTGATGACTCGCGCGATGGCGCACGCCTGTGCCGATCGGCTGCAGCAGTGGCTGACACTGCAGGAACTCGGCGGTCACCGCAGCGAGTCCGCCCGGCGCGCGGCGACCGAAGCACGGGATCTGGTTGCCGCCGAGGCACAGACCCAGCCAGATGTACCGGCGCAATCCCACAGCGTGGAGTTAGGCCGCGGGCGCGCCGATGTGACTGGCGAGATCGTGGAACGTCTGGCCCGAGCTCTCCTCACCCCCGACGGCGAGAACTGGCCGCAGATTCTGGCCGAGGGCGGCAAGGTGGTCGAGCCAACCCCGCCGACAGGTCACGCCGACGTCGAGGAAGAGAAGCTCGTCGAAGAAGGGTTCATCGACTCACCCATGTGCACCACGTGCCACGACTGCATCAACGTGAATCCACGCATGTTCCAGTACGACAGCAACAAGCAGGCTCTGCTCGCCGACCCGACGGCCGGCACGTTCGCGGAGCTCGTCAAGGCGGCCGAAGCCTGCCCGGCGCGCTGTATCCATCCCGGGGCACCCCGGGATGGCGACAGCACGGCGACGCCGGCTCTCGTGAAGCGGGCACGCAAGTTCAACTGAGACAGATCCGACGCGTCAACCGCCGTAGAAGACGTCGTCGCCGAAGTCGCTCAGGACCAGTCCGACTCGATCAGGACGTCCGTCGATGCGGCCGGACAGGCCCGCATCGGCGACTTCGCCGATGAAAATCGAGTGGTCTCCCTTTTCCAGGCAGAGGTCCAGCCGGCACTCGATGTAGCCGGCAGCGCACTCGAGAACCGGAGTGCCTGTCGGGCCGTTGCGGAAACGCTGACCCGCCAGTGTTCCGCCCTTCTCCCACACGGTGTCGAAGAAGGTCCGGGCAACGCTGCTGTGCTGCCGGTCGATGATGTTGACGGCAAAAGCACGTGAATCCTGGACCACACGATGGATCCTGGAGCCAACCCTCAGTGCCGTAATGACAACGGGCGGAGAGAACGAAGCCTGCGTCACCCAGCTGACCACGGCACCGATCGCCTGGTCCTCCTCAGCCTGGGCGGTGAGGATGTGAACCCCGTAGGGCAGCATGCGCATGGCGGTATTCTTCTCATACGTATCCATTCGGCTCCTCCATTCCTCGATACGTACCCGAGGTGTCCGGGGGTGGTCAAGCAGGGCGCGGAGACTCAGGCGGACAAGTTATTCTCCGCCCAACTCAGCACGTTCGGAAACGGCGTCTCGGCAAGAGTGCCGAGGAGTGGATCCTTGCCGAGACGGGCGCGGCCGATTCGAGGTGAGCTGAGACCACAGAGGAAACGGGCCAACGCGCGCGGCGTGCCGAGGGTGTCGCCGGCGGCGAAGAGAGCCGGCTGCACACGGTCCCACAAGTCGTGCGGGATCTCGGCGACGCTGCGGGTCGGGACCTGCGCCGTATCACCTGTGCAGCCACTGCAGCGGCCACACGGAGTTTTCAGGCGTTCGCCGAAGTGAGCGGCCAGGGCGGCGGCGCGACAGTCCTCGAGGCTGAACAGATCCAGGACCTGTTGCAGACGACCGATCTCGGCGGCTTCCCTCTGAAGGTTGTAGGCGTGCAGGTCGTCGGCCAGTGCCTGCGCGTCTTCGGGTAGTCGTAGACGACGGTAGCGATTGCGCACACCGCCGGCCTGCACCTCGAGCAGCTGCTGATCTGAGAGCCAGTCGAAGGCACGGATCACCCGCTCGCGGTCAACGCGCAGACTGACGGCTGTTTGCGCCGGATCGAGCTGGAACCACACACGCCCCTGGCTGGCGGCGCCGAATACGTCACCGAGGAACTGACGGCGCTCGCCGTCGAAGCGCGCCAGGATCTGTTCGGTCTCCACCAGCGGCTTGAACTTGTAGGCCGAATAAAACGGCGTGCCACCCTCGAGGTAGCCATCCAGCTCCAACCTGGTGAGCAGGGTGCGCAGCACGAGGGGCCGAATGTCGTGCTGCGCTGACAGCTCGTAGAGGCTGACGTCGAAGTCGCTGTCCCGGGCCAGGACATCGTCCACGAGGTCGCGCACGGACCCGGGGTCGGGTGTGTCACCGTAGACGAAGTTCTCCAGCACGGTGAGGTCATCGGTACAGACAAGGGTGTGACACAGAGCGTCGCCGCCGTCGCGACCGGCACGACCGATCTCCTGAGCGTAATTCTCCAGGCTCTTGGGCAGGTTGTAGTGACAGACGCAGCGGATGTCGGCCTTGTCGACACCCATACCGAAGGCGATGGTGGCGACGACGACGGCCGAGCCGGACGCCATGAACCAGTCCTGAACCTGGCCGCGCTCTTCATCCTTCATGCCGGCGTGGTAGGCGCGCGCCGTCAGCCCAGCCTGCTGCAGGCGCCGGGCCACGTCCTCGGCCGTACGTTGCAGCGTGACGTAGACGATGGTCGGACCCGGCGGTTGCTCGGCAAGGGTGGTCAGCAGCGCTTCGTCGCGCCCGGCGGCGGATACAGGTTTGGCACGCAGGACCAGATTCGCACGGTAGAAGCCGGTGCGAACGGCATGCTCAGGGCGGATGTCGAAACCGGCGCAGATGTCGTCGAGCACGCGGGGTGTCGCCGTTGCCGTCAGGGCGAGTACCCGCTCGGCCTCATACTGACGGGCAAAGCCGGCCAGCTTCAGGTAGTCGGGACGGAAGTTGTGGCCCCACTCGGAGATGCAGTGGGCTTCGTCGACGGCAAAGAGGCTGATACGCAGGCCCTCGATGGCCGTTCTGAAGCGCTCATTGTTGAAACGTTCCGGGGCCACGTAGAGCAGCCGCAGTCGCCCCGAGCGTACTCCGTCCATCACCGATCGGTACTCGTCCAGGCTGAGACTCGAGTCGAGCCGCGCCGCCTCGATGCCACGTCGCTGCAGGGCGTCGATCTGGTCCTTCATCAGGGCGATCAAAGGCGAGACCACCAGCGTCAGACCTGGTAGCAGCAGTGACGGCAGTTGATAACACAGGGACTTGCCGCCACCGGTGGGAAACACCGTGGCCGTCGAGTGTCCGCTCAGCAGATGGCGGACGGCGTCTGCCTGTCCGGGAAGGAAGTCGTCGAAGCCGAAGTGCTGCTTCAGGGCGACGAGAGGATCGGCGGTCACGCGGGCCTCGGTGGCGACGGTTCCCAGGCGTGGTCGCCGTCACCACCGAAGTCACGGTCATCCTCGGCGATGAGTCGGTCGAGCTCACTGATGTGATCGCGCACGTGCGAGATGTAGGCGTCCTCACTCATCTCGTGTCTCTTGAGCACGCCCCGCTCCTCGTGATCGCGGAAGATTCTCGCCGCTCGCAGGGCCTGGTAGGAGCGGAATCCCAGCTGCTTCAGCGCTTCGACGCCCAGGGTGAGGGCACTGTCGAAGGTCTCCCGGTAGATGTGCTCGACTCCCGCCTGCATCAGGTCGTACATGTGCTCGACGCTGTGGGCGCGAGCCAGAATCGTCAGGTCGGGATACTCGTGACGAATGTGCCTGGCCAGCTCGGTGGCGCGCTCGGGGTCGTCGATGGCGAGCACGAGCAGCTTTGCCTTGTCGGCACCGGCGGCGTGCAGCAGGTCCAGGCGCGCCGCATCTCCGTAGAACACTTTCAGGCCGAATCGACGCAGCACAGAGATCTGATCCGGATCCAGATCGAGAACCGTGGTGGCCACATCGTTGGCACGCAGCAGGCGACCGACGACGTTGCCGAACCGGCCGAAGCCGGCGATGATGACGGGCGTCTCGCCGTCGTCGATCTCGTCGGCCGCCCGTTCGTCGTCGCTGCGGGCGAAGAGGGGCTGCACGAGCTTGTCGTTGACGATCATCAGCAGGGGGGTGACAGCCATGGACAGGGCCACGACGGCGGTGAGCAGATCGACGAGTTCCGGTGGCAGCACGTGCCGGGCCCGGGTCATGGCGAACAGGACGAAGGCGAACTCGCCGCCCTGGGCCAGGGCAAAACAGAACAGCATGCCTTGAGCTCCGTCGAGCTTGAACACCCGCGAGAGGAGACAGAGCACGGTGAACTTGACGAGTACGAGGGCGCCGACGAGACCGGCCAGAACCCCAACCTGTGACTGCACCAGCCCGAAGTCGATGCTGGCGCCGACACTGATGAAGAAGAGCCCCAGCAGCAGGCCCTTGAAGGGTTCGATGTCGGTCTCGAGTTCGTGGCGGTACTCGCTCTCGGCGACTACGACACCCGCAAGGAAAGTACCCAGCGCCGGGGACAGTCCCACGGCCTGCATGGCCAGGGCGATGCCGATGACGAGGAAGAGGGCGAAGGCCGTGAACACTTCGCGCAATCCCGTGGAGGCGATGAAGCGGAACACGGGGCGTGTGAGCAGGCGGCCGCCCAACACGATGGCGGCGATGAGACCGACGGTGATCAGGCCCTGCTGCCAGCCCGGCAGTGCAGCCATGCCGGTGGCGCCGTGAGCATCCTGTGCGCTGCCGCCGCCGCCCATGGCCAGCAGGGGCAACACGGCGAGCATGGGGATCACGGCGATGTCCTGGAAGAGCAGCACGGCAAAGCAGCTCTGCCCGCCCTGGGTCGGCATCAGACCCTTCTCGTTCAGCGTCTGCAGCACGATGGCCGTCGACGACAGCGTCAGGATGAGTCCTGTCGCCAGTGACTGATTCCACGGCAGTCCGGCGGCCATGCCGAGCCCGCCGATGACAACCGCTGTTACACCCACCTGCAGTCCGCCCAGTCCGAGGATGGGGCCCCGCAGTTTCCACAACAGGGAGGGCTGCAGCTCCAATCCCACGAGGAACAGCATCATGACCACACCGAACTCGGCGAAGTGCATGACGTCACCCACTTCTCCCACAAGGTCGAGAGCCCACGGCCCGATAACGGCGCCGGCCGCCAGGTAGCCGAGGACGGAGCCCAGTCCCAGCCGCTGGGCGATGGGGACGGAGACGACGGCGGCCGTCAGGTAGACGAAGGCCTGGAAGAGGAAGCTGTCACCGTGCATGGGGCGGGTCGGCTTCTTCTGTGGGCAAGGCCTCGTTGAGCAGGGAGTCCGGTGCCAGGCGGTCCAGATCGATGGTGCCGTCCCGCAGTCCTTCGAGAGCGGTACGGTAGTCCCGGCGGCGGCTTGGTAGATGTCGTGGCTGCCCTGGACCGTTCCATGGACGACGAAGGGTGGTACCCAGCGCATGCCGCAGAACCGGGCCAGTTGACGGTAGGGAGTGAGCAGTTCGTGCATGGTGTAGTAGTTGACCACATCCAGTCCATAGGCCCTGGCGTCGGCTCCCGTAGTCGTCACCGACAGCAGAAACTTGCCACTCAGCCTTTCGCCGTCGCTGCCATAGGCGAAGCCATGTTCGAGAACCAGGTCCTGCCACTCCTTCAGCAGGGCCGGGGCGCTTTACCAATAGAACGGGTGCTGAAAGACGATGACGTCGTGGGCGAGCAGAGCCTCCTGTTCACGGGGCACATCGACGTTGAAGTCGGGGGTACTCCTCGTAGAGATCGCGGAAGGTCACCCCCGACAGATCCCGGACCGCCTCCACTAGGGGGCGGTTGGCCCGCGACCGCTGGTACGCCGGGTGGGCGAAGAGCAGGAGGATGCGTCGCGAAGTCGTCATCTGTCAGCGCCAGGTGAGGAAAGCCGCCCGGGTCTCCTGCACGCTGCGCGCCGAGCCTTTCAGGGCGGTCTCGAGAAAGGCGCGGTGGCCGGACTCCGCCGTCGGATTGCGATGCGGCCCGCTGCTCAGACCCTCGGCGGAGGTGAAGACAAGCACGTGGTCGGACCGGCCATCGGACCAGAAGATCTTCTCGAAGTAGCGGCGGCTCGTCTTGTCCTTGATACGTCGGGCCTCCGGGTCCTGACCGTCCATCCTGACAAACCCGAAGATGTGGACGGCGCGGAACTGCGAGTCCGGGACCCTGCAGTCATCAACGACCTCCTTGTGGATGTCAGCGACATCCTCGGCGTGAACATTGCCCACCAGGGTGTGACCAGCGTCGGCGAGGGTGAAGTAGTCGCGCAGGTCCTGGTCCCACAGGTAGGTCTCCGGAGGATGGTCGCTGAGCTCGTGGGAGACGACGCACTTCGGCGGCGGCTGTATGGCGGTGACCTGACCCGGTAGGGCCACGACACAGAGCCTGTCCTGCGGCAGGAAGCTGAGCAGCGAGCGCATGATCGTCGTTTTGCCGATGCCGCCCGGACCGGAGCCGGTGATCCACGAGGCACCCCCGGCGACGCAGGTCACCAGCCAGGCGGCCAGCTCCAGGTCGAGGGTGTCACGCTCGATCAGGTCGAGGAGCGAGAAGGCGACCTCGTCGTCACCCACGTCACACAGCTTGTCGAGAACAGCATCGGTCTGCATCGGTTCTCCGCCGGGTATGAGAAGCCAGTAGCATAGCACACGATGCCGTCGCTGGACATATGGGGCGTCCGTCCGTACGTCTGAGAAGTCGTGGCATGCTGGCGGGAACCGGATCAGGGGCCGCGCGTTTCTTGAGATTTACCCCCCATCTGCTCAGGAGAAGGTTATCCGCCGCTTCCAGTGGCTGTTCCTGTCGATCGTGGCTGCGCCACTGACGGTGGCGGCGGCGTCGTCACGTCTGGTCGTGACGGTGACCGACTCGCTGTCGGGCGATCCCGTTCCGGGGGTCAGCGTGCGCGCCAAAGCGGCAGAGGCCGACGGGGCGCCACAGGTCACGGTCCGCACCGACGACGGTGGCACGACGCGGCTGCATCTCGAGCCGGGACAGTGGGCCCTGCGTCTGCGGCACGGATCCTTCGCCACGACCGACCACGCCGTGCGCCTGGGGGATCGGGACACGACGGTCTTCATCGCGCTTCGTCCCCTACTCTACCGCATGCCGGAACGGCTGGCCCAGGCCGTGGCCGAGCCGACTCAACCCGGGGTGACCTCACTGGCGCCGACGGAGGTGACGCGGTACCCGTCGCCGGTGCCGGATCCCGTGCGTATCCTGCGCGTCCTGCCGGGAGTGGCTTCGGGGGGAGACCAGTCGGCCACAGCGTACAGCGTACGGGGTGGCAGCTGGGACGAGAATCTGGTGCGCATCGAGGGGGTCGAGATCGACGCGCCACAGCTGCTGCGGGCAGGGCTGGCCGAGACTCTATCTCCCGTCAATGGCGACCTCGTCGAGGATGTGTCGTTCCACGTGGGCGTGCTGCCGGCGAGCTTCGGCGATCGTCTGAGCAGCGCCCTCGACGTGGGCTACCGACGGCCGGATTCGCTCGAGGTCTTCGCTCTCGCCGGGGCGACCCGCAAGGCGGCGACCGTCAGCGCCCGCACTGGCAGGAGTCGCTGGATCATCGGTGTGCGTCGGGCGGACCTGAGTCGGCTGACAAAGGATCTGCAGACGACGGGTGACTTCTCGCCGGAGTACGGCGACGTGCAGGGA
>PBSR01000090.1 GCA_002726335.1 Gemmatimonadaceae bacterium
ATCGTCGACGAAGGTGCCCAGCGCCTTCGAGATGTTGCCGTGGGTGACCACCTCCAGATCGCACCCCCCTGCCGCCAGCAGTCTGGCGAACTGGTACCGTCGGTAGGTCCTCGACAGGGGCGGATACTGAGCACTGATAAAGCAGACCTTCATGGCGCTGACTCCGGGTGTTGCCTCAGGAGCTGCTCCAACCGCTCACCGGCCTGTCGCGCGTACTCCTGATACCTTTCATCGGCCCCGAGCCGGCGGCGAGCCTGACCGTACGCCTGGAGGGCTTCGGCATAGAGCCCGAGATGGTCAGCGGCCCTGGCACGATTGAACCAGGCGCCACCCACCGGGTCGTCTGTGTTGACCCAGTACACCGAATCACTCACCGCCCGGCGATAGGCGGACAGGGCGTCCGGCCACCTGCCCTGCTGTTCGAGAGCCTGGCCAAGGTTATTGCGGGCCTCGACGAAGTTGGGATCGAGTTCGAGGACGCGACCGAAGTGGACGACGGCGGAGTCGATCTGTCCCAACTGCATGGCGACGTTGCCGAGGTTGTGGTGGACTCCGGCCATCGTCGGGTCGAGGCGTGCCGCCTTGCGGTAAGCGAGCGTCGCCCCGGTCACATCTCCGGCGCTGAGACGAAGCTGGCCCAGAACGACCCAACCCTCGGCAAAACCGGGATCCAGACGCAGCCCTTCGTCAAGCTGTCTCCGGGCTTCGACCAGATCCCCCTGCCTCTTGTGCGCCAATCCCAGGTTCATTCGCGGCCGGGCCGAGACAGGGTTCTTCTTCACCGCGTCCCGCCACAGGCTGACATCGCTGGCCCAGACCGCGTTGCGCTCGATGGTCAGCAGTGCCAGCACGATGCACAGGCCCACACCCACGGGGCGCAGAGCGCTCCCCCACCGGCGTTCAGCCTCTGTCCAGGCCCAGATGCCGATGAGGAACAGGCCGCAGCTGGCCAGGTACACGCGGCGCTCGGCGACGACGATGTTCAGCGGCACGACCAGGTACGGTATCATGGCGATGCCGAAGAAGAACATTCCTCGTGCCGGCAGGCACGCCCGATGCCGCAGGCTCAGTATGGCGATCGACAGGAGGAGAAGTAACGAAGCGGCAACCACGGGACTACCTGGCCCCACGGCCACGGCGAAAGGGTGATCGACGCTCAGCTGCACCGGACTGCTGCCCAGCCAGCTGTAGTAGACGAGGGCCTTGCTCTGGGTCCAGAACTCGGCCAGTGGCTGCCGCGGCAACTTGCCGTACGAGGAGACCAGAAAGCGTGTCCCCCAAAGGATCGACAGGTAGGTGACGGTCGACAGCACGAGCAGCAGATAGCGCCAACGATCAGGATGCAGTCCCCGCCAACCGTGTCTGGCCCAGGCGAGAGCCGCGGCGATGACGGGTACGGTCACGGCGACAGACTTGGACAGCAGGGCTCCGACGTAGAGCACGAGAAGCGGCCAGGCCGACAGGGCCCGCAGGACGACGAGGCAGGCCAGAGCGAACACGGCCACGAGCAGGTCGGAACGGCTGCTGACATAGTCCACCGCCTCGCCGTGCAACGGGTGCACGAGAAAGAGAATGGCGGCGCCGACGCCGGCCCTGGCTCCAATCCAACGACCTGCGAGTACGGCGAACAGAGCCGAAGCGATCACGTGTAGTATCAGGTTCGTGACCCGGAAGCCGGTGGGCTGGGTTCCCCACAGTGCGTAGTCGAGGCTGTACGACGTCATCAGAACGGGACGATACATGAACCCTCGCGTCCGGCTCGAGAAGGTTCCCGGGTCGACGAAGTGGTCGCCGACTCCCGACAGCGTACGGATGTAGGGGTTGAACTCGATGGAGTGCAGATCGTCATACTGAAAGGGCGCCCTCAGCGCATTGCCGAACACGGCCAATCCCAGCAGGGTCAACAGCAGCAGACCCCGCCACCCCGCAGCCGCAGCCCTCATTCTGCGACTCCGCCGGAGCGAAGGTTCTGCATGCCCCGCCCGGCCTTCTCAAGAGTGGCAGGTGATGCTTCCGAACGCAGTAGCTCTCGATAGATCGCCGCCGCCTTGTGTGGCTGTTGCTGCCTTTCGTAGACGAGGGCGAGAGCAAGGCGCGTCCTGCTGTCATTCTGCAGCAGCAGTGATGCCCGCAGCGCCTGCTCGGCCGCGACCAGGTCACCGGCCACCATATGCATCAGGCCACTGCGCCTCATGGCCTCCGCCTCGGGATGGCGAGTCGCCTGTCCCCGGATCGCCCGCAGTCCCTCAAGAGCTTCCACAGCCGGCGGGTAATCGGGTACAAGACGCAACGCTGCCTCGTAGCTCGATTCAGCTTCGGTGTTGCGGCCCAGAGCCAGCAGTACGGCGCCGCGGTTGTTGTGCAGGGCCAGCTGATCCCCCGGACTGAGCCGCTGCGGATTCACCTTCTCCGCCTGCGCGTAGGAGGTCAGTGCCTGTTCGTGTCTTGCGGCCTGAAAGTGTGCGTCCCCGACGAACAGGTACGGCCGTGGCATTCTGGGAGCCTTGGCGCTGGCATCCGACCAGAGGGTCATCGGCGAAGCCCACACCTGCGCCCGTTGATGAGCCAGAACTCCGAGCAGGAGCACGAGGACCACCGTGGCCGACAGCCCCCAGGGGGGTCTCTTCATCACCTGCAGAACCAGAAACGTCGCCGCCACCATCACGGGATAGAGCCGATGCTCGTTGACCAGAACGTTCAGCGGTACGATGAGGGTGGGCATCAGTACCAGCGGCATCCACGCCAGCCAGAAGCCGGTGCTGGAGCTGGTTCCCACACTCCTGACGGTCACCACAACCCCGCTGATCAACACTCCCAGCGCCAGCAGGACGGTGGCATCCCAGATCGTGCTCGACTCAGCGAAGGCATGCTCCACACTCAACCCTCGCGGCAGCATGATGAGGCGGGCGTAGTAGACGAGGGCCTTGGACTGGGTCCAGAGCTGAACCGCCGGGCCGCGAACCGGCTCTGCGATGAGTGCTTTCCCGAGGGCACCGGATACGACGAACAGGTATACGCCGGCCACGACCCAACAGGGTCCATGGCGCCAGAGCCCCCGTCGCCAACCGCCTTCCTCTTCGGTGTGCCTTCGCTGACGGATGATGTCGCAGCTGAGCAGGAGCAGCGGATACACAACCGCCACCGACTTGCACATCAGGGCCATGGCAAAAGCGACGGGAGCGGCGACGAGGCCGGCGTGCGTCCTCCAGCCGGAACGCTGGCTGCTGCCGCCCAGCCACAGATAGAAGCTGACCAGGAGGAACAGCGTGCACATCGATTCGGCACGACTGCTGATGTAGACGGCGGCTTCGGTATTCAGCGGATGGCAGACGAACAACAGGGCGGCGAGTCCGGAGACCACCCCCCCCACCCCCAGACGGAGCAGCACGACGGCGACAGCAACACCGCTGGCTGCGTGTATGGCGACATTGCCGAAGTGATAGGCAGCCGCGTTTTCACCAAACAGCGCGTCGGTCAGCGCATAGCTGAGCAGAACGAGAGGCCGGAACATCCCGCCGAACGTGAGGGTGGTGAAGGAGCCGGGATCGGTGAAGTAGGAGGGCACGTGAGTCAGCGATCGGAGTCGCAGATTGCCGACGATCGAATGGAGATCGTCGTACTGGAAGATGCCGGAACCGATGCTGGCGCCGTACGTGCAGAGAGCGGCCAGCAGCACCCCGACCACCGTCCACCGAAGTCGTGCCTCGGCGTCGCCGGAGCAGGCGGCCACCCGCCACATCATCCGCTGGAGTCCTTCCGTCCCAGAACACGGAAAGCGCTACCGTAGTCGTAGAGCCCGAGCAGGAGCAGCAGGCCTTGCATGCGCGCCCGGCGCCACCACCGCCACTGGCGCGATGCCGGAGGGCCCGGGACAAGACCGTCGGCGACGCGGGCGGTCCACCGCTTGAGACCGGTGCCATCGGCGCCCGAGTGGGCCTGGTAGGCGGTCAGCATATCCCGCATGGCCATGGGGAAAGACGCCTGGTGTCTGATGCTGTTGTCGTCGTACCAGCGCAGCAACTGGCTTACCGTCAGTGAGTCCCGGAAGAGCACCCCGTACTTGTCATACAGACGATGGTCGGCACTCGAGGTCACCCCCTCCCGCTGGAACGTCGAGCCACCCTTCCAGTCGAACCATCGGCGAGCCACACGAACCCGTTCCTCCACATCGTCGCCGACGAAGCGGTCGAGCAGATCACATTCCAGGTTGTAGAGGAAATGTCCGTACGAGTTGTAGATGAACGTGCACAGATGGCCGCCGGGGCGCAGCACACGGCACAGATTGTCGAAGGCGTCACGCATTCGGGGCGTGTGATGGATACACCCCAGACTCGACACGTAGTCGAAGGAACCATCAGCGAAGACCGAACTGTCGAGCACCGACGCGTGGCGAAACTCGACGTTGTCCAGGCCGGCTTCGGCGGCCCGCTCCCGGGCGTATTCCAGGGAGCCGTCGCTGGTGTCGATGCCGATGATACGCTCGGGGCCGAGGGAGGCGAGAAACATCGTCTCCTCCCCGGTGCCACAGCCCCCGTCGAGGATCGTCTTGCCGCGGAAGAAGGTGTCGGGGTCGATGCCGAGCATGGTGTAGACAGCCCGCCGATGACGCTCGTACCGGGCGTTGTCCGCCGGATCCAGAGCCGGGTAGCGCAGACCGGAGTACATCTCCCTCACGCGACGCTGACGCTCCGACTCGGCCTGTTCCAGCGGGGCTGCTCCCTCGACGTGATCGTGACTCATCTGTTTACTCACCCGCCTTCCCCGCAAACAGGATTTCTCGCACACTGCGCCCCACGGAGAGCAGGTTCTTGCGCCCGAGGCGCAACAGCCTGGTGGTGCCGCCCCGCCATCCCGCGGCCAGCACCTCCTCCCGCAGGACCCGACCGAGCCGTGCCATCTCATGCCGTCGGACAGCGCCATGCCACTGTCCGGCATGGGCTTCGGTACCCAGGGTGGAGCTGTGCCTCTCGAGTTCGGTGAGCAATCCTTGCGACTCCCGCTCCGCCATCACCGAGAGGTATCCCGCCTCGTCGAAAGATACCACCGTCAGCGATTCTACGGTGGCCGATTCCGACTCGACTCGGATCGTGGCAACCAGCGACTGCTGCCCGCTGCCCCGAAAACTGAGCCCCTGCTCGGGATAGCTCGGGAACAGCAGGTTTCCCAGACTGTAGCAGATGACACCACCGTGATACGATTCCACCGGCTGGGCCACGTGAGGATGAGTACCGAGCACGACCAGAGCCCCGGCATCGATCAGGGCTCGGCCAAGACGGACCGAATCCGGCGGCGGAATCGGGATGTATTCCTTGCCCCAGTGCAGGCAGACGACGACGGCATCGACCTGTGCCGCCAGGTCGGTGACGGCAGCCAGCACCGTCTCCGCCACCAGCGGCGCCACGCCTCCCCGGTTGGTGTCGGCGGCGATGGCCCCGACCCAGGGATCCGTCGAGGCAAATGCGAGCAGGCCGGTGCGGATCCCGCCGCAGTCGACGACGACGGGTGCATGGGCCGTCTCCTCGTCCGCGCCGGCTCCCGCGGCCAGAATTCCCAACTTGGCAAGATCACGACGTCCTCGCGCCAGCGAATCACGTCCCCGGTCGGTGCTGTGATTGTTGGCCAGCGACACGACGCCGACGCCAAGGCGCTCGAGCAGGTGCAGGTTCGCCGCGGGCGCATCGACGATATACTCATCCCGGTGCGGTGGCTCCCCTTCCGTGCCAATGGCGCAATCCAGACTGACTACACTGAGATCTCCGTCCCGGAACAGAGACGCCACCCCCTCGACGCGGGCCTGCAGATCCTCGCTTGATAGACCGGCCAGCACGCCCCCCAGAGCGACATCACCACCGGCGACGATGCGCACCGCCGCCATCAGTCGATGAACCGCCGATGGAAGAGTTCCACCGTCACCAGCGACTGCAGCAGGAAGAACACGGGCCATCCCCGATCGATCATGTCCGTCAGCCGCTGCAGACCCCGTCGATCGATGATACCCCGAGAGTAGGTGCGTTCATCGTCGGCGATGGCGAGATGGGCGCGTCGGAATCCCGCCTGCCGACGGAAATGCCGATTCAGGTCAGCCCGGTGGCTGAGATCCCAGCGACCGCCGCTGGCCCGCAGCAGGGCCAGAGACCCCGCCTGCCGCAACGGCAGGCGTTCGGCGAGACGATCAGTCCAGGACTTGCCGCGATCCAGTGGACGCCCGGTCTTGGCCCACGGAATCCGCGCCGCTTCAGGAGCGAAGCGGGTCAGAACGGCGCGGGAGAATGCGGCGCCCACCTTGTAGCGGGGCGGGATGCGCAGATAGAGATCCACGAGTGGCCGATGCAGTCCCGGATAGCCGTACTCAACGTCATGGCGCTGGGCATTCGGCAGGGCGACCGAGTAGCGGTTGCTGCGGTTGGCGAAGGAGAATCGGTGGATGAAGTTGCTCAGGTCCTCTTCCTCCACGCGCGCCATCTGCTCCGTCAGACTGTCGTGATTCGCCTGTTCATATTCCTCATAGAATCCCGGCAGAAAGGCCCGTCGCACGAAGTCGGGTCGGCACCGGCGCCACAGCCCGTTGATGATGTCGCGTCGCGCCCGATCGTCAACCGCCGGTGCGGTGGGCAGCACGAGGAAGGTGTCACCGAAAAACACGTCCATCAGGTACCCATCGAGAACAACATCCGTCCGCCCCCCCATCTTCTGCGCCAGGGGCTGAAACCAGAACTGGTGACAGTGGATGTTGCCTTCCGTCAACTGCGCCCCCCTTTCGAGGATCTGCGCATAGTCGAAGGTCAGGGGATCGTATTCGTGCCAGATTGCGCCGGCAGCCTCGGTCAGTTGCCGGGCGATCCGTGCCTCCCCGGCATACCAGGAGCAGTGATAGGCCGGCAGCTCCTGCCGCCGCTTGGAAGCGAAGGCGAGGATCGCCCGTGAATCGAGGCCGCCACTGATCGGCACGGCAACACGGGGGAAGCGCTCGAGGAAGAGGTCGACAGCCGACTGAAAACCCGCTCCTGCCTCGTCCACGAGGTCGTCGAAGGTGGCGGCTCCCGCGATGTCGTTGGTGTACTGCGGCGCCCAGTAACAACCCGTCTTCGAACCGCCCTCAGCGATCTGCACAACCGTGGCGCCCGGCAACAGCCGGATGCCCTGCAGCATGCTGCGTTCGCCGCCGATGTAGCCGAAGTTGAACATCTCCTGCAGCGCCAGGCGGTCGACAGCGGCATCTACCACCGTGGCGAGACAGGCAAGGTGGGGGGCAAAGGCGACGAACTCCGATGTGACCGCACAGTACAGGTGTCGCGACCCGTGGCGCGACGTCAGCACCGTCGCTGCCCCCGTAGTACGCTGTACGATGCAGAGGTTGAAGTCGCCATCGACATCGGCCAGCGCCGGCTCCGCCTCCCGCTGACAGAAGGCGGCCAGCAGACGTGCGTCGGACCAGCTCGGCCCGGCCTCGATTTCGTGACGGGCGAGACGGTCCACGAGAACGTCCCGATTCAGCACGTAGCCATCCAGCAGAGCGACACAGTCATCCCAGTGTTCGAGGGGCGCCCCTGTCTGCGGCGAGGAAAGAGCCCGTACGGATGTGCTGCCCACATCGAAGGCGGCCCGTACCTGCTCACCCGCCGTCGGTGAGGCTGCAAGCATGCCGGTCACAACCGTTTCGGCATGTCGCTCCTGCGGACCGAGGTCGATGAAACCGTAGAGACCGGGCATGTCTATGCGTGCAGACCTACGAAGCGATCCCAGATGGGCTGCAGGAGATCGCCCCGCAGCCGCAGGTCTCTGCCACCTCGCCAGTTGAGACGGCATCCACTGCGCAGCCAGCGGGCCGGTGCCCTCCAGGCATCTCTGCGGTGATAGCGGACGCGCAACGACAGGGGCGCCGGAAAGTGGACGGGTTCGATCTCATCTCGACGCCCCAGTGCCAGGGCGACGCCCTTCCGGATGCGCTCGCGACTCTCCTCCACAGCGATCGACACACAGGCTCGGCGGGACAGCGATCGCTTGACGGCCACCCCTTCTGCGCCGGGTGCGAGGGCGAGCAGCTCGGCCACGGCCCTGTCGTCTCCGGTGAGACAGACCACGGGCACGCCGTGTTCTCCGGCAATCCCGGCGATGAGGCCCGCTTCGCCGATCTCGCGTCCATTCAGTCGCACCCACTCCAACCGGCGGCGCGAATAGGTGTGCCGCAGGTGGCCGTGGGCGTCTCCGGCCATGGCGTGCTGTCCAACGATGACCACTGCGGCACAGCTTGCGTCGAGCCCTGGCAGCCAGGTGGGCCGAGCCCCACCGTGAAGCAGTTGCGCCGGGCGTCGCAGTCCTCCCGCTGGCAGGGAGTCACCCGAACTGTGGTTGTCGACGACGAGGATCTCCCCTGCCCCGGCTGCCAGTGCACCGTCGATGGCGGCGTTCATCTCCCCTGTCCACAGGTCCAGCCAGCGATCGCGACGCGACGCGGCCAGAGGCGAGCGGAGATCGTGCACATCATAGCCACCCACACCGCTGACGCCTTCCAGGTCGGCCACCACATAGACCTTCATGGTTCGCTGTTTCCGCGCTGTCGATACCAGTCGGCGAACTCGCTGTACGTGGCGATCCAGCAATCGTCACCGAGGCCCCGTGCAGAAGCGAGGAAGCCGTCGAAATCGAAGCGTTCCGTGTCCTTCGGATCCAGATAGATGTTCGTGATCCCGCCACAGGCTGCGGCACGCCGCAGTTGCGCGCCAAGCACGTCAGCGAAGTCTTCCCGGTGCCAGCCGTCGCGGGCGTAGAATGCGTGCCACGTGTCCAGGGAACTGTGCGGGTGCCGTGGACAGGTCGTTACCGGAATTTCGACGACACCGTACTCGACCACGGGCAGACCGAGACGGCTGCCCCGAGGCGACAGCATGGAGGTGGAATAGATGAACCCCTGCGCCGCCAGTATCGGATACAGGGGCATGGGATCGACGTTGCCGAAGTGAGGGGCTCGGAAACCGCGTGCCGTCACTCCCAGCGTAGCCAACAGTGCCTTCTGGCAGCGCGAGATCTCGCTTCGCCGTTCATCGAGACTCAGATCCTCCCACCGCTCTTCGTTCAGGTCGCTGCGCCGCGACACAAACCGACCCGGGGCATTGATCAGCTCGGGGTGTGAATACGAGTGGTTGACGATCTCATGTCCCCCGTCGACGACGGTGCGGTGCTCCTCGACGAACTCTTCCACCCAACGGCCGACGCAGGCAAAGCTGGCCCCTATTCCGTGCGCGGCGAGACGCTCGACGACGACGGGCAGGGCCTCGCAGTCTTCCGGAAAATCGACGTCGAAGGACAGCAACAGGCAGGAGGTATGGCCATTCCAGGAGACGCCGGCCTCACGGAAGGTGGCATCGATGGGTCGGTTGACGAGGCTGGGAGCAAGGTGGCCGACCAGTTGCGCCAGGCGTCCCTCGCTACGCCCTATCAGGTCCACGTCAAGCCACCTGGGACAGGGGTGTCGTCGGATCCAGGCGATCATTGCCCGTGTCGACATACATGCGGAACCACAACTCCAGGCACAGCAGGCTCCAGACCAATTGCGAATGCCGGGCGGCGTGAGGGCCCCAACGGTCGAGCAGCGAGGCCACGTACGCCGGTTGCAGCAACCCGCGTCGCTCAACTCGTTCCGGTGACAGAACCCGGCGTATCGACGCCTCGAGTCCGTGACGCGTCCACAGGGCGAACGGTACCGCCAGCCCCTGCTTCTTGCGACGGGGAGTCGTCGCGGGTAGCAGCGGCGCCAGGGCTTTCTTCAGCACTTCCTTCTCGCTGCCACCCTTCACCTTGAAACCGTGGGGCATCCACAACGCTTCTTCGACGAGGCGATGATCGAGAAAAGGCGTACGCCCCTCGAGGGACACCGCCATCGTCATCCTGTCGGTCCGCGTGAGCATGCAGTCGGGTAGCCGCAGCCGCAATTCGCAGAACAGGAGCTGCTCCAGAGGATGCGACCCGGGTGTGTCGAGGGCGCACTCGGCGTACAGACGCTCCGCTCCGCGATCGACGGCCTCGGCGTCCACGTACATGGACCGACGTTCCTGCTCATCGAAGGCCTCGATCCACGTGAGCGCCCGCTGCGCCGGGGGCTGATCGGCCAACAGCAGCGCCCGGTGCAGTGAATCGGCCGACGGCACCCGGCTCGTCAGCGCGCTCAGGGCCGAGCGGACAAATCCCGGCAGCATGGCCAGCCGGCGAATCTGGGCGTCGCTGACGAAACGTGTGTAGCCACCGAACAGCTCGTCGGCCCCCTCTCCCGTGAGGATGACCTTCACGTGTTCGCGGGCAGCGGCGGCGACCTGGTGGGTGGGCACGATGATGGGGTCGGCAAAAGGGCTGTCGAAGTGGGACAGCAGCTGCGGCAACAACTCGACGCGGTCAGCCGTGCAGTCCACCTCGTGATGCCGCGTCTCACAATGACGCGAGACGGCCTGGGCGTGCGCCCCTTCGTCGAGGCGGGGTTCCTCACTGAAGCGGATGGCGAACGTCTCTACCGGTTCCTCCATGTGCTGCGCCATCAAGGCCACGATCCCGCTCGAGTCGAGTCCGCCGCTGAGAAAGGCTCCGAAGGGCACATCGCTCATCAGCCGCAGGCGTACGGCGTCGTCGAGCAACTCGCGGACCCGGCGGGCGGCGTCATCCATCGTCGCCGCCGGTGCCGGGGGCTCCCCTTTCCACGGCTCCCAGTAGTTGTGCGTCGTCCAGTTACCAGCCCGGATGTCGACGACGAGCGCCTGTCCTGGCAAGAGTTGCTGGATCCCCCGGAACAGTGTGGATTGACCGCCCGAATACCGCAGAGACAGATACTGATCGATGGCGGCTGGATCGACTGCCGGCGCCATGCCGGGCAGCCTCAGCAGCGCCTTGATCTCGGAGGCGAAGGCAAACATCCCATCGGTCTCAGTGAAGAAGAGCGGTTTGATTCCGAGCCGGTCACGAGCCAGTAGAAGCTGGCCGTTTCCTTCATCCCACAGGGCGATGGCGAACATGCCGTTGAGCCGCTGCAGCAGCTCGCCTCCCTCTTCCTCGTACAGATGAGTGAGAATCTCGGTGTCGGTACGGCTGGCGAATCGATGCCCTCGTGTCGCCAGATCTTCACGCAATGCTGCCTGATTGTAGATCTCACCATTGAAGACGACGTGGACGGTGCCATCCTCATTGTGCACCGGTTGATGGCCACCGGCCACGTCGATGATGCTGAGTCGGGCGTTGGCCAGGGCCACGCCCTGGCGGGCGATGCAACCGGACTCATCCGGCCCCCGATGCCGGAGGGAGCTGAGCATACGCTCGACGATGGAATCGTCGCCCTCCCTTGAGGGTGCACCCCGAAGGCGGACGAAGCCGCAGATGCCGCACACAGTCCTAGTGCCCTGTCTCAGAAGTAGCCTTGTGGAATTCGGGCGTCGAGACGCCTGGCTCGCAAGGCGCGCGATCGAGGTGGGTCAGTGGGACCCACGG
>PBSR01000091.1 GCA_002726335.1 Gemmatimonadaceae bacterium
CAAGTTCACAGGCATCAAGCAGCGCGTGGAGGTGCGGTAGCAGATCTTCGGCCACAAGAATGGCGCGGGTCTGCGTGTCGGCGATCATAAAGCGAAGCCGATCCTGAGGATAGTCCGGATCGAGGGGCACGTAGGCCCCACCGGCCTTCAGGATGCCGATGACGCCCGCCAGCAGGTGCAGCGATCGATGGGTGCACAGACCGACCAGTTCACCCGGCTCGATGTTGTGGCTCTGCAAGGTGGCGGCTACGGCATTGGCCTCCTCGTCCAGACGACGGTAAGTCCAGCTGGCGGTCTGCGTCGTAGCTGCCGTTGCAGTTGCTGTTCGAGCGACCTGGTCCTCGAAGAGCTGATGGATCGTGGCTTCAGCCGGGTAGTTGCTCGCGGTCTGATTCCACGTCTCGGCGAGTGTATGGCGCTCTGATCGATCAATCAGTTCCAGAGTCCTGATCTGGGCATCGGGCGCCTGGGACACGGCCCGCGCCAGGCGAGTCAGGTGGCTGACCATGGCGCGGATCCGATCACCCACATACAGGTCGCGGTTGTAGATCAGGCGCAGGCCGATCCCGTCGGGTTCATCAAAGAACTCGAAGACAAAGTCGAACTTTGCCGTCACCTGGCCCGAGTCGAAAGAGCTAGCCCTGAGCCCTTCGAGATTCAACTGTCCCTGGCTGTCGTCTCCCAGAACCACCATGGTCTCGAAGAGGGGGGAGCGACTCAGATCGCGATTCAGGTGCAGATCCTCAAGGAGATCCTCGAAAGGATACATCTGGTGTTCGAACCCGCCCTTTACGGTTTCTCGCACCTTACCGAGCAGCTGTGAAAAGGTATCAGTGGGCAGGATGGTGTCGCGCAGCGCAAGCGTGTTGATGTAAAAACCGATCTGATTCTCCAGATCGTGGCTGTCGCGTCCCGCCGCCGGGCAGCCGACTGTAATGTCTCGACTGCCGGTGTACCGGTGGAGGAGAGCTTTGACCACGCACAGCAGGGTAACGTAGAGACTGGTTCCGTGACTGCGGGATATCTGCCGCAGCGTCGATGATGTGGCCGTATCGAAGCGCTCGGAGAGCGACTCACCCTCGAAGGTCTGCGCTGCAGACCGCGGGAAATCGGTGAGCAGGTCGAGTGGCTCGAGATCACCGGCAAACTGCCGCAGCCAGTACTGACGATGAACGTCGACAACTTCACTGCGCAACAGACGGTACTGCCGAGCTGTGTAATCCTTGTATTGCAGAGGCAGATCAGGCAGAGGGGATGGCTGATCCTTGAGGTAGGCCAGATAGAGTGTGGTCAGCTCGTTGACGAGGACGCCGATCGACCATTCGTCACAGATGATATGGTGCAGGTTGAAGAGAAAGACATGTCGCTCGTCCCCCGCCGGCTCAGAGCCCGGCAGCTTCAGGAGGGCGGCCCGGAACAGGGGGGGGCTCTCAAGGTCGAAGGGCCTGGCGGCGTGCATGCGTGCCAGATTTCGGGCGTCCTCAACAGGCTGCCGGTGATCAGACAGGTCGATGTGTTCGAGGGCGAAACTGTCCACCCCGTGGACTGCCTGACGGGGTTGCCCGTCAATGCTGATGAAGCTCGTTCTCAGCGATTCGTGGCGGCGAACGATTTCTTTCAGTGCTCTGCCGAAGACCGATACGTCGAGGTCACCCTCCAGAAGCAGCGATCCGGGCATGTTGTAGGCTGGACTTCCGCCGGGCGACATCTGGTCGATCACCCACAAGCGTCTCTGGGCATTCGACAGAACAAAGCCTTCCGGTTTCGACTCTTTCTTCTCGAAAAAGCCCTGATCCCGCAGCGCCTGGAGTGCTGAAGGATCGCCTGCTTTGGCCCGCTTCTTTAGCTCTTCGATGCTCATCAGATCGTGGTCATTCGTCCAGCATCGCCAGTTCCTCGGCGGTCATATGGTCAATCCCGCTGTCCTCAGAACCGCTGGTGCCCCCGCCTGCGGGGTCAGATGCGTCTGTGCCCCGAGGCCGGGCAACGGCGGCCAACCCCTCGACCGTGGGGCAACGAAACAAGTCCATCAGCTGCAAGGCGAGGCCATCATCGCGCTGCAGACGGAAGATGATCCGGGTCGCCGTCAGGCTGTGGCCGCCAAGATCGAAGAAGTCATCGAGGATGCCGACGCGCCCAACACCCAGTACGTCCTGCCAGGCATCGGTGATGGTCTTCTCCAACTCATCACGGGGTTCGGCGTAGTGGCTCCCACGCAGACCGGCGTCGATATCGGGTTGAGGGAGGGCGCCACGATTAATCTTTCCACTGGGCGACAGAGGCAGAGCATCAAGGCGCATGAAGACCGAGGGGACCATATAGTCGGGGAGTTGTCGTCGAAGCCATTCCCGTAATTCTGCCACCGTGATCGGTTCTCCCACCAGGTACGCTACCAAGGCAAGGTCCGGGCCGCTCTTCGTGGCAATGACGAGGGCCTCATGAACCTGGTCGTGGGCAACTAGACGAGCTTCCACCTCACCGGTCTCGATGCGGTAACCGCGGATCTTGACCTGGAGATCCGTACGACCCAGGTACTCGATATCTCCATCCGGTCGGTGCCGTGCCCGGTCGCCGGTGTGATAGAGCCGGGCCGAAGAGTTCTGAGAGAACGGGTGCGCAATAAACCTCTCTTGGGTCAGTCGGGGCTGTCCGTGATATCCCTGGGCCAGTCCGTGTCCGCCAATGTAGAGATCGCCGGACACGCCGATGGGGACCCGACGCAGGTCGGCGTCGAGGATGTAGATCTGTGTGTTGGCGATGGGACGTCCGATCGGGATGGCGTCCCCAACGGTCGGTTCCGGCGGCTTGGACGCACTTTGGACGCGGTAGATCGTGGACCAGATCGTCGTCTCCGTGGGGCCATACAGATTCCACAATTCGCTACCGAGATCTCCCAATCGATCTGCCAGTTCGGCACCAAGTGCCTCACCACCACACAGGATTCTCAGTCCTGGCGTTCCCTCCCAACCGGCTTCCAGCAACATCCGCCACGTGGCTGGCGTCGCCTGCATAACACTGACGTCACCTGTGATCAGAATCTGTCGGAGTTGAGCGGGGTCCGTTGTCGCTGATGGATGGGCGATGAGCAACTGTGCCCCCGTGACCAATGGCAGGAGCAACTCCAGAGCGGCGATATCGAAGGCGACCGTGGTCACGGCCAGCAACCTGTCCTGTTCAGCCAGGCCCGGCCTGGACGCCATCGACCAGAGGAAATTGACCAGGGCCTGATGAGAGATCACGACCCCCTTGGGGCGACCCGTCGAACCCGACGTATAGATCGTGTAGCACGCCTGCTCAGGAGCTACGCGGATCCTCGGCCGAGACGCAGGCTGCTGCCGGATGATGTGCCGGTCGCGGTCAAGAAAGATCGTCTCGAGTTCGTCGGTGGCATGGTCCGCGGCGGCCGATCCGAGGTCAGACGTCGTCAGCAGATGTTTCACACCAGCGTCTGTCACGATGTCGCGAAGACGCTCTGCGGGATGATGGGGATCCAGCGGCACGTAGGATGCCCCCGCCTTGAGGATGGCGATCAAGGACACGACCAGGTCCGCGCCCCGGTCGATACACAGACCGACACGGTCACCGGATCGTATACCACCCTTCACCAGATGGGCTGCAAGTCGGTTCGACTCCTGCTCGAGCTCTTCATAGGACACGTGGCGATCATGCGCCTCGATCGCCACGTGGGTCGGGCGGCGCCGGCACGTCTCATCAATCAAGTCGATGACAGTTCGTTCACTGGGATACGGGGCCTGTGTTCTGTTCCAGGCATCCAGCTGGCTCTTTTCCGACTCGGTCAGGTAGTCGAGGAGACCGACGCACTGCTCTGGTTCAGCTAAGACGCTGTCGATGAGTCTGCTGAAATGTCCCGCCATCCGCTGCATCCGGTCATGGGAGAACAGATCGGTGTTGTATTCCAGGTTTGCCCAGATCTCATCCCCCATGTCTTTACAGCAAAGAGTGATGTCCACCTTGCTCGTGCCTGTGTGCTCGGCCAGCAGGCTGCAGCGCATCTGCTCAAAGTCGGGAGGCGCGTCGTCCTGGTTCTGCAGGATCATCATAACATCGAAGACAGGCGATCTACTTAGATCCCGCGGTACTCGCAGGTCGTCGATCAGTCGGTCAAAGGGGTATGTCTGGTGTTCGAAGGCTTCCAGGCAGGCCCGCCTCACCTGGGTGAGAACCTCGAAGAAGGACTGGTCGCTTGCCGGCGACATGCGGATGGGGAGTGAGTTCAGATAGAACCCGATTTGATCTGCAAGATCTGGATGATTTCGCCCGGCCACGGGGGTACCGATGAGCAAGTCGGCCGCGCCCGTGTAACGGTGAAGGAGTACCGTAAAGTGGGCGAGCAGGACCATGAAAAGGCTGGCCTGTCGCTCTCGTGCCAGACGCCGGAGGGCTGCACTTCGTTCAACTCCCAGAGAGAAACCGATCTCCTTGCCATGGTATGTCTGGATCGGCGGCCGGGGGGCATCGGTTGGCAAGTCCAGGACGGGTAGCTTGCCGCCAAGCTGGGCAGACCAGTAATCTCGGTGTACGGCGGCCTCGGTCGATTCGAGATGTTGGCGCTGCCAGGAGGCGTAGTCTCGATACTGAAGGAGCAGATCGGGCAGAGGGGCGGGGGCACCCCGCCGCCCCGCGTTGTAGAATGCAGCGATCTCACGGAACAGAACGCCGATGCTGACGCCATCCGAGATCGTGTGGTGGAGCGTGCAAAGCAGCACGTGATCGTGCTGACTCATCCTGACCAGGCGCGCCCGGAGCAGTGGCCCTGTTTCCAGGTCAAAGGCGTGTGTGGACTCAGACGTTGCCAACTCGCGTGCCGCTTCCTCTGGCCGGTCGCGATCAGACAGATCCACCGTGGCCAGTTGAAATACGAGCCCGTCGTGGACGATCTGTCGCGGCTCTCCCTCCACGACTGCAAAGGTCGTACGTAGTGACTCATGCCGTTCGATGACCCGCTCGAAGGCAGCCTCCAGGCACGGGGCATCCAATTCGCCTTCGAGGCGCAGGTGCAGGGGGATGTTGTACGCTGTTGTCGCGCCCTCGATCTGAGACAGGATCCAGAGGCGTTGCTGAGCATTCGACAAGGCGTAGTGCCCGGCTTCGGTGGTCCGCGGGATCCGGGAAGGACTCGCTGGGGAACCTTCCCGGAGGGTTCTGAGGATCTGATCGCGCTGCAGGCGCAAGGTGTCCTTCAACTGTTGCGTCATGGCGCCTTTCGGCGCGGAGAATCGGAGTTCACCGTCCTCCTTCCACAAGCGGATGCCACGCCCTTCCAGATCTTCCAGGAGCTCAGGAATCGTCATATCAGATGATGCCTTCTTCCCGGTCGTCGTCCGCCGCGTCGGACAACGTCCCGAGTACCTGATCGATTTCCTGGGCCAGTTGCTGGAGAGTGGGGGCATCGAAGATGGCGCTGAAGGGAAGCTTCACACCCAGCTCACCGTGGACCTGCGAGATTACCTGTGCCGCCAGCAGCGAATCGCCATTCAGGTCGAAGAAATCATCCTCCCGGCGAAGGGATGGAGCTCCGAGCAATTCGGCCCAGATCTGGGCAACTGCCTCTTCGGTCGAGGAAGCCTCCTCGGCATCCGTCAGCACATCGTCGCCGGGTGAGAGCGAAGTCGGCGCGCTGCGAGCGTATGCTTCGCTGGGTATCTGGTCTGTCGCATCATCGGTGGGATGGCCGACGATGGACGCGAAGGAACGACCCTCCGTATCCGGAGAGGATGTCGATTTGATCAAATCTTCAGGGGGACCGAAGGTGAACACGATCTTGCCGATGTGTTGGCCTCGCGCCATATATGCGAATCCCTCGCCCGGCTCGGTCGACGGGAAGGTGCGACAGGGCAGGGGAGGAAGCCTTTCCGCATCGATGTGCTCGATGAGCTGTCGCCAGATCTCCTCGAAGTTCGGCAGGTCAGGACCGACATCCACTGCGGTAAAGGTGAGTTGCCGTTGGAAGGGCGCCAGGTCGAGGTCGGCATTTTCGAACATCCCGCGTTTTCCCAATTCGACGAAACGGCCATAGCGGGCCAGGGTCGACATGGACTCACCGGTGAACTCCTGGCCGAGCGAATTGAGCACGACATCCACGCCTTGCCCGTCGGTCGCAACCATCACCTGTTGGCCGAATCCCGATCTGCGGGAATCGGTGACATGGTCGACACCAATCGACTGTAGGTAGGCTCGCTTCTCTTCAGTGCCGGCCGTGGCCAGCACTTCGGCACCCAGCCATCTTGCGACATGCACGGCCGCCAGCCCCACGCCACCGGCTGCCGAGTGGATGAGGATGCGTTCTCCTGCCACCAGTCGCCCTGGACCGGTCAGCGCGTGCCATGCCGTCATGTAGGCAGCAGGGATCGTCGCTGCCTGTGCCATGCTCAATGTCGCGGGTTTGGGAGCGACGGTCCGACTCGCAGCGACGGCAAAAGCCTTGTAGCAGCCATTGGTGAAGGCCACCACTTCATCGCCAACCTGGAATCGACCCACCTGGGCGCCGCATCTGCTCACAATTCCGGCGCATTCCAGACCGTAGGGGAATCTTCCCTCGACGAGATCGGGCAGCATCTCGAGAGAGAAGAGGACTTCGATGAAGTTCAGGCCCGTCGCTTTGACCTCGATCTCGACTTCGTCATCGGCGAGGGGCTGGCGCACCTCCGGGGTGAGGAAGAAGGTCGACAGACTGCCGGGCTGGTGGAGAGTAAGAGCCGCGTTCTCGGGGTCCACTTCTGCAAAGAGGCGCGACGTGGCGCCGCCGCCGCGAACTGTCCGCATTGTGTACGCTTCGATATCGACGATGACCCGACCAGCGGGATCGGCGATGGTGAGATCGTATGACACGCTGCCGTCGTCACTCCTGTTGCGCTTGCGGATGTGGCTGTAGACGTGTGCGGGCAGGCTCCCGAGAATTCGGATGGATCTGTAGGAGAAGGGAACGGCCGATTCTGTTTCCTGCCGAACTTTGAGGAACCCGGTGGCGTTGTCGAGCAGAGCCGGATGGAGCTGGATCAGTGTTAACTCGCTGGCATATACATCCTTCAGCTTGAATTCGCCAAAGGCCTGATCTGTGCCGAACCGCGCTTCTACCAGGTTGTGCCAGTGTGGGCCAAAGGCAGACATGGAATCTTCAAAGGTCTGCAGGTCTGCGGGAGACGAACCTGTCCGGATAGCGTCGCCCTCGCAGTTGGTCCGGATCGCTTTCAGGTCAATGACCGGGCCGGCCATCTCATCCGGCATGTCGCCACCCGGCACGGCCTGGCTGATGTCATGAATCTCGCCGCGCGTATGCTCGAGCCAACTGTCGCTGCCGATCACGCCGGTTCGGCTGAGAATCGAGAAATCCCAGCCGTGTTCGCGTTTCTGGAGCACTGTTCGTAGCTCGGTCGTCGTCGCGTCCTCGACGACCAGTGGTCGCAGGAAGTAGACGTTCCTCAATTCGATGGTTGCAGACCCGCTTACCTCGCAGGCCGCGGCCCGGGCCATCTCGAGATATGCGGTGCCGGGGAGGACACTCTTGCCCAGTACCCGGTGCTCATCCAGGACCCAGGCCGAATCGGGGGAAACTGTGCCCTCGACATAGACGCCTTCGTCCGAAAAGGGGACAACACGATCGAACCACGGATGATGGGATGGGGCAGGTTGGCTGACCGGACCGGCAAGCGATTCAGGTGTCACGACCACCTGTGCGGGGGAGGGATTCTCCAGGATCCGCTCGAAGGCACTGATGCCTGCATTCGCAAGACCGGAGCGTTTGATCTGTGCGATCAAGTCTTCCTGCTGGGTGAGATCGCCTCGCGCTTTGGCGATCATTCCCAGCTCCTGCCAGAATCCCCACGTTATCGACACGACGCGGGTCTCGAACTGCCGATCCGCAGAGAAGGCGTAGGCATCCAGAAAGGCATTGGCAGCAGCGTAGTCGGCCTGGCCGACGATGGGAGCGATGGAACTCATCGAGGAGCAGAGCAGGAGGAAAGAGGGGTTGAAAGAACTCAGCAGCTTATCCAGGCCGTCAGCCGCGTGGATCTTCGGCGCAAAAGTGCGATCGATGTCTTGCCTGCTCTTCAGTCGGATGATGCCCTGGCCCAATTCACCGGCCGTATGCACGATGCCGTCCAGTTCACCTGTCGTCGACTGGAGGTGGTCACAGAGGCGATCCATGTCGTCCTGGTTGGCGACATCGACCTGAACGTACTCAACCACGCTGCCCGCCTGTTCGATCGTCTCGATCCGATCGATCGTTCGCCTGGGTTCCGAATCTGCCGGCCGATGACCTAGCAACGAACTGGCCTTGGTCTGCCTGGCGCGGGCGATGATGAGTCCGGCTGATGTCGTGGCCCTGTCCTCGGATGTGCGCGGAAAGGTCATGACGTCGAGCTCTTCGGTCTCGAGTGCCCTGTCCCACTCATCGAGAGAGAGGATGGGCGTCCTGGTGCGCAGTCCGACATCGTCGTAGACCCACCAGCCTTCTGTCAGCCCCCAGATCAGCAGATCCAGACGAGAGGCGATGACCGTTTCTACCAACAGTATCACACCTTCAGGCACCAGCAGATGCGCCAGATTCTGCACGGAGGCCCGAATATCAGGCGTCGCGTGGACGACATTATAGCCGATGATGATGTCGAAGGAGGCCCGGTCGAGGCCTTGTCGGGTCGGGTCTTTCGAAATGTCGAGAACCGAGAAGTGGACATCCTGATATCCGCGTTCGCTCGACGCCTGTCGGGCGCGTTCGACGAAGGATGATCCCAGGTCCGTGAATGTGTAGTCCACGGACCTGTCACCCAAGGCTTCGAGGACGACCTGGGACAATTCGCCCGTACCGCCTCCAACCTCCAGGATGCGCAGAGGGCGTCCAGCTGGAGCCACTCGCGCGGCATCGCGAATGAGCTGACCCACCACGTGGAGATAGATCCTGTCGTTCGCGTGAGGCGGCACGTCCGCGAAGTGTTCGGTCAATAGCCGGTCTGTTCCATCCGGATAGAGCACCTCGAGGGGGGCAACACTGCCACTGACCACCTCTGAGAGTCGTTCGGTACAGTGGCTGAGCATGCGACCGATGCCCGTGTACGCCGGATAGCGGTCCGCCAGAAGTTGCAGCAAAGCATCGGGAGACCGAGGGGGCTCGGTGAAGTACAACTGCCCCTCTCTCGCGTGCACTATGCCATCATCGATCAACAGGTCGAGGAGAGCGTTAAAGAGACACTCGTAGATGGGCAGCGTCGACAGCTTGCTCATGCACGTGTGCCGCGTCCATGTCTGCTCACCCTCTGCCAGGCCCGCGAAGAGCCGGTGGTACACGAGGCTGGCACTCAACTCTTCGATGAGGCTGGCCAGTTCAGGGATCTGGCCGAGGGTCGTGATGTCGAGCCGCTGCTCGGCTTCGTAGGTGATGGCCGAAATCTGACCGGCGAGACCGGCCGCGTCGCGTGTCAGGCCAGCGATCGCATCGTCGGCCGGGTCTCGGCCAGTTGATGTTCCGGGCTGCGACAGGCTGGCCCCCGTCTCTTTCACCCGAAAGGGGGAGCGTCCAGTCAGCACGAGTCGACACTGTGCCTGCTGACTCATGTATTCAGCGAAAGCCAGGCCCATGGAGCCCAGGCCTCCCGTGATCAGATAGGTCCCACCGTCTCTGATCGCCATCGGACGTTGCGGTATGGGCAGGCTCTGGGGAATCCATTCCCGGATCCAGCGCTGACCCTTTCTCCAGACCGTGAGATTCGATGAAGCCACGACGCCGATCTCATGCCGGATCTGACCGACCGCCGCCTGGATATCGTTGATCTCGAGATCCACGTGGTGACACTGGAGGTTCGGAAACTCCAGGGGCACGACAGCCGACAGGCCGGACACTGTCGCGTGCAGCGGAGTCAGTTCTTCTGTCCCTGTTACCTCGTAACAGGGAGACGTGAACGCGACCCACCGGCCTCGAAGATCGATGGTTCGATCTGCCAGCGACTGGGCCAGGCACAGCAGGCTGTGGAAGCCGTGTTCCAGTGTGTCGGCCTTCTGGTCGCTACACAGACCCCAGAGATGGACCACGAGATCGGGCACCGTATCGAGCGCTTCGACGAGGGTGGCATAGTCGTCGGGTGCAGAGGGGCGAAGGGTACCGCGCCCATCACGGAGTCGACCTTGTCCATCACCTGGCTGGACGCTTGTGACGCGTGTCCCCATCGCTTCCAGGTCACCGCGAACACTCTCTCCCAGCGCAGAGCCATCGTCGAAGAGCAGGCAATGGTCGGGCCGCCAAGTCTCGTCCGTGCGGCCTGGCTCCACGTGCCACTGTGGCGCATAGAACCAATCCTCGATTGCCTTCGCTGGCTGCGGCTGGGGCTGTGGTTGTGGCTCGTCAGGGACAGAGGCCAAGTCAGATCTGTCGATCCAGTGACGCTCTCGGGCAAAGGGGTATCCCGGCAGGCTGACTCGCCTCACCGTTTCTCCTGCACCACGGGCGTTCCAGTCCACATCGATGCCCCGCGTCCAGACCTGCCCGATCGCCTGCGCCAAGGTGTCCCCGTCGGTCGAATTCTGTCGCGGGTTGGGAAGGGAAGTGACGACGGCCACGTCCTTCGTCAGCCGATCCGCAATCCGGGACAGCACGTTGGATGGCCCGACTTCCAGCAGGATACCGCAGCCCTGTTGCACGAGGAAATCGATGCCGGCTGAGAACCGGACGGTTCCTCTCAGGTGGGCGGTCCAGTAGCTCGGATCCATCGCCTGCTGAGCGCTGAGCGGCTCACCCGTGGTATTGGAGATGATCGGGATCCGGGGTTCGCCAAGGGCTACGCCGCGCATCACCTCCTCAAAAGGCGCCAGGACGGGATCCATCATGTGGGAATGGAAGGCGTGAGACGTGGCCAGGCGTCGGCCCGAGATGCCGTCGGCGTTCAGACGTTGCTCCAGCGCGACGATCTGATCCTCGCTGCCGGAGACGATGGTCTGATCCGACGTATTGATCGCTGCCACATCCAGTTGCGGTCTCAGGTACGCCATGGCCTCGGCTTCGACCAGAGGCACAGCGAGCATAGCGCCGTCCGGCATGGATTGCATCAGTCGACCCCGCGCCGAGATGATGCGGATGGCCTCCTCCAGGGAGAAGACGTCAGCCAGGCACGCTGCGACGTATTCGCCGAGACTGTGGCCGATCAGGTAATCCGGCTTCACGCCCCAGTGCATCCAGAGCCTGGCCAGCGCAACTTCCACAACAAACAACGCGGGCTGCGCCGAATCCGTCCGGGTCAGTGCCTGCGACGATGTCGCCGTTGCAGGTTGGAGAAAACTCAGTGACTCCTGCGGAGCGTGCTGTCGCAGCAATTCGCAACAGTGATCCAGCTCATCGCGAAAGAAGGGCTCTGTCTCATACAGTTCGGCCGCCATTTCGGGATGCTGTGACCCCTGGCCTGGAAACAGGAACGCAACGGGAACGCCTGTGTCAGCAATACCGGCCGGCCGTCGATCAACGCGCAGTTCGCGAACGATCTCTTCCAGCGTGTCACCGCAAACGGCACTCCGCCAGCCGAAGGCCTGACGGCCGATCTGCAAGGTGCTGGCCACCGCGGCCGGTGCAAGTTCCGGGTTGGCCTCCAGATGGTCGGCCAACTGCCTCCTGGCTTGGGTGAGTGCGCTCGCCGAACGTGCCGACACTGGCACGATGGCGGGTCGGCGGCTGGCTGAAGGTTGGATCCCGACAGGCGCCTGCTCGAGCACTATGTGAGCATTGGTCCCACCGATGCCGAAGGAGCTGACGCCCGCGCGCCGTGGGCCGTCTGTGGCAGGCCATGGACGTAGATGCGCGTTGACGTGGAACGGGCTGTTCTCGAGATCAGTTTCTGGATTGGGCGACTCAAAGTGCAGCGAAGGCGGGATCTGGCCGCGCTCCATGGCGAGCACCGTCTTCATCAGACCGGCGACGCCTGCCGCCTCGTCCAGATGTCCAATGTTCGTCTTGAGGGAGCCCAGGGCGCAGGAGGCCGCTCGATCGCCGGATCCGAAGACCCGGGACAAGGCCTGGATCTCGATGGGGTCGCCGATTTGCGTTCCGGTTCCGTGCGTCTCGATATACTGGATCGTGTCGGGTTCGACGCTGCCCACCGACATCGCCTCGGCGACGACAATCGCCTGCCCCGAGATACTGGGTGCCGTATACCCTGCCTTGTCGGCGCCGTCATTGTTGATGGCAGAACCAAGGATCACCGCGCGGATGGTGTCGCCATCAGCCAGCGCATCTTCGAGGCGACGCAGTACGACGAGTCCGACACCGTTGCCGCTCACCGTGCCTGCCGCCTTGGCGTCGAAGGCTCTGCAGTGGCCGTCTGGAGAGGTGATTGTGTTCTCCTGGTGCACATAGCCCTGGTCCTGCGGCAGTTGTACCGAGGCACCACCGGCCAGTGCCATATCGCACTCGTAATCGAGCAGGGACTGGCAGGCCATGTGAACGGCGACGAGAGAGGAGGAGCAGGCCGTGTTTACGTTGACGCTGGGGCCTTTGAGATTCAGCCGGTACGACACACGGGTGGGGAGATAGTCGCCGCTGTTCCCAATCAGATACTGCAGGTGGCTGACAGATGGCGGGAGGTCGGGATTGCGGAACAGATGAAACAGCAGATACGTGCTCCAGCCACAACCCGCATAGACGCCGATTCGACCGTCGAAGCGCTCCGGCACGTGCCCCGCATCTTCCAGGGCATGCCAGGAACTCTGAAGGAAGAGACGATGTTGGGGGTCGGTCATCTCCGCCTCACGTGCCGTCATCCCGAAAAAGGGAGCGTCGAAGAGCTCGACGTCGTCGAGATAGCCATTGGCCGGCACAAAGTCAGGGTTGCGCAACAATGTCTCGGGCACGCCCGCCGCAGCCAGTTCCTCGGGCGTGAAGAAACGTATCCCCTCAACACCCCCCTTAAGAAGCTGCCAGAACTGCTCAACGTCCGGGGCGCCGGGGAAACGTCCTGCCATGCCGACGATCGCGATGCGGTCTTTGGCGTCACTCATATCACATCAACCCCGTCGTCGCCGTCTTGCTCGAAGACGCAGTGCGGCTCGATCCGTCACCTCGCGGCCATCGTCGTCCTCTTGCTCCTCGCTCGACAGATGCATAGCCAGTGAAGCGACCGTCGGATACTCGTAGAAGGTGATGATGGATAGTTCGACACCATGTTCCTGTTGCAGCTGTCTGTGTACGGTGATGATGGACATCGAGTGTGCGCCGAGATCGAAGAAATTGCCGTCGCGGCTGACCTGCTCGACGCCGAGCACGTTGGCGAAGGCGACGGCGATCATCCGTTCCGTCTGATTCGTTGCCGCCACATAGACTTTCTCTGGATCCGTCACACCATCGGGTGCCGGGAGGCGGGCACGATCGAGCTTGCCATTGATGGTGAGGGGGAAGGCATCGAGGAAGACGAAGTGGGAGGGAACCATGTACGCCGGTAGATGGCTGGTCAAAAAGCGGCGCAGATCGCTGAGACCTGGTCGTTGACTGGTGGCGGTCAGGCAGTAGGATACGAGACGCGTCGCAGGCTCCTGCTGATCGGCGATGACAATCGCCTCCCGCACGAGTGGGTGCATCGCCAGGCGTGCTTCGATCTCGCCGAGCTCGACGCGAAACCCCCTCACCTGAACCTGAGAATCGATCCGTCCCAGATACTCGATATCCCCGTCGGGCCGCAGGCGACCCAGATCTCCGGAGCGGTAGACTCGGTCCTGCCCTCCGGGGCGGAATGGATCGATCGTGAACTTCTCTGACGTCAATTGCTCTCGGTGCAGGTAGCCCTGGGCCACGCCGTCCCCGCCGACCCAGATCTCGCCAGGTACGCCGAGCGGTGACGGCTGCCCGTGGTCGTCGACGATATAGAGTCGCAAGTCCGGCAGGGGGGGGCCGATCAGACTCGCGCGCTGATCGAGATCGCTCAGCCGGATCGGTCGATACGTTACGTGTACGGTCGTCTCCGTTATGCCATACATGTTGACGAGTTCAGGATGCGAATCGCCCCGCCGATCGAACCACGGGCGCAATCTCTCGCAGTCGAGGGCTTCACCACCGAAGATGACGTAACGAAGGGCCAACTCATGGGCCGAATCCGTGTCTGTGTCGGCGGTGATCAGTTGATGGAAGGCGGACGGTGTCTGGTTGAGAACCGTCACCTTCTCGCGCGCGAGAAGGTCGAGCAGGTCCCCCGGCGAGCGGCTCAACTCCTGAGGCACGACGACCAGTCGGCCACCGTAGAGCAGGGCACCCCAGATCTCCCAGACCGAGAAATCGAAAGAATAGGAGTGGAAGAGGGTCCACACGTCCGAATTGCTGAAGTCGAACAGATTCCGGGTCGAATGGAAGAGACGGGTCACGTTCGCGTGCGTGACGACGACCCCCTTCGGCTGTCCCGTCGATCCGGATGTGTAGATAACGTAGGCCGGATCGTGTGAGTGAGCATGCGCACCCAGGTTTCCAGATGAGCACGCCAGAATGGCGTGCGCGTCCTCTGCCAGGTCGAGGATCTCGACGGCCCCCACATCGATCTGCGTCACCAGGTCAGCCTGGGTCACTAGATGGCTGAGCTCTGCATCCTGGATCATGAATCTGACGCGTTCGGCCGGATACATCGGATCGAGTGGAACGTAAGCGGCGCCCGCCTTGAGGATCCCCAGAATCGAGACCACAACATCGACGCCCCGGTTCATGTAGAGGCCGACCCGTTCACCCGTCTGAACACCCCGTGTGCGAAGAGACCGCGCCAGTCGGTTTGCCTGTTCATTCAGTTCGGCATAGGTGAGTTGTCGCGTCTCGGCGCCTGAATCGACCACAGCGATGCGATCAGGGTTCAGACTCGCCTGGTGCTCGAACCACGCGGGCAGCGTCGGCGTCGTCGATGGTTCAACCACGGGTCGATCACACCATTGCAAGGCTTGCTGCCGTTCGGTCGGGGGAAGGATGTCGAGTTGAGCAACGCTTTGCAGAGGATCCTGCAGCAGGCCTCGCACGATCCGCTCGTACTGGTGGGCCATCCTCGCGACTCGATCCGGCAGGAAAAGGTCGGAATTGTAGGTGATGTCGAGGCGCAGATCCGACCCCGCCTCCTCGAAGCTGAAACTGAGGTCGAACTTGCTCATGTCGTAGTCTTCGACGAATGGCGACACCGAGATGCCCGGCAGAGACAACTCGTACGACTCGACGTTCTGAAGGGTCACCGTCACATCGAAGAGCGGATTGCGGCTGGGATCACGTTGCAGGTTCAGTTCGTCGATCACTCGGTCCACCGGATACATCTGGTGTTCGAGGCACGCCGTCACACGTTCCGAGGTCAGACACAGGAAATCCTGAAGCGAACCAGTGGGATCGATGCGCAGCCGGAGCGGGAGTGTGTTGATGAAGTAGCCGACCAGGCCCTCCAGATCCGTGTGCGAACGCCCAGCCGTCGGCAGGCCGACAGTGATATCCTGCTGTCCGGTGTGGCGATGGAGCAGCACGTTGACGCAGGCGACGAGGCCCATGAACAGGCTGGCGCCGCATTGCTGGCCGAAGGCTCGCAGCTTGTCGGTTGTTTCTGCTCCCAGCCAGTGGGTCACCGTGTGGCCACCATAGGTCTTGATCGCAGGCCGGGGCATGTCAGTCGGCAACTGAAGGGCGTCGGGCTCCTGCTGGAACTGGGAGAGCCAGAAAGCCCTCGCGGTTTCCTCATCGCCTGCTGTCAGGCGATCGGTCTGCCAGCAGGCGTAGTCCTTGTACTGTATTCGAAGTGAGTGCAATTGCGGCGGAAGATCTCGACAGATCGCCTCGTACAGCGTTCCGATGTCGGCGACGAGGATCTTCAGGCTCCATTCATCCCCGACGATGTGATGCATGTTGAACAGGAGCACATGGCGCTCTGGCGCCAGCTTCAGGACCGACAGGCGCAGGACAGGTCCTTGAGCCAGATCGAAGGGCTCAGCTGCGTGGCGAAGGGCCAACTCGCGGGCGCGGGCCTCTGGATCTGCTTCCGAGGATAGATCCACCCACTGCGATATGGTTTCGGCGGGGGCATCAATCCGTTGCCTGGGACCATCGTCAACCAGGGTGAATCTCGTCTGCAGAGATTCGTGGCGGCCCACGGCCTCCTCGAGTGAGTGTGTCAGCGCCCGTCGATCGAGGGGACCATCCAGCACCAGGGACGCGGGCATGTTATAGGCCGATGACGTTGCCTCGATCTGCGAGAGGATCCACAACCGGCGTTGTGCATGAGACAGGGGGTAGTCGGCCGCTCCTTCGACGGGTGTGATCTCGTCGGTTTCGCCGGTCTCCATTTCCTGCAGGCGTGCGGCCAGTTCGTCGATCGTCGGCAGATCGAAGAGCTCTCGGAGGGGAATCTCGACACCGAAGTCGCGGCGGATCCGGCTGGCTACCTGTGTCGCCCTCAGACTGTGCCCGCCCAGATCAAAGAAATTGGCGCCGATATCGGGTGACTCGATGCCCAGAACCTCAGTCCAGATTTCTGCCAATCTGCGTTCGGCGGCCGTACTCGGTGGACGGCGATCGGCCGTGTTCATGGTGGGCCCGCCCACAGGGGCGGGCAGTGCATCTCTGTCGATTTTGCCTGCCGGTGTGACGGGCATACTCGATCGCAGGATGAAGTCAGAGGGCACCATGTAGTTGGGCAGTCGATCTCGCAGCCACTGTCTGAGCTGAGGATGCATCCGCTGTGCCAGTTGCTCTTGCAGGGGATTGCTGGCGCAGTGCACGTCTGCTCGCCCCTGTTCGGGGATGGGCATGGCGAACAGTGGTCGTTCGCCGTGCCCGGTTTCGGTGCGAACCAAGAGCGCGTCCAGTGATCCATCCTCGCCCGATCTTGCCATGCTCAGCAAGACCGTGTAGGGAAGATCCGCTTCCAGTGACCACAAGTCTTCGGGCTCGATGCCTGATGTTTCCAGGCGTGACAGAGCCGCCACGAGGCTGGACTTGTCCGGATGGGTCTGGCATGAGTGCATCAGATGCAGACTCCGTCGCGCCTCCTCCACCCGGGCATTGCGGATGCCGTGCACGGCCAGCAGGGCCGGCTGCTCGCGACGCAGCAATGCTGCAAGACCATCGACACTGTGTTCGTCGTGCCCCCAGTCGTGCCACGCGACGTCCGGTATCTCGGGCCGTTCCTGATCCAGGTGGATGAGCACGTCGTAGCGAAAGCGAGTCATCTCATTCTGCGTCTTGCCGCGTTTAGGGAGGATCTCGACATGACTGATCCTCTTGAGCCGCCGCGCGAGGGAGAGGAAGAATTCTGGATCGATGGCCAGTTCCTGCTCGGTGTCTACACGTTGCATGCTGCGGGTCAGCAGGTCAGCCGTCGAGTCATCGTTCTCGCCCTTGAACAACTGTACCGACGCGTGGAATGATTCGAGCAGACCGAGGGCGCGGACATCACCGACGAAGATGGAGCCACCCTCCGACAAGAGGGGCATGAGGGACTCAAGGACCTGAACCAGATACTGGATCCCGGGGAAATACTGGACCACCGAGGCTAGGACCACGCTGTCGAAGGAGTCTGGTTCGAAGCCGGCCAGATCGTGGGCGGGGCGTCTCATCAGCGTCGCACCCTCAAGCCCGGGGGTACGAGCGCGCAGCTCGGGGCGGGTCTGCAGAGAGATGAGCTGCTCGATGGCGACGGCGGACAGGTCGGTCCCCGTGTAGGAATCGCAGTGTGGCAACAGAGGAAACATCAGCAGACCCGTGCCGCAACCGATCTCCAGTAGTCGCCCCGGATTTAGTGAGCGGATACGCTCGACAGTGTGCCTAACGTATTGCTCCATATCGGGGGTCGGCAGGGGAGCGCCGGTGTAATTGCTGTCCCAGCCGATGGTGTTGAAGGTTGGGTCGTGATCGGCGGGAGCGCTCTGGTAGCTGTTCTCGTGCAGTTGCTTCCACAGCCGGATCTGTTCCTCGCGCAGGGAGGCGAGCGCTTCCTGGGTTGGTGCTGAGGTCAACTCGGGGACACAGTAGGCCGACAGTCGCCGTTCCCCGGATTCATCCTCGTGCACCGCAACAGCGGCCTCCCGCACCATTGGGTGATCGGTGAGGATCGACTCGATCTCCCCCAGCTCGATCCGGAATCCTCTGATCTTGACCTGCGTATCGAACCGCTCCACATACTCGAGGGTGCCATCGGGTCGCCAGAGACCGCGATCACCGGTTCGGTAAAGAACCGCATGATGCTCTCCTGCCGTACCCGCCGGCCGGTGGGGGTTGAGCACGAAGCGGTCTCGGGTGTGCTTCTCATCCTGCCAGTATCCGAGCCCGACACCGACACCGGATACGCAGATTTCTCCGGGGACACCGATCGGTACGAGGTTCAGCTGTGCATCGAGCACATAGTGGGTCATGTTCGGGATCGGCGTGCCGATCGGTACAGAGCGGCGATCGGCGGGCAGCTTGGCCGACAGAACATGCTGGCACGTATCATCTGCCGCCTCGGTAGGGCCATAGGCATTCACCACACGCACATCGGGGTAGGTGTCCAGCCACAGGTTGACGACGGGCACCGGAACGGCCTCTCCCGTCACCATGGCCCATTCCAGATCGGGCAGGGAGCGCTCAGGCGCCGGCAATGTTCTGGCATGGGTCAGCAGTTCCTGCAGCAGCACCGGCACCAACTCGATCAGCGTGATCCCTTCCGCCTGGATCAACCTGAGAAGCTGCACGGGGTCGCAGACGGTCTCGTAGTCGGCGATGACCGTACGACCTCCCTTGAGCAGAGGACTGAGAAACTGCCAGACCGAGATGTCAGAGGATGCCGGGGCACTCTGGAGAAAGGCCGTATCGGCATGGAATTCGAGCAGATCGAATTCTGCGAAGATGTGATTCACGGCGCCATCATGGCGTACCATCGCCCCGCGCGGCGAGCCGGTGGAGCCGGAGGTGTACAGCATGTAGGCCGGATCGCGAGGGGTGCTGACATGATCCGGATCGTGGGTGGGACAGTCGCCCAACCGCTCGGCATCGAGCAGGACGAGTTGGAGGGGGCTGTCCCCCTTTGCCGCCCATTGGTGGTGTTCAAGGAAGTTCGACCGAGTGATCAGATGGTCGACCTGGCTGTCCTTGAGCATGTGACGAATCCGGTCTTCCGGATACTGAGCCTCCATCGGGATGAACGCGCCACCGGCTTTGAGAATGCCGAGCATGGCGGCGAGGAAATCAATTCCCCGCGGCTCCAGGATCGCCACGAATTGGTTCGGCTGCAGATCCTTCGCGCGTAACGACCAGGCGATCTGATTGGCCCTTGAATTGAGCCCGGCATACGAAATCGTCACGCCATCGTAGCTGGCGGCCACCCGATCGGGGTGGCGTCGCACGTTCTGCTCGAACAGGTCATGCAGTGTGCGATCCAGCGGATATGATCGTTGCGGACCGGCGAACTCAACGAGCAACCGATGTTCTTCATTGGCGTCGATCAACGACAGTTCGGCGAGTCGGGCCGAGTCGTGATCACCAATGCGGGCCAGAAGGGTGATGAAGTGGCCGCTCATGCGCTGGATGGTGGATTCATCGAAGAGGTCGGTGCTGAACTCGAAGATCCCCAACAGGCCCTGATCGTTCTCCCACATGTCGAGCACGATGTCGAACTGTGCCGCCGTCCGCTTCAGATCGAGGCTTGAGAACGAGAGGCCCGGCATCGCCAGATCCTCCTCCGGCGCATTCTGCAGCGCAAACATGACCTGAAAGAGGGGATTGCGGCTCAGATCGCGCTCCGGCTGCAGCGTGTCGACGAGTTTCTCGAAGGGATAGTCCTGGTGGGCGAATGCATCCAGACAGACCCGTCTGACCCTGGCGACCAACTCCCTGAAGGGAGGGTCACCCGACAGGTCGGTTCGCAGGGCGAGGGTGTTGACGAAGAAGCCGATGAGAGATTCCACATCGTCCCGGTTACGATTGGCGATAGGTGAACCAACGACGATGTCTTCCTGATTCGTGTACCGGTAGAGGAGCAGATTGAAAGCGGCCAGCAGCACCATGTACATCGTCGCATCCGTCTGCTGGCACAGGTGGCGCAGACGGTCCGTAGTTTCGGTGTCCACCAGGAATCGTACAGAGCTACCGCGAAAGGATTGAGCCGGTGGGCGCGACCGGTCGGTAGGGAGTGACAACTCTGCCGGGAAGTCACGCAGGTGCTCGCGCCAGTGTGCGAGTTGAGCGGCCGCTTCATGGCCGGTGAACCACGCCCGCTGCCATGCGGCAAAATCTGCATACTGAATCGAGAGTTCCGGCAGGTGCACCGGCTGGTCAGTTGTGAGGTGCTTATAGTGGCCGACCAGTTCACGCACGAGAACGCCCAGGGACCAACCATCTGACACGATGTGATGCATGGTCACAAGAAGGACGTGCGCATCAGTGCCGGTGATCAGCAGTTTAGCGCGCAGCAGGGGAGCCTGTCCCAGGTCGAAGACGGTCCGAGCCTCTTCGGAGGCCCTGTTCAGGATCTCATCATCGATGCTGTCGGCATGGCGCAGGTCCTGTACGAGAATCGGCGTGTCGACGTGTTGGAGAAGTTGAGCCTGTGCCTGCCCGTCTCTCTCCACAAAACAGGTTCGAAGGATCTCATGCCTTTCGATCAGGGCATTGAAGCTGGCTTCCAGTGCCATTATATCGAGGCAGCCACTGATGCGATGGGCGAAGGCAACATTGTAGAAGGGATTGTCGGGTTCGAGGCGATAGAGGAACCACAGGCGTTCCTGCGCGAAGGAGAGTTCGGGAGCCTGATCTGCTTTCTCGATGCGTGCCGTTGCCGGCGACGAGGGCAACGGCTGCCCGGCTGCGAGCCGGTCGATGTGTGCGCTCAAGGCGCGGATCGTGGCGTGGCGAAACAGATCGTGAATCGGCATGTCCAGTTCGAAATGCTTCCTCACCCGTGACACGACCTGGGTGGCCCGCAGTGAGTTGCCGCCAACGTCGAAGAAGCTGGCGTCGATGCTTCCGATGGCGCGGCCCAGCACCTCCTGCCATATTTGGGCTAACCTGCGTTGAGTGGCACTGGAAGGCGGCGCGTCCTCGACGGTTGCCAGTGCCACCGGGGCAGGAAGACGCTCTCGATCCACCTTGCCGTTGTGGGTGAGCGGCAGTTCCTCGATAACGGTCAGGTAGGCGGGCACCAGGTGAGGGGGGAGCTGCTGATCCAGTTCTTCACGCAGCCTGTCAATCAGTTCGCGGTCCTTCCACTGCGAACCTGAAGGATCGGTCTCGCGAACGACGTAGGCGGCCAATTCCTTGTCAGTGAACTCCTGCCGTGGGATCACGATACATTCCCGCACCTGAGGGTGTCCGGTCAGTACTGACTCGATCTCGCCAGGCTCCACCCGGAAGCCACGGATCTTCAACTGATCGTCCAGTCTTCCCAGAAATTCGATGGTCCCGTCTTCCAGATAACGGGCGCGGTCACCCGTCCGATACAGCCGCGCTGCCGGATCGCCCGAGAAGGGATCCTGGATCAGGGCCTGTTGGCTCAGGTCCGCATGATTCCGGTAGCCAAGGAACAATCCATCGCCACCGGTCAGCAGTTCACCCGGCACACCAGGGGGCACGAGGCGCAGATTCTGGTCGACGATGTAAACGCGAGTGTTGGAGATCGGCCGTCCGATAGGGATCGACCGACCTGTCCAGTCCTGTGGCGGAATGGTGTAGCAGCAGGTGAAGGTCGTGTTCTCTGTCGGACCGTAGCCATTGATCAGACGCGTGTCGGGCAGGCCCTCCAGTGCCTTCTGCACGTGAGGCACAGACAGAACATCTCCGCCGGCCAGCAGATGACGCAGGCTGCGCAGGTCCTGGATCCTCTCGTCCACCATGAGATTGAAAAGACCC
>PBSR01000092.1 GCA_002726335.1 Gemmatimonadaceae bacterium
CCGTCGTCATCGCGGCAAACAGAGTATCGCCCCGGGCGAGCAGCTGTGTGATCTCCTCGTATTCGGTTTCCAGCAGAAGCCGGTTGCTCTCACTATCCACTTCATAGATCCGCGCCCGCGACGCGGCGTCATCGCCAGACTTGCCGGCCACGGCGGTGCCGACATACCAGTGAGATCCGGCGCGCGCCAGACAGCGGACATGACCGTCGGTTGTGGACTCGAACCAGGTCTCTGTCTCACCCCCTTCCAGGTGCAGCACCCGGGCCGGGGCTCCCGTGGCCACCAGCAGGCCCTTGCCGTCAGCCACCACGTCCCACACGTAGCGGGACTCAGTGCGTGCCACGGTTTCCACCGCGCCGTCACCGCCGACGTGGTAGAGTATGCCATCCGGCGAACTGCCGGCATAGACGCCGCCGTCCCGCGCCGCGGTCAGGGCGTGAAGGCTGACCTCCGGCGAGTCAAAGAGCAGTTGCGGCTCATCTCCCTCCTGCAGACGGTAGAGCTTGCCATCATCTCCGGTGCCGATCCACAAGACCTCGCCAGTGGCGGTGACCTTCCAGATCCGCTGACTCCCGGTCTCGGTGAGGGCCGTCGGCACGGGGGCCAGTGTCAGACGGCCTTCGTCATCGACGGCCACGGCCAGGCTCGTGCCCTCGGCGAAGTCCTCATACCGGCCATGGTGCCGGGTGACGGGCTCCACAGCCAATGCCGTGCTGAAATCCCAGATCGAAACAAGTGCCGCAAGCGCCAGCAGATCGCCCTTCATCTGTGCGTGCCTTTCGCCGTGATGTTCACGGTGAGAACGTGTTCGCCCTGAAGTACGTAGTCGGTGGCTCGGCGCTGGCGTGCCAGCACCTTCAACGCCAGGGGCTGGACGAACCCGGACGCATGGGTCTCGGTCAGCAGTCGGTGCACCGAGGGGGGTGGCGTCGGCAGCTCACGGCCACCGACGGCAAGCCCGGGAGCTTCGGTGACCAGTTCGACGACGAGCTCGTCATCACGGGCAGGTTGTCGCAGACGCTGCAGCAGTTCGTCGCTGTTCCCCGGTGCGGTTTGTGGCCAGCGGCTCTGCTCCCACTCGGCGGCGGCCCGCCCACTGCCGATCTGCACCCGGACCGTACCGACAGCGTCGGCGGGGATGCCGATGGGAATGACGACGTCGTGAGGCGACGCCTGAAAGGGTGTCAGGTGTACCGTGACGTGGGCTACGGATCCCGCCTCGACGGTGGCGCGGTCCAGCCGGGCCCCATCGACTCGCGCCGTATGGATCCTCTCGTCGACGCTCACCTGCGTACGAATCCGCATGACCTCCAGGTCCTCGAATCCCGATTGGACCAGGGCCCGCAGCGGGCGCCCGACCTCCAGGGCTGCACTGATGGGGGCGTTGAGCCCGGTATAGACTCGCTGCCATGACAGAGAGCGGCCGTCATCCAACTCGACCTCGAGGGTGACGGAGACGCTGGCGTCGCCCAGTGCCTTGGCCGCCGATTCCATCGATCTCATCAATGCCACCTGGGCGAGACTGGTCGTGTAGAACCGGTGTCTGGCCAGATCGAAGGAGAACTGGTTCGTCATCGTCGCCGTCTGCACGTCGACCGCCATCGGCAAGGTCCTGGCTCGCTCGTGGGTGACCCCGGCGACGCCGCTGTAGCGATCCTGGCGGGCGGCACCGACAACGGCTGTGGCCGATCCGAGCTTGAACGAACTTGACTGGTTCGACAGGATGCCGTGGATGTTGGCGGTGGTGAAGGGCACGTCGATGGCGCCACTACCGACAAGATCGTGGGCAAAGGCGACCAGCCGGTTGCCGTCGACGTGAGTCACGGTACCGATACCGGTGATGCTCAGGTCGCCGCCGACGAGTTGGATGCCGACGGCACTGCCGGGCATCAGCGGTGCGACCGTGTCGCTCTGTTCCGTGCCCCCTGAAGCGGCCAGCGGCTGCAGACCGATGGGACTCAGCAGATCGGTCAGCAGTCGCATTGTCTCCGGCCCCGCACCGGACACCCAGAGAGGCGAGCCCAACCGCCGCCAGCCCGGCTCCGTCGTCGGGGCGGCCACGTCAGCGGGTGGCGAATCACCCGAAAGATCGCGGTCCATCACTTCGAGCATCTCTTCGATCGGCGTCAGCAGACCCACCGGCTCGTTGGCAAAGGACCACCCGTAGGCAACAGCGCCGATGAGCCGGTCGTCGACGTACACGGGACTGCCGCTCATGCCGAGAACGATGCCGCTTTCTTCCAGGCCCAGTCCCGAGAGACGCACCAGGATCCGGTCCCGACCGGGCAGGGCGCCGTTGCGTTCCCATCCCAGGATCTGCACCCCGAACGTATCGATGCGTGTGCCTTCCATGACCGTCAGGCCATAGCCGTGCATCCCGGGTTCCAGCTCCGTCCCGCTGGCATCAACATCGGCGGCGCGCAGCAAACCCCATAGGCACAGGCCGAACAGAGCCCTTCCACGACTTCTGGTTGCTTTTTGTAACTGGTTGTCCTGCAAGCGAGTACAACTCCCTCTGTCAGCCGGCTGAATGTACCCGGCGCCCCTGTCAGGGTCAAACGGCCACCGCAGTACACCGGCGGATCGAGTTTTGCATGTTTAGCATGAGTTTTGCCAATATATCCCTGGCAGGCAGTCGTTCTGCGCCTTGACACTTCTTGAGCTAAGATGGTATTCTTTATAAGTTTATGCTTCTTGCACCAGCCTAGGGCCCGGCTGGATCTACAGTTGGATTCGGTGGTGGCCGCCTTCCACTTCTTCCCGACATGGGTAGCACTTTCCATGTACGAAGCGTACTGGGGTCTGGAAGAGAAGCCTTTCGAGAACACACCCGATCCCCGATTCCTCTACCGGTCGGAGGATCTGGAAGACCTCTATACGCGGTTGCTCTACACGCTGTCGAGCCGCCATGGCGCCGCCTTGATCTCCGGCGAGTCGGGTTGTGGCAAAACGATGATGGCCCGGGCCCTGCTGCATGAGCTGGATCCGGACAAGACCGAGATCGCCCTGCTCAGCAATCCCTGTCGAACGGCCGAGGAATTCCTGCGTGAACTCCTCTATCAGCTGGGAGAAGAAGGAACCGATCTCGATCGCGCACGACTCGTGCACCGGATCCACGAACTGGTCTACGAAGCCTACAGCAATGGCCGGGAGACCGTCGTCGTCCTCGACGAGGCTCAGTTGCTCGAGGATCAGTCGATTTTCGAGGAGATCCGTCTGCTGCTGAACCTGCAGCTCGACGACGCCTTCCTGATCACGCTGCTGCTCGTCGGCCAGCCGCAGCTGCCCGAGCGCATCCGCAAGCACGCGGCCCTGGACCAGAGGATTGCCACGCGCGGGTTTCTCCACCCCTTCGACGCGGAGGCTACGGCTGACTACGTCGGCCACCGTCTGCGTACGGCCGGGCGGGGCGAAGCGCTGTTCGCGCCCGAAGCGCTGGAGCTGGTGTTCGAGTATTCCAACGGCATTCCACGGAAGATCAACAACATCTGCGATATCGCCCTGGTCATCGGTTTCAGCCGCAAGCTGGAAGGAATCGATGCGGACTGGATGAATCGCCTGATCCAGGCGGAGCGTGGCAATGGCGCTTAGGATGAGCCAGATGCTGCGCTCCTCGAGGGAGCTGCGCGGCGGTCGTTCACGCAGTTCGGTGCTGACCAGGCCAGCACCGGCAGCGCCCCAACCGGATCCCGATGAACCGATGATGGCGGCCGTCGCTGAAGTCCCCGACGCACCCACCCTCGGCGACGATCAGGCTCTCTCCGACACCGCTGACCTGAGCCAGGCCGAAGGTGCCGCCGTCGCCTACGACGGCCTCGTGGAGGCGGCCAACGAGTTGTTCGAGGCGGCCGCTGACGGCCGCGCGCCGAATGGACCCCTCGTGGTGGCGTCCGTTCGTAGCGCCGTCAACGAGCTGGGCCAGTCGGAGGCGTTGCTCACCGAGACCGTGCGCCGCCGCCCCGCCGCTGATTCGTTGGCACGTCGCAGCGTCAACGTCGCCGTCATGGCCATGCGCCTGGGACGGGAGGTTGAGTTCGACGAGCGCCGCACCCTGGCCCTGGGACTGTGCGGACTGACCCACGACCTGGGCATGTTGAAGGTGCCGGAAGAGGTCCTGGCGTCGCCGCGGCTGACCTCCAGTCAGCTGCAGCTCCTGCAGGGGCATCCGCAGCAATCAGAGAGCATCGTCTGCTCCTTCGGCAAGGCCTTCGAGTGGGTCGGCAAGGTCGTTGTCCAGGTGCACGAGCGGCGTGACGGTGGTGGCTATCCCAATGCCCTGAAAGGCGACGATATACACGAGTTCGCCCGCATCATCGGTCTGGTGGACACCTACGAGGCCATGGCTCAGCCGCGAGCGGACCGGCAGGCGCGGGTGGTCTACAACGCTCTCAAGGAAATCATCGACCTGCGCAACAGCCTGTTCGAGCGGCGCCTCATCAAGGCCCTGATCAACATCGTCTCCATCTTTCCCCTGGGCAGTCTCGTCAAGCTCAACAACGGCGAGATCGGTCGTGTCGTCGCCACCAGCCGGCTGCATCCGACGCGGCCCACCATCGACGTTCTCATCGATCCCCGGGGTCGCCGTCTGCCCGAAGCGCGGCAGATCGACCTGCAGGATGAACCGATGCTCTACATCGTCGATCCCGCCATCGAAGAGGGTGTTCTTGGCCCCGGCTGATCCGTCTTGAGCACCGGTTTTTTCGATCGCATTCGCTCCGGACTGACGCGCACCCGTACCGCCGTCGTCGATCGAATTACCGAGGCGGTCGGTGGCCGCCGTCTGGACGACGACACCCTCGATGAGATCGAAGAGATCCTGATCACTGCCGACGTCGGCGTGGACACGTCGCTGGCCATTGTCGACGGCTTGCGCAACCGCGATCGTGAGACGCCCGATGCCGACGTCTTCGACATGCTGCAGGCAGAGCTGGAGGCCCTCGTCACCGGCGGTGACGGCTTCGATCCCGGTCTCCTGCCGGCGCGGCCCTATGTGCTGCTCGTGGTCGGTGTCAACGGCGTCGGCAAGACGACGACGATCGGTAAGCTGGGCCAGCGATATGCCGAGGCCGGGCGCAAGGTGATCATGGCCGCAGGGGATACCTTTCGCGCCGGCGCCGTCGCCCAGCTGCAGGTGTGGGCGGAACGATCGGGGGCCGACATCATTCGAGCTCAACAGGGGGCCGATCCAGGGGCTGTCGTGTTCGACGCGGTGGAGGCCGCCAAGTCGCGGGACGCCGATGTCCTGCTGGTGGACACCGCGGGGCGGCTGCACACGAAGACGAATCTGATGGAGGAACTGAAGAAGGTGCGGCGTTCTCTGGCCAAAGCCTGCGACGGCGCTCCCCACGACACGCTTCTCGTTCTCGACGCAACGACGGGGCAGAATGCCCTGGCCCAGGCCAGGACCTTCCACGAGGCGGTGCCTCTCACCGGCCTGGCGTTGACGAAACTGGATTCCACGGCACGGGGAGGAATCGCTTTCGCCCTGTACCGCGAACTGGGTCTGCCGATCCGGTTGATCGGTGTCGGCGAGGGGATCGACGATCTGCAGTCGTTCGACGGCGGGGAGTTTGTGCGGGCGCTGCTGGAGCGGGAGTAGGGCCGGATTCAGTGTGTGCGTGGGCGCCGGGGCGGCCCTGCGCGCCGGCGCCGGTCCTTTCGGTGGCCACATCGTGACGCTTGATCGTTGGCTCTGCGAGCCCGGCCGAAACAGCCCGGCCGGTCTCGCGGGATCCTGAATCCCTTCTGGAGTTCTAGCTTGGACCGGCTTGAGGCGCTTCGGTCCGCCCCGGCGCCCACGCCCGACACATGTTGGTCCGACGAGGCTGTATTGAGTACTGGTCAGCCGTTGAGCGCGTACCCAGGGACGGGCGCCCGGCGATCAGTCTTTCACCATCGCCAGGGCCGAGTCGATTTCTCTTTTCACGTCGCTGTCCTGGTCGACCTGCTTCGCTTCGTGCAGTGCCCGCTTCGCCTGCTCGCCGCCGAGTTTGCCCAGAGCCCAGGCCGCGTGGGCGCGCACCAGCGGTTCTTCTTCGTTCTGCAACACTCCCACCAACACTGGCACAGCCTCGTCGCGCTGACCTGAGTTACCCAGCGCGACGGCGGCGTTGCGCAGCATGCCTCGGCGCTTGGGGCGTTTTGCTGGGTTTCTCCGGAAGCGTTCGTTGAAGGCGTCGCGGTCCATCCGGATCAACTCGAGCAGATTCACCGGATCGAGGCCCGCCCGCGCGTGGAAGGCTGGCTCCCGAGTGCTGGCGGACCGGCGGTTCCAGGGGCACACGTCCTGGCAGATGTCACAGCCGAGAAGCCAGTCACCCATGCCGTGGCGCAGATCCTCCGGGATGGAACCTTTCAGCTCGATCGTCAGGTAGGAGATGCAGCGCCGGGCGTCGAGCACGTACGGCTCGGGGAAAGCCTCGGTCGGGCAGGCGTCGAGGCAGCGCGTACAGCTGCCGCAATGGTCGGTTGCCGGGGCGTCGATCTCCAGGGCCGCCGTAGTGATCAGTTCGGCAAGAAGAAAGTAGGAGCCGCCCCGGCGGTGGATGAGGACCGTGTTCTTCCCCCACCAGCCGAGGCCGGCACGGGCCGCCAGTTCACGCTCGAGCACGGGCGCTGTGTCGACGTAGTAGCGCCCGCTGATGTCGTGGTCCGCCTCGGCAAGGAGAGACTCCCACAACCCGGCGAGACGTGACTTGATGAGGTCATGGTAGTCGTCGCCACGGGCATACCGGGCCATGCGCCCGGCGAGTCCGGCGTCGCCGTCAGCCCCTTCGGCAGCACCGGGCGGGTCATAGTACATGCCCAGACAGATGACGGAGCGAGCCCCGGGGACCAGCTGTCGCGGGTCGGCTCGTTTCTCAAGATTGCGTTCCAGCCAACCCATCTGGCCAGCGTAGCCCTGGGCCACCCAGCGGGCGTTGAATTCTGCCGCTTCGAGAGGATCGGCGCTGGTGATTCCCACAAGATCAAAACCGAGCCTCGTCGCCTCGGAGCGGACGAATCGGGTCAGGTCGTGGTCGGCCTGCGACCCGGGCGCAGGCATGGTGGCCTACTGGAACAGCTCAGCGATGTGGTGGAAGACGAACTGGTTCAGGTCGTTGAAGGTGACGGCCACCATGATGAAGAGGATGATGACGAGACCGATCTGTTGTGACACCTCACGCTGGCGCACCGAGGGGGGGCGCCGCAGGATCGCCTCCAGGGTCAGGAAGGTGAGGTGGCCGCCATCGAGAACGGGAATGGGCAACAGGTTCAGCACGCCGAGGTTGACACTGAGCAGGGCCAGGAAGCGGAGGAAGTACTTCAGACCCATCTGTGCCGTGTCGTCAGCCATCCTGGCAATACGGATCGGTCCGCCCAGTTCCTTGTAACGACTGTTCTCGAATATGCCGCCGATAAACTCGAGGATCAGGTACGACGACGTATAGACGCTGACAGCGCCCAAGCTGGTGGCTTTCCACCAGCCGATGTCTATGGAGCCGGCCTCAAAGGGCCGGATGCCGATCACGCCGATACGTTCATCCTGGCTCACCCGCTCCTCGGGGACGATGGCCGACGTCATCTCGATTCCGTCCCGTTGCCACGCCAGCGCGATGGACTCCGCCGGTCGGGCGCTGATCAACTCGCGCATGTCCGACCAGCTGGACACGGCGGTACCCTCGACAGCGGTGATGACGTCGCCACGCTGCAGACCCACACCTTCGGCCGGAGTACCGGGATCGACGGAGCCAATCTTCGTCGGCAGCAGGATACTGATGCCGTATCCGGTCTCCACCGCCGCCGGCAATTCGATCTGCCGCTTGCCGTCGCCGCGCTGCACTGTGAGCACGGCCCCCAGCTCCGGGTGGGCCTCGAGGGCTTTCAGCAGCTCGTAGTCATTGGCGATCGCCTCGCCGTCGACTTCGAGCACCTGGTCACCGCGGATCAGTCCGGCGACCTGTGCGACAGAATCGTCTTGCGGCGCCACGACGGTGGAGCCCCAGGTGTCGAGGCCCCAGGCTCCGTAGACGACGACGAAGACAGCGAAGGCGAAGAGGAAATTCATCAGCGGCCCGGCGGCGATAACGGCCATGCGCACACCGACCGACTTTGACGGAAACTCCCAGGGAGCGCCGGTGGCTGCCTCCTCGCCCACGTCGGCCATGCCGGCGACCTTTACGTAGCCCCCGAAGGGAACCCACGAGATGCAGTATTCGGTTTCCCCCCACTCAAACCCGACCATCTTCGGCGGGTAGCCGAGAGAGAATCGCTCGACGCGGATTCCAGCGCGTTTGGCGACGAGGAAATGCCCCAGTTCGTGCACGAAGACGAGCACGCCCAGAGCGATGAGGAAGTAACCGACGGTGACGAGAAAATCGATGGCGGATGCCAGCACGGGCAGCTCAGCTTTTCAAGAAGACGGTGTAGATGAAGGCTACGGGAAAGGCGAAGAAGTACGAGTCGAACCGATCGAGCAGACCACCGTGCCCGGGGATGAGGGCGGGCGCGTCTTTGACTCCCAGGTCACGCTTGATGGCCGATTCCACCAGATCACCCAGCTGGGAACTGGCAGCCACGAGGAAAAACAGTCCGGCCAGTTCGACGAAACTCCAGCCAGGCAGCTGTGAATACAGGACCATCGGCAGCAGCCCGCCAACGAGTCCGGACACAAATCCAGCGATCGTCTTGCCCGGACTGATGGTGGGCGCCAACCGCCGCCGTCCCAGCAGGCGGCCGCCTCCGTAGGCCACCGCGTCGGTGAGCCAGATGGAGCCGAAGAGGGCGACGAGCAGGACGGGTGCCGAGTCGCCGAGGCGTGCTGACAGCAGCAGCGGGCTCGATCCGAGGAGGGCGATCATGTTGACGCCAGCGAGGGTGAGCAGGGCATTGGCCAGGTATCCCTGCACGCCCTGGCGCAAGGACACCACCAGCGCCATGAGTGTTGCCGCTGTCAGCCACAGCAGGAACCCACCGTCGGCGCCGCGCAGCTGCAGGTAAGTGCAGGTGCCAAGGGCAAGGATCACGCCCACCGTGGTGGCAGGCCGTTGCCCCGACTGGTGCGCCAAGTGCAGCAATTCCCACGTGCCGCGACCGACGATGGCCACCACCAGGGCGAAGAGGGCCCAGCCGCCGGCCCAGGTCAGTCCGAGGACCACCGGGACGAAGACACATGCGGACAGAATCCGGTGTGCCAGGTTGCTGCCGCCGGATGTGTCGCTCACGACTCACTCAGGCGCCAAAGCGCCGCTGTCGCTGCTGAAAATCGCGCACCGCCTCGTAGAGATGGTGGCGGCGGAAGTCGGGCCAGAATATCGGCGTGAAGTAGATTTCGGTGTAGACCATCTGCCAGGGGAGGAAATTGCTCAGCCGCATCTCGCCGCTGCAACGGATCAACAGGTCCGGATCTGACAGATCTGATGTATAGAGAGCCTCGTCGATGTCGGCTTCGTCGATAGCGTCGGCGTCGAGATCACCATCGCGGGCCCGTCGAGCCAGGGCGCGACAGGCATCTACCAGCTCGGTGCGTCCACCGTAATTGAGGGCCAGGTTCAGCCGCAGGCCGGTATTGCCGGCGGTCTCGGCCAGCGCCTTGTCGAGAGCGGTGCGGACCTTGGGTGGCAGTGCCTCGAGACGGCCGATGGCTGACAGGCGTACGTTGTTGTCGTGCAGCTCCGGCGTTTCGTCGAGCAGGGACTCCTCGAGCCAGTGCATCAGCGCTGCCACCTCGTGCCGGGGGCGGGTCCAGTTCTCGCTCGAGAATGTGTAGAGGGTGAGGGCCTCCACCTCCAACTGGCCGCAGGCGCGCACGATATCACGCACCGACTCGCGGCCATGGCGGTGGCCCTCGGTGATCTTCAGTCCCCGCTCCTTGGCCCAACGGCGATCGCCATCCATGATGATGGCGATATGGCGTGGCAGCGCCCCCTGGTGACGGAGTCGCTGCTGCAGGTCGCGGTCCTCGACCGTCTGCTGTTCAGGGAGCGATTCGGGGGTTGTTGTCATCGTCTGGCAGGCTGGCAGGTGGGATGAGGAAAGCAAAGAAATTTACCCGTTTCTCCGGTCATGGTCAAAGCTGAATTGCTCCCGGCGCATGATTGACAGGATGCCGTGCTCCCGATAGCGTGAGCGTGTGATCAACCACTGGCAGACAGGCGACAGCAAGCGGTCCCGGCGCCGTCAGGCACGCCAACAGCAGGCCGGCCTCGATCCACGCCAGGTGGAACGGGACGGTAGCGCCATTCTCCTTCATCTGCAGGCGTCACCTCTCTGGTCCCGGACACGCGTCCTGCACAGCTATGTAGACAGCCTGGCCGGCGAGGTGGTCACCCGTGGCGCCATCGAGGCGGCCCGTGCCGCAGGCATGCGAGTCATCGTGCCGTACGTGGAAGCTCAGGGCTCGCCCATGCGCCATGCCGAGATCGACGGACTGCGGGATCTGCAGTCCGGGCACTGGGGTCTGCTGCAGCCCACGCAGCCACGTTTCATCGAAGAACTGACCATCATCGACCTGATCCTCGTTCCGGGTCTGCTGTTCGATCGCCGCGGCTTCCGCATCGGCCAGGGGGGTGGCTACTACGATCGGTTTCTGGCCAGTGCCACGGGGGCCACCACCATCGGCCTTACGTATGACGAGTCTGTCATCGATCGGATCCCGGATGAGGCACACGACATTCCCGTGCAATGGCTCGCCACTCCTTCCGGCGTGCATCCAACAGAAGGCAACCAATGATTCACGAACTGCGCATCTACAAATTGCACAAGGGCAAGCAGGCTGCCTTTGTGCGTGAGTTCCGCAAGGCCAGATCCTTCATGGGCAAATACGGAATCACCTTCGTCGCTGCCTGGGAAACCGATCGTCCCGACGAGTTCGCCTGGATGCGGTCCTTCAAAGACCACAAGGCGCGCGACAAGGCGATCGAAGCCTTCTACGGCAGTCCTGAATGGCTGAAGCTCGTCGACCGTCTGCGACCGATGATTCAGCGCCGCACGGTGCGCGTCATGAAATCCCTGAAGCTGCCCGGTTCCGGCCTGTAGCGTCCCATGGCCCTGGACCACCCTCTCAGAATCGGTGCGATCAGCGTCCATCCCGGCCTGTTGCTGGCGCCGATGGAGGACATCTCCGAACAGCCGTTCCGGCTCGTGTGCCGGCAGCTGGGGGCGGACCTGGTCTACACGGAGTTCGTCAACGCCGAAGGGTTGCTCAGAGAGGATCCCGAGGGTCCACGCAGAACGGCCCGCAAACTTGATTTTTCCGACGGGGAACGGCCCCTCGGTATCCAGATCTACGGGGCCTCAGAGCGATCGATGGAAGAGGCTGCGCGTCGAGCCACCGAGCGCCAGCCGGATCTCATCGACATCAACTGTGGCTGCTGGGTGAAGAACGTCGCTCTGCGGGGCGCCGGCGCCGGCCTGCTGCGGGATCTGCCGCAGATGCGTCAGGTCGTGCGGCGCGTGCGCGGTGCCACCCACCTGCCGGTGACGGTGAAGACGCGGCTCGGCTGGGATGCGGCAAGTATCCAGATCGTCGAGGTGGCCCGGATGCTGCAGGATGAGGGAGTGCAGGCGCTGGCCGTACACTGCCGCACCAGGGCCCAGGGACACAAGGGGGACGTAGACTACTCGTGGATCCCCAGGATCAAGGCGGCCGTACAGATACCGGTGATCCTCAACGGCGACGTGGTCTCGCCGCAGACGGCGCGCTCCGCCTTCGAAGAGACCGGTTGTGACGGGGTGATGATCGGCCGCGCCGCGATCCGCCACCCCTGGCTGTTCCGCGAAATCCGCCACTACCTCGACACCGGAAGCCTGCTCCCCGAGCCTTGCCTGCGTGAGCGTGCCGAGCTCTGCCAGCACCATCTGCGGCTCAGCGTCAGCCACTTCGGCGAACGCTATGGCATGATCAGCATGAAGCGTCATTATGCCGGATATTTTCGCGGCATACGTGGCGTCGCCAGGCTGCGCGCCGAACTGAGTGAGCTGGGGGAAATAGCCCAGCTCGAAACGCGACTGCAACAGCTGGCCGCCGCCGCCGACGACCCCCAGGCGGTGACCGACGCCCCGATGTCGTTGTCACTGCGGCGCTGATCAGCCTGTCAAAACCTGGTGCCGCCACTCTTCATCCAGGTCATACTGGGCCACAAAAGCCTCGATGAGAGCTCGTACCGCCGGCCCGAAGTAACGTCCCCGGCGCCAGGCCAGGCCGATCTGGCGGTGCAGAGAGAGGCCGCTGATCCGCACCTGGCGAAGTGTGCCCGCGGTCAGTGATTCGGCCACCGCGACACGGGGGAGGAAGGAGATTCCCACGCCGGCCTCCACCAGCTTGCGCATGGCTTCGGGACTGCGCATCGCCATTACCACCCGCGGCGAGAAGCCCGCTTCGGCGAAGTGCTCATCGACGATCCGGCGGGACACGGAATCCGGTTGAAACAGGATGAAGGGCTCGTCGGCGATGTCCGCAACGCGGACGCGCCGCCGTTGTGCCAGAGGATGAGACGGCCCCACTACGAGGGGCATCTCGTCGCGCAGTACGGCCAGGGTCTGCAGGCGGGGGTGTTCGTACGGCAGCGAGATGATGGCGAATTCCGCCCGGTTGGCCAGTACGTGCTCCACCAGGTCCCGCGATGTGGGACCGACTTCGATGGCCAGCTCCACCTCGGGATGGCCGACGACGTAATCACGCAGGATCTCGGGCAGCAGGTAGATGACGGCGGCGTCGATGGCGCCGAAGCGGAAGCTGTCACCGGCCTGTGGCAGACCGCCGGTGACGCGCTCCCGGGCCTCGTCGAGCAGGTCTTCTACCTGCACCGCATAGTCGATGAGGGTGCGCCCCTCCAACGTCAGCTCCACCTGCCGACCCCGATGGAACAGCCGGACCCCCATCTCCTGCTCGAGCTCGGCGATGGCACTCGACACCGTCGGCTGGGTCACGTGCAGCTGCCGGGCGGCTGCCGTGAACCCGCCGGTGCGGCTGATGGCGAGGAAGTATTTCAGGTGTTGGAGATTCATAGAGAACGTCTATGGATAAGATAGCAAAGATTCATTTGTCCGATAGGATGCCAGGCCTAACTTCAGATCAGAAGATCCTCGACCTTCCACCGTTCGTTACAGAGGTAGAGCCAGATGAACCGACCCGACAAGATCCAATCCGCCGATGGCAAACTCGGTGTTCTCATGCCCGGCATGGGTGCCGTAGCCACCACCTTCATCGCCGGGGTAGAGGCGATCAAGGCCGGTCTCGGCTCGCCCATCGGCTCGCTGACGCAGATGGGTACCATCCGTCTCGGC
>PBSR01000093.1 GCA_002726335.1 Gemmatimonadaceae bacterium
CACGGGCGCCGACCTGGAGGCAAGCCTCAACAGACAGACAGCCGCCGTCCTTTACCCTGTACTGGGTGGCTCCCAGGATGGCTTCCTGCCCCTGGCACAGGTCCTCGACATCGCCCATGCCGCCGGCGTCCCTGTCATCGCTGACGCGGCCTACCAGGTCTCACCGCTGGATGTCTTCCGTCAGACCGCCTCGTGTGGCGCCGATCTGGTCGGCTTCGGCGCCAAGTATTTCGGCGCACCCAACTCGTCGGGCCTGCTGTGCGGCCGGCACGATCTGATCGACGCTGCCCGCGCCCATACCTTCGCCGCCTTCGAGCGTCGGGAACTACCCGGGTACGGCCGGCCGCTGAAGATCGACCGTCAGGAGGTCGTCGGTGTCGTCACGGCATTGCGGGAATGGCTGGACCCGGCGTCGCAGGACGAACGGGACGAAGCCGCAAGTCGTCGTGGGCGCTTACTACGTAACCTGCTGCGCGACCTTGCCGGCGCCGAACTGATCCCCCTCGAGGGGGATCGCGTCACGGGCCTGCGCCTGCGACTCACCGGCGGCGGCATGGATGGCCCCGCCCTGGCCGACCGACTGCGCCGGGAGGACCCCGCCATCTGGGCATACGCCGAAGGGGATTCGATCTCTTTCGGTATGCACACAGTGCAGGACGGCGACGAGTCGGCCATCGCCGCCGCCGTGAAGCGGGCCCTCAGCCGGTCCTGAAAGAACTCGGTCACCACCAGCGAGGGAACACAACTGATCGACGCGGTCACCGTGGAGGAGTAGAGCCCCTTCGAACAGGCACCTATTCCCACGACCCGCGGGCCATGATGCCGCCGTCGACGCAGATATTCTCGCCGGTCATGAACGAGGCGCCGTCACTGGCCAGGAACATCACGACATTGGCGACTTCGTCGGGGCGACCGATGCGACCCATCGGGTGCACGGCCCCCATGCCTTTTCGCGCCTCGGGGGTGTCGCCGCCGAACGCCGCCAGGGCGTCATCCACCAGGGGCGTGTCGATGGTGCCGGGGTTCACCGCCAGCACACGGATGTTGTGCTCGGCGTACTCCAGGGCCAGTTGCCGCGTCAACGACAGGATCCCGCCCTTGCTGGCGGCGTAGGCGGAGACCCCCTTGGCCGACTGCAGTCCCTGCACGCTGGCGGTGTTGACGATGACGCCGCCGCCGCGCTCGATCATACCGGGGACGCAGGCTCTCGTCATCAGGAAGGCCGACTTCAGGTTGACCCCGAGGATACGATCCCACTCCTCTTCGGTGAGCTCGTGTGCAGGTTTGTAACTTGCCATCGGCTGTATCCCGACGTTGTTGCAGACCACACCCACACCACCCCAGTATTCGGTCGCCGCAGCCACCAGCCCCTGACAGACCGACCCCTGCGAGACATCGGCCGACTGGAAGCGAATCTCGCCGGCGCCTTCGAAGGTGGTCGCCAATTCAGTCCCCGCCGCGTCATCGACATCGGCGCACAGCACGCCGGCTCCGGCGTTGGCGAAACCGAGGCAGATGCCGCGCCCGATGCCCTTGGCGCCGCCGGTGACGATGACCGAAGTGCCGGTAAAATCGATGGCCATGTGCTGTTCTCCTTACTCTCCGCCCCCACCCGAGGGTGGAGGGGGCGGCGGCCGTTCGTTCGGCCGCGGCGACACCTTCCGTCGCTGCTGCCGACGCTGCTGCCGACGCTGCTGCTTTTTTCCCTGGCTCTCGGAGCCGCTGGCGAAGGCGCTGTCGCTCAGCAGGAAGGTCTCGATCACGGGCGCCACCCACGCGAGCTTGCGCATGAACTGGCGACGGCTGCCCTCACCGGTGCCTTCGGCGTCCCCGCCGGGGGCAGACTCGTCAGATGTCTGGTCGTTGTCCATGTCTCACAATCTATGATGGCAGCGCCGCGAATCCAACGACCTGCTCTTCACTCTTCGTAGAGATCATCCAGGTCGGCACTGGCCAGGTCCACGAGAAAGTCGGCGATCCGTTCGCTTACCTGCTGCAGACAGCGGCGTCCTTTCTCGGGGGTGGCTGGAGCCGGATCACCGACGCCGGTATCCGCCGTGGCGGCCACCCAGTCACGCTGGGTCCAGGCGATCCCGTCGTGCAGGGCCGGGATGCGGAACGTGCGTTCTTTGCCGTCTCCCGCCTCCGAGAGTGGTAGCACGAGATCAGGGGCCAGGTGCTGCATGAGGCTCGTTTCCATCTCGCCGGCGTGATCTCCCGGCTCCTGGAATATCCCGTCTGGCAGCAACCGATACCAGTCGAGGGTGCAGAGGAACAGTTCGTAGCGCGGCCACAGTTCCCGCACCATCTGGCGAAAGTCATTGGCGCCATGGCCGTTGAGAATCACCAGCTTCGGAATGCCCTGATGCTCGAGGACGTCGCAGATATCGCTCAACACGGCCAGCTGCGTCGAGGGATTCATGTTGATGTCTAGCTTGATGTCCACCTGCCCCGTGTTGACGCCGAAGGGGATCGTGGGCAGAACGACAACCTTCGCCCCCCTCGACCACGCCTGCCCCGCAGCCTCGGCGGCGATGTGGTCACACTGCACCACATCTGTCGAATAGGGCAGATGATAGTTGTGGGCCTCGGTAGCTCCCCACGGCAGGACGACGACTTCGTAGTCCGTGGGTTCCGCCTCTTTCCAGTTCGTCTCCGCCAGTATCCATGGTCTGCCTGTCATCTCTGGTCTGTCTCTCCTTGTGTGTCCCGCGAGGGATGTCGAGCTTGTGCGCCCATGAAATGGGCATCAGGTGTTTCCTTCGAAGCCGATCTCGGCACGGCTCTCACCGAGATCAAAGGGGATCTGGTACTCCAGCTGGGCGAGGTCCCCGATCTTCTCGTCCTCTTTGTCACACCACACTACGAAGATCAGATCCAGCGTCTGCCCGGACTCGTCGCCGGCCGGGTAGCGCCCGGTCTGCTGCTGGGCTGTACGGCCACGGGTGTGATCGGCGGTGGCCAGGAAGTCGAAGAGCGGGGCGCCGTCGTCGCCGCCGGCGCCACTCTTCCGGATGTCACCATGACTCCGTTTCGCCTGGATGCGGGAGATCTTCCCGACCTCGACACCGGCCCGGGCCACTGGCACGAAGCCCTTGGGGTCGACCCCGAACCCGACACGCATTTCCTCCTCCTCGCTGATCCCGGGGGGGGCTCGAACTTCGACGCCCGTCCCCTGCTGATGGGCCTCGATTTCGCCTACCCCGGGTCGACGACGATGGGCGGCCTCGCTTCGGTGCTGCAGGAGAACCACCTGTTTCTCGACGACGCCGTGCACGAGGGTGGCTGTGCCGGCGTCGCCTTGCAGGGCAATCTCCGCGTCGATGCCATCGTCGCCCAGGGCTGCCGGCCCATCGGACCGACGATGACGGTGACGGACTCTAGCGGTACCTTCCTCGCCGCTCTGGACGAGCGCCCCGCCGTGGAGGTCCTGGTCGAGCTCTTCCATGAACTGGACACGTCCGATCAGGAACTGTTGCAGCGCTCCCTGCACCTGGGCGTGGCCGCCACGGGTCTGAAATCCGATCTCGGCCCCGGCGACTTCCTGATGCGCAACGTTCTGCAGCTCGACCATGAGAAGGGCGTGATCTCCGTGGGTGACCTGCTGCGCAATGGACAGACCGTGCAGTTCCACCTGCGCGATCCGGCAACGGCCGGGGACGATCTCGATGCAATGCTCGACCGCTACCGGAGCGAGCATCCCGCTGTCGACCCGGCCGGCGTCCTGCTGTTCACCTGCACCGGCCGCGGCCACCGCTTCTTCGGCGCCGCCGGGCACGACAGTGGTCGAGTTCTCGAGCGCCTGGGCCACATCCCCATCAGCGGCTTCTTCTGCGGCGGCGAGATCGCCCCGGTGGGCGACTCCACCTACCTGCACGGCTACACCGCCGCCCTGGCGGTCTTTCTGCCGGCCACGGTTTCCTAACCGCCAAACCGAGCCGCGTGCAACGGCGTGTATCGCGGACCCGACGGCTTGAGATCACTGCGCATGAGGACCACCTCGTGCACCGGAAGCCCGGTGGCGTCCGGGCCGAGGTGTTCCCGGCCGCCACCGTGAGACGAGGCCCCGTGGCGGACACGGCCGAGGGTCAGGTGCGGGTGGTAGGGTCGGGACTCCGACTGCCATCCGAGGCGGCGGACACATGCTTCGAGGCGCCGCTGCAATGCCATCAGGGAGCGCCGCCCGTCATCGTCACGGAAACCTGCCCAGAGTACTCGCGCCGGTCCCTTCTCCGGGAGGGGAAAGACACCTGTGCCTTCGATGTGCAGAACGAAGGATGACTCGGTCATGACCAGTTCATCCAGGGCGGCGGTGAGTTTCTGCTGCGCCGCTGCTGACGTGTCGCCCAGGAACCGGAGGGTCAGGTGCTGGTTTTGGGGAGGAGTCCAGCGCACATCTCCGGAACGCCAGCGCGCCGACAGCTGCCGGGCGGTATCTGCCAGCGCCTTCTGCGCCGCTGCCGGCACGTTGGCCGCAATAAAAAGTCTGACGGCCAGGGCTGGCTCGTCCCGCTACCGGGCGCCGCAGGCCTTGAGACAGGCGTTCAGATAGCCCCGACTCTCGGCGGCGATCGTCGCCACCCGCGACAGCTCGTAGTCCTTCGCGCCGATGACTTCCAGGTTGACGGCAATGTCGATACCTGCGTCGTGGAGCACCCGCAGATACCCCGCCAGGTCGATCCCTCCCCGACCACAGGCCTGCTCCTCGGGTGGCCCTGGGGGACCCTCGGTTCCCTTCGCCGCCGCCGGACAGTCCCTGATATGTACATGCCCCATACGTGACACGACCGTGCCGAGAGCTTCGACGACATCTTCACCACCATCGGCGCGGTAGATGTGACTCGGGTCCATATCGACGCCGAAGCCTGGGGAGTCGATCTGCGCCATGGCTTGCAGGGTCGTCGGCGTGTCGTGGATCGATTGTCCCACGTGGGCCTTGACGCACAGACGCACGCCGTGCTCGTGGGCCCGCTCGGCCATCTTCCCCAGCAACTCGATCTGCGCCGCCAGGTCTTCGTCGCTGCCCGCCTTGCCTCCGGGACCGACGTTGACCACGAGAATGCCGATCGCCGCCGCCGCCTCGTAGGCTTTCATCAGCCGTTCTTCGTCGAGCTTGGCCACCTCCATGGCGGTCAGCGTGAGATCTAGGTCCTGAGCCATGGCCCGGATGTCGGCAGCCTGGGCCTTCCAGTTGTCGAGCTCGAGATGCTCGCACATGCCCTGGATCGCCGACAGCTCGGCGCCGTCGTACCCGGCCCAGGAGAGATGCTGCAACGCCGTCTTCAGGTCATACCCGGCGAAGAGGACGGTGTTGGCCCCCAGCGTGATCATGGATTGTCCTTCTGTCGTGTGAGTGGATGGCGGCGAGTATAGCCAGCACCCTTCAGAACGTCAATCGAGGCGTCAATCGAGATCAGGGGGCTCCTCCTCCTTGCTCGCGTACCACCCTCCGAGTAGATTGCCATGTTGCTCTTTTCGGTCTTTTCTCACCTGTCGTTCAACCCTTGAGGGTTTATGGAATCCGGCTCGCTCCGTGTCCGCGGGGCCCGCGTTCACAATCTCAAGAACGTCGATCTCGAGCTGCCCAAGAACCGGCTCATCTGTTTCACCGGTGTGTCCGGCTCCGGAAAATCCTCCATGGCCTTTGACACTCTGTATGCCGAGGGTCAGCGGCGCTACGTTGCCTCCCTGTCCGCCTATGCCCGCCAGTTCCTGGGGCAGATGGAAAAGCCGGACGTCGATCAGATCAGCGGCCTGGCGCCGACGATCTCGATCTCACAGAAAACGGGGGGGGCCAATCCCCGGTCCACCGTCGGCACGATCACCGAGGTTTACGACTATCTGCGGGTGCTCTTCGCCCGCTGTGGGACGCCCCATTGCGTCGAATGCGGTGGCGAGATCGTCGCCCAGACACGGGACCAGATCGTCGGCCGGATCGCGGCCCTGCCGGAAGGACGTCGCATCCAGATCCTAGCCTCCGTGGTCGAGAATCGCCGGGGAGAATACCACGATCTGTTCGAGGAACTGCTCCGCGACGGCTACCTGCGGGCCCGCGTCGATGGCCAGCTCTGCACCCTCAACAGCCCGCCCGAGCTCGACCGCTACAGCCGCCACTCCATCGAAGTCGTCGTCGATCGGCTTGTCATCCGAGACGACATGCGGGGGCGCCTCGACGAGGCTGTCGACAACGCTCTTCGTCTCGGCGGTGGTTCGCTGATCATAACGGACGAGAAAGGCGAGGATGGCGAGGACTGGTTGCTCAGCGCCAACTTCGACTGCCCCGCCTGCGGCATCTCGTACATCGAGCCCACGCCGCAGATGTTCTCCTTCAACAACCCCGCGGGCATGTGCAGCGAGTGTGGCGGCCTCGGTACGAAGGTCACCATGAGCGAACGGCTCATCGTACCCGACCCGGGCAAGTCCATCGCCGATGGCGCCGTCGAACCTCTGGGAGATATCACCAGCAATCGCTGGCGCCATCATCTGTACGAAGGCGCCGCCGAACACTTGGGTTTCGCCCTGGACAAACCGTGGAAGGACCTGACACAGGCGCAGAAGACGGGTTTCCTCCACGGTCTCGGTGACAAGAAGATTGAGTTCACCTATACCAATCAGAGCGGTCACTCCTGGGCCCATGACGACCGCTATGAGGGTGCCCTCAACTTCATCGAGGAACGCCTGCATCACGCCAGCGCCAAGGTCCGGGAGGAGTTGAACCAGTACGCCCGGACCGAGACCTGCCCCACGTGTATGGGAGGACGACTGCGGCGCGAGGCCCTCGGTTGCCTTCTGGGTGGCTCCAACCTGCCCGAGCTGACGTCTCTGCCCATCGAGGCGAGTCGACAGTTCTTTCACGGGGTCGAACTGTCGCCCGAGAAGACGATCATCGCCGAAGACGCTCTGAAGGAGATTCGCGGCCGCCTCGACCTGCTCGATGACATCGGTCTCGGCTACCTCACCCTCGACCGTGGCGCTCACACCCTGTCCGGCGGCGAGTCCCAGCGGATCCGGCTGGCCAGCCAGATCGGCTCCGGTCTCGTGGGTGTGCTCTACATCCTCGACGAACCCTCCATCGGCCTGCATCATCGCGACAACCAGCGTCTGCTGGACACACTGAAGAGACTGCGCGATGTGGGCAACACAGTGATCGTCGTCGAACACGACGAGGACACGATGCGGCAGGCCGACATGGTCGTCGACTTCGGTCCGGGCGCCGGCGACCGTGGTGGTCACATTGTGGCCTGCGGTTCACCGGGTGATGTCGCCGGCAGCGGCTCGCCCACCGGTCGCTACATCTCGGGCGAAGACCAGATCGCCATGCCGGAGCATCGGCGCGAGGCTGACGATCGCTGGCTCACCGTGCGCGGCGCCCGCCACAATAATCTCCGGGACATCGATGTCCGCGTTCCCCTGGGCCTCTTCTCCTGTGTCACCGGCGTCTCCGGATCCGGCAAGAGCTCGCTGATCAACGATATCGTGTTCAAGGAGCTCGACAACCGCCTGCACCGGGCCCAGACCGAACCGGGCGAGCACGACGACATCGATGGTGTCGACAAGCTCGACAAGGTGATCCGCATCGACCAGCGCCCCATTGGCCGGACCCCTCGCTCCAACCCGGCAACCTACACCGACCTGTTCACGCCCATCCGTCAACTGTTCACGCAGCTGCCGGAGTCCAAGGTGCGCGGCTACAAGCAGGGCCGCTTCAGCTTCAACGTACGCGGCGGCCGGTGCGAGGCCTGCGACGGCAATGGTGCCGTGCTCGTGGAGATGGAGTTTCTCGCCGATGTCTGGGTCACCTGCGAGGCCTGTGAGGGCAAGCGCTTCGACCGCGAGACCCTGTCGATTCGCTATCGTGAGCACTCCATCGCCGATGTCCTCGACCTCGAGATCGACGCCGCCCTCGAGTTGTTCGCCAATATCCCACAGATCGCCGTCATCCTGCAGACCCTGCACGACGTCGGTCTGGGGTATATCAAGCTGGGTCAACCGGCGCCGACGCTGTCGGGGGGCGAGGCGCAACGCGTCAAGCTGTCGAAGGAGCTGTGTCGCAAGTCCACAGGTAGCACGCTGTACCTGCTCGACGAGCCGACCACGGGTCTGCACTTCGCCGATATCGAGAAGCTCCTCGCCATCCTGCATCGACTCGTCGACGGCGGCAACACAGTGGTCGTCATCGAACACAATACCGATGTCATCAAGACGGCGGACTGGGTCCTCGATATCGGACCGGAAGGGGGGGCTGCCGGCGGGCTCGTCGTCGCCGAGGGCAGTCCGGAACAGGTCGCCACGGTGTCGACCTCGCACACAGGCATCATTCTGGCCGACCTGCTGGCACCCAAAGCGCCTCGGGACCTGCCTCTGTCGGCAGACACGGCCGCCACAATCAGCGACAGCGCCATCCGCGAAATCGACATCGTCGGCGCCCGTATGCACAACCTGAAGAATGTCGACGTGCGCATCCCGCGGGACCAGATGACCATCATCTCCGGAGTCAGCGGCTCCGGCAAGTCCACCCTCGCCTTCGACACGATCTACGCCGAAGGACAGCGGCGCTACGTCGAGTCACTTTCGGCCTACGCCCGACAGTTCCTCGACCAGATGGCCAAGCCCAAGGTTGAAAGGATCACCGGCCTGTCTCCGGCCATCGCCATCGAGCAGAAAAGCCCGAGCAAGAATCCCCGCTCCACCGTCGGCACGGTGACCGAGGTTTACGACTATGTGCGCGCCCTGTTCGCCACCGTGGGCACCCAGTACTGCCCGCGATGCGACGTGCCCGCCGGAGCCCAGACCGTGGACCAGATGGTAGATCGAATTCTGGCCATGCCGGAAGGGCGCCGGATCCTGCTGCTGGCCCCCTTCGACGCGACCCGCCACGAAGGCTATGAGACCCAGCTGCGTCACGCCTGTCACGACGGTTTCGCCCGGGTACGGATCGACGGGGAGGTGGTTGAGCTCACGGATGACATGGAGCTCGACAGACGGCTGCGACACCGCGTCGAGCTCGTCGTCGATCGCACGACCGTGTCAGCCAGGAGCCGGGGCCGCCTGGCCGAATCCGTCGAGCGCGCCCTGGAGCTGTCGGCCGGCGAAATCGTCGTCGCTGGCGCCGATGACGGCGAAGAAGTCCGCTACAGCCGTCGCTTCTCCTGTCCGGACTGTGGCCGCAGCTTCTCCCCTCTGGTTCCCCAGAGTTTCTCCTTCAACCATCACGACGGCATGTGCCCGGTGTGCGAGGGCCTCGGCACGGGCGAGGGCGTCGACCGCGACACACTGATTCCCGACCGGCGTCTGAGCCTGCGCCAGGGCGCTGTCGATGTCTGGGGACCTCTGGAAAAGGGCTCTGCCTTCGAGACGGCCATCGCCACCGCCGGCGCCGCCCTCGGCTTCGATCTGGACACACCGGTCGGACGCTTGACGCCGGATGCGCGTCGTGCCCTGCTGTATGGCGCCGCGGGGCGCAGTATCCCCATGGCCGATGGCTCGTCCCTGCGCTACGGTGGCGTCCTGCCCACTGTGGACGAGGTGGCGCGCCATGTTCCGCGTTACAAGTCCCTGCTGCGCGAGGTGGACTGTTCCGCCTGTGAGGGCAGTCGCCTGAAGTCGGAGAGCCGCGCCGTATACCTGTCCCAGAAGAAGTCCGTCGTCGACCTGCAGCGGCAGCCGATCACCGACTGCCTCGAATTCTTCGACCGCCTCGAGCTCGATGAGCGCGAGACCGCCATCGCTGGCGAGTTGCTCCTCGAAGTGTGCAACCGGTTGCGCTTTCTCGACCGCGTCGGGCTCGGCTACGTCACGCTCGATCGTCGCGCCGCCACGCTCTCCGGCGGCGAAGCCCAGCGGATACGGCTGGCCGGACAGATCGGCTCCGGACTGACGGGTGTCCTCTACCTGCTGGACGAGCCCACCATCGGTCTGCACCCCCGCGACAACCGCCGCCTGCTGTCAGCCCTCGAGGAGCTGCGCGACCTGGGCAACACGGTCGTCGTCGTCGAACACGACCGGGACACGTTGGAGGGAGCCGACTACATCGTCGATATCGGCCCCGGCGCCGGATCCGAGGGCGGCCGCATCGTCGCCGAAGGCACACCAAAGAAGCTCGCCGCGCGGCGCGGCAACGGTACCGTCAAGATCGTCTCGCCTGACAAGGTCGCCTCCCGCACCTCGGCCTTCCTCAAAGGTCAGCTGGCCATTGAGGTACCGGTTCACCGTCGCAAGGGTACGGGTGAAGCCCTCATCGTTCGCGGCGCCCGGCAGAACAACCTCAAGAGCATCGATGTCCGGATTCCCCTGGGAACCTTCACCTGCTTCACCGGCGTCTCCGGATCAGGGAAGAGCTCGCTGGTGGAGGAGATACTCTACGCCGGGCTGGCCGCCGAGCTGCACGGCGCCTCGCGCAACCGGGGCGACTGCGATGCCATCGACGGTGTCGAACACGTCGACAAGGTGATCAACATCGACCAGGGACCCATCGGTCACTCACCACGCAGCACACCGGCCACGGTGATGGGCCTGTTCGACCACGTCCGGCAGCTCTACGCCCGTCTGCCCGACGCCAAGGTGCGTGGCTTCTCCGCCGGCCGCTTCAGCTTCAATCGTGCCGGTGGGCGCTGTGAAGCCTGCGAAGGACTGGGCTCACGCTGTATCGAGATGCACTTTCTGCCCGACGTCTGGGTGCGTTGCGAGGCCTGCGACGGCCGCCGTTACAACGCCGACGTGCTGGCCGTGAAGTTCAGGGGGTACAGCATCTGTGAAGTCCTCGACATGACCGTCACGTCGGCCCTCCAGGTGTTCGCCAACGTCACCGCCATCCACGATCGATTGCGTGTCATGGATGATGTCGGCCTGGGATACATGACTCTCGGTCAGTCGTCGACAACCCTGTCCGGAGGCGAAGCACAGCGCCTCAAACTGGCAGCTGAACTGTCGAAACCGGGCACGGGGAGCACCGTCTATATAATGGACGAACCCACGACGGGGCTGCACTTCGCCGACATTCAGAAACTGCTCACGGTCATGCAACGCCTCGTCGAGGCGGGCAACAGTCTCATCGTCGTCGAACACAACCTCGACGTCATCAAGACAGCCGATCACATCGTCGACCTGGGTCCCGAAGGGGGCGAAGATGGTGGCCAGTCGGTAGCTGAAGGCACACCCGAGAAGGTCGCTCGGGTGCGCGCCTCGCACACGGGACGCTTCCTCGCCGAGGTGCTTCCCAAGGCGACCAAGGCCACCCGTTCGACCCCGCGGCGCAAACGCGCCTGAACCAGACCCGGTCTCCCGCGTATACCTCATATGAGCCTCATCACCGTCCCCGCACGCGCCTTCTTCAGCTTCGCCTTCCCCTGTCGCCGACGTGACGATCCGCCCAAGGTAGACGGCAATCTGCGCGACTGGGACGACTCCTATCGTGTCCCCGACATCATCGGCGTCGATGGCGGCCAGAGCGTCGCCGACGTCTATATGGCCTGGTCGGACGCCGGCCTCTGGTTCGGACTCGAGGTGGGCGGCAAGGGCCGCCCAGGCAAAACGAAATACAAGGTCGACCCGCGTAACTTCTGGCAGGCGGACTGCTTTGAGGTGTGGCTCGACACACGCGATGTAAAGGATGGCCACCGTGCCAATCGCTACTGCCATCACTTCTTCTTCCTGCCGGGAGGCAGTGGCCGTGACGGCAAAGGCCCCATCGGCCGGCAGACCTCGATCGACAAGGCTCGCGAGCAGGCGCCGCCCTGCCCCGAGGAGGCGATCAAGGTGGGTCTGCGGCGACTCAAGCGCAGCTACCAGATGGAGATCTTCCTGCCTGCCGAAGGGCTGAACGGATACCAGCCGCGCGAATTCGACCGGCTCGGGTTCAACTATGTGCTGCACGACCTCGAACTGGGCTCGCAATCCTGGTCCGTGGACCGCACACCGCCCTTCGACGGCGATCCCAGTCGCTGGGGCACGGCACAACTGACGTAGCCAGCAACCGCGAAAACCCTTAGATTTCACGAGTTTAGGACACTTTTCAGCGACGGATTATGACACCTCAGCAACTGCATCGCGTAGTCGGAGCCGCTGTCTTCCTGATCACCCTCGTCCTCTACACGAAGACGATGGCGCCCACCACGTCGTTCTGGGACACCGGCGAGTTCATCACCACCTCGCACATCCTCGGCGTGCCCCATCCACCGGGATCTCCCCTGTACGTGCTCCTGGGGCGCATCTTCAGCCTCGTACCGATCGGCGAAGTCGCGGCCCGGGTTGTGTTCATGTCCGTCCTGGCCTCCGCCATCGGCGTGTGGTTCACCTACGGCAGTGTCGTCACCCTCGCCCGGCGAGCCATGGGGGGGCACGCCTTCCGGTCCTTCGGCGATGCCCGGGACTGGTCGGCCGCCCTCGGCGCCGCCGTGGCCGCTCTCTGCCTCGCCACATCGTACACCTTCTGGTTCAACGGCACCGAAGCCGAGGTCTACGCGTACTCGTTGTTCTTCGTCTGCGGCGGCATGTGGCTCATCTTCCACTGGGAAGGCACCGGACACGGCGCTCGCAATGACCAGTGGCTGCTGCTGATCGCCTACTTCTTCGGCCTCGGTGGCGGTCTGCATCTTCTCTGTCTGCTGACGGTCCCCACCCTCGTCATCCTCGCCTGGTTCGCCGACCGCAGGCTGCGCCGACTCATCCTCGTCGCTGTCGGAGCCGGGCTCGAGGGGCTCATCGTCCTCAGCGCCTTCGCCGAGTCACCGCCGACGGCCAAGCTGATGGCTCTGGTGGCGGCCCTGCTGGCGGCCGGACTCTTCGCCTGGATATGGGTGACCCATCAGGAGTACCGGCGCACGGTTCTGCTGCTCATCGGTATCGGCGTCGCCGTGCTCTTCTCCCGCGCCCTCTTCGGCATCGGTTTGCCGGTGCAGGTTGTCATCGCCCTTTCCGGCGTGGCCATCCTCTACCATTTCTACAGCGACGACCGGCGCGCCCTGGGGCTGTCCATCGGTGCTGTCGTCCTCTTCCTGCTCGGCTACTCGACCTACCTCGCCTTGTTCATCCGTTCGGGCCTCGACCCCGCGGTGGACATGAACGACCCGGAGAACTGGAAGAACTTCATCTCCTTCCTCAACCGCGAGCAGTACGGTACCGAGAGTCAGTTGCTCGGCATGCTGACAGCGCGGGCGGAGCGGGGATACCAGTTGTGGCACCAGCAGGTGAAGTATTTCCTGCAGCAGTGGCCTTTCCCGCTGCTCGAGCGGGACATCGTCTTCCGCTGGGCCACCGAAAAGGCACCCCACATCATCTCCGTCTCGCTGGTGCCGCTCGCCGCGGGTATCGCCGGTTTCAGCTGGCAGCTGCGCCGCGACTGGCGACGTTTCCTCGGCCTGCTGTCGATGTTCGTCATCATGGGTGTGGGTCTGTCCTTCTACCTGAACATGCCCGACCCGCAGCCGCGTGAACGACACTACGTATTCGGCGGCATGTGTCTGGCCTGGGCCGTGTGGATGGGATTGGGCTGGTGCTCGCTGGTCGAGTGGATCCGACAGCGGCTGTCGCTGTCACCGACCGTCGTCGCCCTGGTCTCCTGCCTGGGGCTGGCTCTGCCGGGAGGCGTCGGCGCCAAGCTGTATCACGAGATGGACCGTACCGGCGACTATATCGCCTACGACTACGCCTACAACCTGCTGCAGTCCTGCGACCCCAACTCGCTGCTGTTCACCAACGGTGACAACGACACCTTTCCCCTGTGGTTTCTGCAGGAGGTGGAAGGAGTCCGCCGCGACGTGCGCGTCGTCAACCTGAGCCTGCTGAATACGGGTTGGTACATCAAGCAGCTGCGCGACCGCGAGCCCAAGGTCGCCATGGGCAGCGTCATGTCGGACGAGTACATCGAGGAAACCCTTACCGATACACAGATGACGGATCTCTACAAGCGTCTCTGGCGCGAGCCACGTCGCCCGCAGGAGTACGTTCATCTCGGGTTGGATACCAAGGTGTCCGCCCTCCCGGGGCATGACCTGCTGCGTATCCAGGACATCATGGTCATCGGTATCGTCTACTGGAACGACTGGAAGCGGGCGGTGCACTTCGCCCTCACAGTGGCCAGCAGCAATCGTGCCGGCCTCGATCCTTACCTCGAGATGCAGGGCATGACGTTGAAGCTGGTTCGCCATGAGATCTCCGGTCCCGGCAACGTCGACATGCTGGCACGCAATCTCATGGAGGTATACCAGTTTCGCGGCGTCGCCGACGAGGATGTCTACAAGGACGTCAACACCCGCCGCCTGCTGCAGAACTATCGCGCCTGTGTGATGACCCTGGCCGAGGCCTATCAGGCGGAGGATCGAGTCGAGGAACTGGCAGAATTGCTGCGCTGGGCGGAACGCACCATCCCCATGGGTTGGGAGGGCTTCTACGCCGCCAGCGAGAACTATCGCGAGGCCGGGCGCACGGATCTGGCCGTGGAGTTCATGATGAAAGCCGCCGACGGTCTTATCAGCCAGTACGGAGACCACCCCTCCGCCACGTATGACAATGCGCTGGCTCTGGCGAGCATTCTGCTCAACAACTACCGCGAGTTCGACAGGGCCGAAGACGTCTACCGCCGTGCCATCGCCCTGCGCCCGGATTCCTATGCCGGTGTGCACGAGCTGGCCGCCACGCTGCAGGCGGCCAACCGGTCTCCCGAGGCGCTGGAGAGCGTCCTCGCGTATATCCAGGAGTACGGCACCAACGACTCGGCGGAAGCAGATCGAGAGATCCTGAACAAGGCCGTGGAGCGCGGTGCCGAGGCAACGGAGGAGACGCTCCCCGAGGTGCCGTGACGGACATCCGCACCACGTCAACTGTCAGGACGACAGTCGTGATCCCGCACTTCAACGCCGACACTCTCGAGTCCTGCCTGCAGTCGTTGGCCGATCATACCGAGCCGGACACGACGCGGGTCGTCATCGTAGACGATGGCGACAACGGCCCGAATCTGCAGAAAGCTCGCGCCCGCTTCCCTCACATCGAAGTCCTGCGCAACGAGCGGCGACTGGGGTTTACCGGTTCCTGCAACCACGGTCTCGAAACCGCTTCAACGGAGTTTGTCTTTCTCCTCAACGACGACACGCGCGTCACGCCTGGCTGGCTGCCACCGCTGGTGGCGGCCTGTGACGCCGACGAGCGCGTCGGCGCCTGTCAACCCAAGCTGCTGTCTGCCACCCGGGAAGGTCTCTTCGACTACAGCGGCGGTTCGGGCGGATATATCGACGGCCTCGGGTACACCTTCTGCCGGGGGCGGATATTCGACGCCGTCGAGCTGGACGAAGGCCAGTATGACGCACCCGTCGGATTGTTCTGGGCCTGTGGCTCGGCTATGTTCCTGCGCCGCGACGCCGTAACCCAGGTGGGCCCCCTCGACCTCGATTACTTTATGCACTTCGAAGAGATCGATCTGTGCTGGCGGCTGCGCCTGGCGTCGTGGCGGATCCTCGCCGTCCCCGCCTCGACGATCTACCACTTCGCCGCCCAGTCGCTGCCACCTGACACGTTCCTGAAGGTGTACCTGAACCATCGCAACAACATGATCGCCCTGCTCAAGAATCTGTCACTGGGCCGCCTTCTTCGAATCCTGCCGGTGCGGCTGTTTCTGGAGCTGGCTGCGGGGTTCGGGTACCTCGCCAATGGCCGGCTGCTGGCCGCCCTGGCGCCCCTGGCAGGAATCGGCTGGATCCTGTCCCATCCGACGAACATCTGGCGCCGCCGGCGCGCCAGCCGGCGACTGGTCGCCGGCGGCGTAGACGTCGACGGCGAGGGTGTGTTCTCCGGCAGCGTCCTGTGGCAGTATCATGTGCGGCGGCGGCGCACGGCCGGCGATGTCATGGAAGGAACCTGATGTCTGGCGGGACAGAGGACGGCGACAAGGGAAGCTCGGCGCTGCGCACCTTCAGCGACCTGGCAGCCAAACTGCTTGTCAGCGGCGGTCTGCTCTACTGGCTGCTGTCGCAGTCCGACCTGGCCACTTTCGGCGCCATCCTGCAACGCACCGAGGTCTGGCTCTTCGTCCTGGCCGCCGGATTCTTCGTCGTCAGCAATGCCCTCGGCGCCTGCCAGTGGTTCCTGTTGCTCCGGGGTCAGTCCCTGGCGGTGTCCCTGCGACAGGCCGTCGTCTTCTACTGGGTGGGGGTGTTCTTCAACAACGTTCTGCTCGGCAACATCGGTGGCGATGCCATGCGCATCTACGATATGCGCCGCCTCACCGGCGAGACGAGCCGGGCGGCGGCGGCGACCTTCATGGATCGCTTCGTCGGTCTCTTCTCCACCTGCTGCCTGGCTCTGGGCGCCTGTGTATTCGTCGCCGAGGTGCGCCGCCCCGGCCTGCTGACCATTCTGGTGCCGGTGTTTGCCGGCCTCGTCGTCCTGTTGGCCATGGGCTTGAGTCGGCGCCTGGGATCCTCGGTGCAACGGATTCTGCAACGACTCCTGCCGGCCCGGGTCTCGGGAATCCTGGGAGAATTGCGCGGCAACTTCGTCGTCTACCGACACAAGGCGCCGCTGCTGGTCGGCGTGTGGCTGGTCTCCCTCGGCGTACAGTTCAGCCGCATCCTCGTCTACTTCACCGCGGGCGCCGCCGTCGGCCTCGACGTCGGCCTGCGCTACTTCGTCGGCTTCCAGCCCGTGGCCGCCATCATTGCCGCTCTGCCTATCTCCGTGGGCGGCCTCGGTGTGCGTGAGGGCGTACTGGTTGAGCTTTTCGGCGGTATCGGCGTCGAAGAGAGTCTGGCCTTCGCCACCTCCATCCTCGGCTACGCTGCGGGCATCCTCGCCAGCCTGCTGGGCGGTATCGCCTTTGTCGTGCGCCGCATCCAGCCCGTCGACGACTCCCGGACATGAGCGCCCGGCCGAGAATCCGCCTCGGTTGCGAGCAGCTGTTTGACGGCGAGGACTTAGCCCACGTGCGGGGTCGCCGCGTCGGCCTCGTGACGAACCACTCCGGCGTCGACGGCGACCTGCGCGCCACCGCCGATCGGCTGCATGCCACCGACGGCGTCGACCTGGCTCTTCTATTCGGCCCCGAACACGGCATCCGGGGTGATGCCGAGGATGGGGTCGGCGTCGATTCGGCCACTGACGCCCACACGGGTGTGCCCACCATCAGCCTCTACGGTGAGCGCCGTCAGCCATCGGCCGAGGAACTGGCCAGGCTCGACGTGCTCCTCTTCGACATCCAGGACGTGGGTGTCAGGTTCTATACCTATCTCTACACGATGAGCCAGTCCATGGTGGCTTGCGCCGAGGCCGGCGTACCCGTCGTCATTCTCGACCGGCCCAATCCCCTGGGTGGTGTCGAGGTGGCCGGCAACATCCTCGATCCGGAATTCGCCTCATTCGTCGGTCGCTACCCGATCCCGGTGCGCTACGGCCTCACCGTGGGCGAGTTGGCCCGGATGTTCAACGAACAGTTCGACATCGGGGCCGACCTGCACGTGGTCGACATGGTGGGCTGGCGGCGAACGATGCTGTGGGAAGACACGGGACTGCCCTGGGTGGCGCCGTCGCCGAACATGCCGACGCCGGACACGGCCAATGTCTACCCTGGCATGTGCTTCTTTGAGGGTACCAATGTCTCTGAAGGCCGCGGCACGACCCGGCCCTTCGAGCAGGTGGGGGCGCCCTACATCGATGGCTTCGACCTGGCTGACCGCCTCAACGCCCTGCGGCTGCCCGGGACGGCTTTCCGGCCCGTTTTCTTCCGCCCCTCCTTCGGCAAGTACGAAGGTCAGACCTGCCGGGGCGTGCAGCTGCATGCGTCACGAGGGGCCCCCTTCGAGCCCTTGCGGGCCGGTTTCGAAGCCCTCGCCGCCGTCCGTCATGGCTGGCCGGGGCAGTTCGAGTGGCGGACGAATCGCGTCGGCATTCACAACTTCGACAAGCTCGCCGGCAGTGACAGCGTGCGTCGCGCCATCGACGCCGGAACTCCTGTCGATGAGCTGCTGGCCTCCTGGGCTCGGGACCGGACTGGCTTCGAGGTGACACGTCAGAAGTACCTGCAGTATCCGCTTTGACAGTACCGGCCACGCCGGTTTGATTCATTCTCCATGCCCGCACCACTCGAACCTGGTACCGTTCTCATCGCCTCTCTCGGGTTGGAGGATCCCACCTTCGCGCGTACGGTGGTGCTGATCCTGCAGCACGTTGCCGATGAAATGACCCTCGGTGTGATCATCAATCGCCCCCTCGGCGATCGGGCCAAACTGTACCCCAGCGAAGAACTCGACAGCATCACCGAAGGGATGGAGTTCGACGAGTCCGTGACCCGCTCGGAACTGTTCTACCAGGGTGGTCCCGTCGAACCCGGCTCACTCATCTTCCTGCACCGCGTCGAACAACTCAAGGGTGACGCCACGCCGGTTGTTCCCGGGCTGTTCGCCGGCGGCGACCTCGACGCCCTGCGCCAGTTCACCGCCGAGTCAGAGGAAGAAGGACCCTTCGTCCGTTTCTACCTGGGCTACTCCGAATGGGCTCCCGGCCAGCTCGAATCCGAAATCGCCCTCGGCGCCTGGATCCTGGCCCCCGGCGGCACGGATCTCGTCTTCAGCGACGATCCCGACGGCGTCTGGCAGCAGGCCCTGCAAGTCCTGGGCGGGAACTACGCCCCCATGAGCTTCATTCCCGAAGATCCCAGCCTGAACTAACCACCGCTGGCGGTGAACCACCGTCCAGCGCCGTCAGCAGATCAGGCGATCCACAGGGAATGGGCAGCGCAACACTCGCCGTCGGGAGCCATACCGTTGGTGGCGCCGATCCCTCGAGACCGGAGGAACCGGCCCATTCCCGGCTTGGTAGGCGCTTGCATCACCGCTGGCCGTGAACCACCGAACGGCGCCGTCAGCAGATCATTCCCCGCTTGGCACGAATCCCGTGGAGCGCCGGATCATCACCGATCCAGCGCTCGTCCACCGGCTCGGCCGCCAGCTGATAGCGTGAATCCGAGGACAGGCGAATGCGGTCAGATCGGTTGTCCGAACTGGCGTGCATGAGGAACATGCTGAGCACGAGGAGATCGCCGGCGTGGTACTCCGCCGTCAACCAGCGGCCACCGAGCTCGCGGCGGGTATCGATGGCGTCGTTGGAGTACTGTCCCGTCGAGTTCCAGCGGATGCCACGACGCTCGTCGGCCGTCAGTTCCCTGCCTTCCTCTCGGGCTGCGGCAACGATGTTGGCCGCATCCCCTTCGTTCTCGCAGTACTTGTCGACGTCGGTCTCACCGTAGGTATTGCGCAGGTCCGTCAGCCGGTGTGATCCTTCCAGCACGATGAGTCCGCCGTGGTCCAGGGGGACATCGCCGAGGGGTGTCCACGAGGTCCACAGGTTCTTCGTCCCCCGCCCCATGAAAACAACATCAAAGTGCGGCGTCGTCGCCGACTCCAGACCGGGCGTCTTGGCGCGAAACCATGTGTAGTCGAAGTGACGTACGGGCCCGCCGAGAAACCGCTCGTAGAAGGCCATCATCGGCCCCTGACCATCGTAGAGCACCTTCATCAACGGTGCGTTGTCCTTCGCCAGATTGGGGGCAAAGGCGGTTGTGCGATCCGGGCGCACAATGCCGTCCATCAACGGGTGGTCGGTAGCGTCCACGACCCCGTCTGCGGCGAGCCGGCGCAGCACCTCTTCGCGCGCTGCCATCACTTCCTCACGATGCAGCAGGCCGGGCAGGAACAGATAGCCGTCTTCCGCCATCCGGGCCTGCAGCGCCGGTCCGTCCAGAGCGATGTCGTCCGAGCGGCGCAGTTCTCCGAGGGCGTCGTCGGCGGGCTCCAGGTCCTGCCCGCGATAGGTCAGACCAGCTGCCAACAGATCCGTCATGTCATCTCGCTTCGATTCGTACGGGTGTGTGGTCGAGCAAGGTAGGCCGCGTCTGAGTCACCCGTCCAGCGGCCGCATGGCTCGGGTCAGGTTCGCATAGGGAAAACGGCGAAGGTCGCTGGAGCCGAGCCCGGGTGTGTCGACGTAAAATGACGCTGTCAGAATGGGGTCATAGGCGGCCTTGTGGGACACGGCCGCCTTGATGCCGACCATGTAGAGCTGTTCGGGCACGATCCCCTGGCTGCGCAGCTGACCCAGGTCCATGGGGGGCGTCTTGTGTGTCGTCAGTAACAGGCGGATGCCGCCGGCCCGCACCACTGCCGATGGCCCCATGTCCACGTGCCTGCCCACGAGCGACGCCAGGTGCGACCGCTCATTTTCCAGATCGAAGCGGCCGTCGGTCAGGTTCTCCAGCACGACCTCAAGAGTGATCGTGCCGCCATGGAAACGATCGACCTTGCCGCCGAGCGGCAGGGTCAGATGGTCACCGATGCTGCGACCGTGGCAGGCAGCGGCGGCCTCGACATCGTTCAGGATGACCACCGCATCGTCCACCTCAAACCTGAGAAAGGCGTCAAGAATGCCGGTACCGTCGCCGGGCGTGCCGCCGCCGATGTTGTCCGATGGCTCGATGAGCCCGATGGGTCCGGTCTGCCCCGACGCCAGCACCTGTCCCATGACCTCATCAATGGGCGGGTCCAGCGGATTGCCCTCATCACAGCGAGCCAGCGCCTCCTCCGCCAGCGGCTGCAGAAGGTCTGCGGCCGCCTCTGCATCGCCGGCTGTCGTGGCCAGAAAACTGACACCGACGCAGTCGATATCGGCATAGGCGAAGCCACCGAGAACGCAGACCTCGAGCAGGTCCGGGTGATCGGCTTCGAGTTGGCGGGCGGATCTCTGCAGACTGATCATCGGCTCGGTATCGGTGCCGGTACCTCTTGGCGAGTAGATGACGGGTGGCGCCACGCGGACGATCCGTGTCTCTTCTCCCGACCTCATCAGTCGATCCAGCAGCTGCGCCGCCCGCATCCCGGCGTCGCGCGCATCGGTGTGGGGATTCTTGCGGTACGCCGTCAAAACCGAGGCCTGTGCCGCCATGGTGTCGCTGGTGTTGGCGTGCAGGTCCAGATCGGCAGCCACGGGCACGCGCTTCCCCGTATCCCCCAACCGCTCACGCAGATGATCCCGAACCCGACGCAGTACCTCTCCCTCGCCGTCGGCATAAGAGGCGAAGACCATCGCCCCGTGCAGGATGAGGAGAACGCCGTCGAGGCCGCCGGCGACGAGTGCCGCGTCCAGATCGTTCCGCACCTCTTCCCACCAGCCTTCCAGAACCGTATCGGTCACCGTGCCAGAGGGCATGGCCGCCCCGTAGCGTGACGGCAGCACGTGCCAACCACTTGCGTCCGCGACCTCGAGACCGCCTCCCATGGGGGACGCGTCCCCCCGACATCTGTCGAGCATCTCCTGCCCGCGCACCCAGACCATAGCCTCGAAACCGGCCAGGTGGGTCTGCTCCGCCAGAAAAGTGTGGGTCTCGTGTACGAGTCCGGCGACGAAAACTCGGTAACTCACAGCGGTTTCTCCCGGTTCGGTTGCCGCGTATCTGTACCACCGTTATTTTATCAATTCCTCCCCAAGTATCCACCCCTACAGTTCCGTCGGAGATTTGATGCCCTGGTTGAGCAACGCCTGGCGCTCGTGGTGCATTCTGTCCTTCACCCTCGCATTCGCCACGGTCGTCGGTGCGGCCCAATACGACCCCGGTGAGGATCCACCCTACGCCGCCGCCCTGCTGGTCGAGGCCGAGACGGGCGCCGTCCTGTTCGAACACAATCCCGATGTACTGCGGTCACCGGCCAGTACGCAGAAGCTGCTGTTGCAGCTCGTCGTTATGGATGCCATCGCCGACGGCCGCTACAGCATGGGCGATTCGGTCTACACATCAGCCTGGGCCAGTCGCATGGGTGGCTCCCAGGTCTTTCTCAAACAGGGCGAAGTCTTTCCGTTGAGCGAGTTGATGGCGGCCATCGTCATCTCCTCCGCCAACGACGCTTGTGTCGCTGTCGCCGAACATATCGGCGGCTCCGTGGACGGCTTCATCGATCTCATGAACACCAAGGCGCAGCAGTTGCAGCTTGACTCGACTCGTGTCGTCAACGTACACGGACTCGACGACACACCTGCCGCCGAAGGCAACCGCACCAATGCCCGCGACCTGGCCGTCCTGGCGCAGGCCCTGCTCGCGCATCCGCAGATTCTCGAGTGGTCGTCGACGCGAATCCGACCTTTCCGTGACGGCAAGTTCCAGCTGTACACGACAAACAAGCTGCTCGGACGCTTTCGTGGCCTGGACGGTCTGAAGACGGGATACACTCAGCGCGCCGGCCACAATCTTGTGGCCACCGCCCGTCGCCAGGAGATGCGCCTCATCTCCGTCATCATGGGTGCCCGCAGCGACAAGCAGCGGGAGCGGGAGACGTCACAACTGCTCAGTTGGGGCTTCAACCATTTCGTCAAAGGACCCATCGCCGTGGCGGGCGAGACCATCGGCAGTGTTCCCCTCGACTGGGGCCTGGCGCCGGAGGTATCTGCCGTGCTCGCCGACACGGTCGTTGCCGTGCTCACGCCTGAGCAGCGGCGTCGCATCAAGCGTGACATCGAGCTTCCCGCTCTGCGCGAGGCCCCCATCACCGAGGGAGATTCCGTCGGCGTACTCCAGCTCAGCCTCGACGACAGATTGCTTGCCCGCGTCGACCTGGTGGCTGCCGCCACGGTGGGCCGCATGAGCATGTGGGAGAAACTGATGAGCTACTTCGAGTAGCCGGCTCTATTTGTGGTAGTTCCCGCCACGCAGGATGTCGAAGGACCGATACAGCGCCTCCAGCAGCAGCAGCCGCGCCAGCCCATGAGAAAAAGTGAGGGCTGACAGCGACCAGCGCTCGCGCACCTGATCGTCGACCCCGGTGGGCATGCCGTCCGCACCACCGATGGCGAACACCAGATGTGAGTTCCCCCGCTGCAGCAGATCGCCCACGTGGGCGGACAGTTCCGTGGAGTTGTACGAACGTCCGTCTACGTAAAGCCCGATGGGATAGGTGTTGCCCAGCAGACGGTCCGGCAGGCCGTCGGCGGCCTTCCAATGCCGGACCACCTCCACCTCCGCTTTCCCGTGGCCGGACAGCCGGCGAACATACTCCGCTTCGGCGTCCTCGTACCCGGTTTTCCCCTTGGCGTAGCTGACGACGGTCAGGTTCATCAGTAGGCGTCGGGGCGGATGGCCATCGATCGGTCGGCCAGCGGCAGCGACACTCGGGCGCCGCCGTTACGGTGGGACGCCACCAGTCCCAGGATGATCTCCTGGCTGCGGCAGGCCAAGTCGATCCCGCCCTGAGTCGGTGCGTCCTCATCGAGAGCCCGGACGAGATCTTCGATGGCCCGCAACGTGCCACTCTCGATCGGTGCGTCCGGCCCTCCTGCTTCTTCCAGATCCCCGCTCTCACCCACCCGGCGCCAGGTGTAGCCCGTGCCGTTCGACTGCGTGCGCAGCTTGCCCTCCGTCCCGCTCGCCTCGAACTCGTATCCTCCCGCCGGCACGAAGCTGGCCGTGACTCCGTCGACAAAACGGACGGTTCCCGACTCGATCGGTGGATCCAAGGTCAGGCGGTTGCCCTCCCAGTCGGCTTCCTCAAAACGGCAGGTCCCCTGGACCCAGTCCACGGGTCCATCCCCGGCAAGAAACTGCAGCATGTCGGCGGCGTGGGTGTGTCCCCACTGGGCTGCCGAAGCCCCGCAGTGGGCGATCACCGATTGCAGCTGGCCGATGTGCCCGGCCTCGATCATCTCCCGCAGATTCCGGTACATGCGCACGTAGCGGCGCTGCGTGCCGTAGTTGAATTTTACCCCGTGAGCCGCCAGGGCGGCGGCCATCGCATCGGCTTCTGCCATCGAGTTGCACAGCGGCTTCTCGCAGTACACGGCGCGTACGCCGTTCTCAGCGGCAAATCGAGTAACTGGTGCGTGCGGCGACGGCCGCGTGGCGATACAGACGATGTCCAGACCCTCCTGGCGAATCATCTCCTCCGGGTCTTCGTACGCGGTCCGGGCGCCATAGCGGCTGCGTGCCGCCTCGGCCTTGCCAGCCACCGGATCGCTCACGGCGACCAGGTCCGTGCGCTCGCAGGCGACGACGGCAGCGGCGTGTGAATAGGGCAGGAACAGCCTGGTGTTGGGCCGGTCGCGCACCTCGTCGTCGATCGTCGTGCCCATGCGCCCGCAGCCCACGAGGCCGACCCGGTATGTTGGTTGATCACTCACTCTTGCCGTCCTTTGTCGTGCTAGGTAACTTTTATCTCTTCGAGTTGGGGCGATTAGCTCAGATGGTTAGAGTGCCTGCTTGACATGCAGGAGGCCGCTGGTTCAATTCCAGCATCGCCCACCGCTATAACGAAAAAGGGTCCCCAGGCTCG
>PBSR01000094.1 GCA_002726335.1 Gemmatimonadaceae bacterium
CCGTTGTCGGCCACCGCCACAAAGGCATTGCCCAGGGCCGCCGAGCGAGCACTGGCTCCCAGACTCTGGATGTTGACCACCGCATCTGCCGTTGTGGCCAGTGTGACGGTTACGATGGCGCTGAGTATGAGCGAAAAGCGCTTGCTCATGGTGTGACTCCTTCTCTTGTCGTTTTCGTACCTTCAAACCTGTTAGAAGGCACGCCAGAGCTCCAGAGGAGCTGCCGGCGGATCATGTATCAGCCGGCCTGTTCGAGATCCAGGCGACCGTCTCTGTAGATCCGACCCACCTCGCGTTGAAAGTGGTACTGGATCTGCACCGTCTCAACCGGCTCATTGCGGTAGTCGAACCGCAATACAGCGTCGTGAATTACAAGGTCGATGTCGCTGACCGAGTGATGGAGCGTGGGGAACACAACATATCCCTCAACCTGTTGACCGTTGAAGATCTCCTCATTCTTGAACAACGTCCGACGCAGGATGTCAAGCCGTTCCTGGTAGCGGGCATATTCATTTCCCCGGAAACCAATGGCGTAGGCCCGGTAGTACGTGTCCAACTGCTGAAGATTCAGACTCCAGTATTCAGCCCCACCTGCCTTCAACACCATGCGGGACGGGTCGATCTTGACCTTCGGATATCCGTCGTTGGTGACCCGTATGCGAAAGGTCGTGAATCGCTGCCGTTCCTTCTCACCCTCCCAGAACCTCGTGTCGCCAAAAGTATAGGGATTTGTCGACACCGGGCCATCGCTTGAATGCGCGGCAAACTGGCGGTTCAACTCGGCATCGGTGAGGGGGCGCAACTCCACCTGCATCTGCCCCTGGGTGAAAGTCACCGTGTTGTCATCGACGACGGCCACGCGGTCGAGCTGTCCGGTCGCCGGCTGCAACGGGCCGGCGTAATGGTAATACCCACAGCCCGGTAAAGTAAAGCCCCACAGACCCACCATTCCCAGCAGCATTGAAAATCGATAACGACGGCGCGTCAGAACTCGGGGCATGGTCACCAGGTGGTCGACTCTTGGTAGGCGTCTTTGGAGATGTCTAAATATATATGAATCTAGGGTCGAAAGGAAGCCTTGATACGGCCCCAGGACAGATCCTTAGCCACCGTTGCCGTGGCCGGGGCTTCGAGTCGCAGATCGGTGAATCGCTCTGCCAGCCGAAACGCGTTGAAACCGCCCGAGAGGGACCACTTGGCGTCAAACAGTTCGGCGTGGGTGTCAAAATCGCTGAACTCCAGGTTGAATCCCATCACCTGTCCGGCTTGCAGGTCGTGGGCAGTACTGAGAAAGTCCGCCGTGACGTTCACGCGGTCGAACGGTACCAGAGACATCTCATAGCGAGTCACTCCGCCCCCACCTGGAGTGCCTTCGTATTCAACACGAGCTTCGGTATACTGACCGTCTCGAAGCGAATACCACGCCGCCGCCGAGAAATTGACGAACTCCACATCGTCCTCGTGTGGGCCTGCGAGAACGAAGTGGTTTGCCTGTGCGCCGTTGCTGGCCAGCTGCTCATCGGGACTGAGATCCGAGAAATCAGCAAACTGGCCTCCGGAGTGATCGGCATCGATGAAGACCTCCAGGTCGTCGTCCTGGAAGATCCTCGTTGGTGCCGTCCCGGCGGGCCGGTCCACCTGGTGGATGTCATCCGCGACTTCAGCAGCTATGTACAGCCTGTTCTCAGTGTCGCTCCAACCGATCCAGACCCGCAGGTCCAGATCGTCGAGATCAGCCTCGGCCCCGGAGACCAGATCGCTGAAATCAGAGGACCTTGCGACAGGCGCGATTCCTTCCCAGTCGTGCAACTCGCCGTCGACGATGGGAATCTCTCCCACATCGAGATGCACCGCACGAATCATGGCCCCCGGGGGCGCATGCGCCAGGGCGCTGCTGACATCAAGCAGGATACACCCCAGGATTCCCAGGGGAACCAGCCTTCTGAGCGCCTTCAGGATAAGTCGGTGGCAGCCGTGTGTCAACGGAGAATTCATCGTTCCTGGGAGTGGGGTGCAGTTCTCGCCTTGAGTCGCCATGCCGGGCCTCGTATCCGAGTCCGGACAAACCCCATTAGTCGTTGTATCTTCTCAAGATATGTCGCTGGATCGTTTTCTAAAAGGGTGGTTTGACCGGGGCGCCGACCGGGGATGCCTGGTGGCGCTGTTCGTCGCGTCGTTCCTCGTCCGCATCCTCTACCTGCTCGAGAGCCGATCATCCAACCCTTTTTTCGATGCTCCCGTCGTCGACGCTCAGACCTACCTGGAGTTGGCCAGCAGGATCTGCGCCGGTGACTGGCTCCTGGGGCCCGAATCCTACTGGCAGCCGCCTGCCTTCCCCTACGTCCTGGCTCTCGTGCTACGTCTTGTTGGTGACGAGGGTATTTACGTTGGCATGCGCCTGCTCCACGCCGTTCTCGGAGCCGGCAGCGTGGTCCTTACCTATCGCCTGGCTCGCCCTCTGGGACGACCCGTCGCGCTGTTGGCCGGATCCGGCACCGCGCTCTACGGTCCGTTGCTCTATTTCGAGGGCGAACTGCTGGCGGTCGCCCTCGAGGTGTTCCTCTACCTCGCTCTGCTGCTGTTCATGCGACGAGCCAGCGACGGGGGCGCGCCTTGGCACTGGTTGACCTGCGGTTTACTGGCCGGCGCCGCGACGGTGACACGACCGACGATCCTGCTGTTCATCATACTTGCCGCCACGATCGCCCTGGCGCGGGCGTCGGGGCGTGCGGCCAGACGGCATCTGGCGGGGCGACTTTGCCTGGCGGCGGCCGGACTGTTCATCCTGCTGTTACCGGTGACGGTGCGCAACGCGGCAGTCGGTGACGAATTTGTCCTGGTCTCGGCCAACGGCGGGATCAATTTCCATATCGGCAATCATGCCCGGCAGGACAGCCTGGTTGCGATCCATCCCGGAATTCACTGGGACCGACTGGTGGCCGAACCAATGGAGGCCGGAGTGGCAGCGGCCGGCCAGCGGTCGGGCTATTTCTATCGGCGGGGGCTGCAGTCGATCGCCGCCGATCCCATCGGTTGGGTATCACTGCTTGCCCGAAAGAGTTGGCAGCTACTTTCAGGCCCGGAAATCAAGCGCAACCAGGACCCGTATTATGCACGTCAGCATTCCCACACGCTGGCTCTGTTGATGTGGGATCGGTGGCTGTCCTTTCCCCATGGTGTACTCGTGCCGCTGGCCCTGTGGGGTCTTGCTGCCAGTTGGCGCCGCCGCGACTCCGAGTTGAGTCTGCTACGGCAGTTTCTTGGGGGCTACGGGCTCGCCGTCGTGCTGTTCTTCGTCACCAGCCGCTATCGTGTGCCCCTGGCTCCGGTGGCCTTCATTTTCGCGGGTCTTGCCGTCACCGACCTGCTCGCGCGGATACGCAACGGCTCGTGGCAACGGCCGCTGGCCGTCGTCGCAGGCTTGGCGATCGTCGTCAACCTGCCCTCACCGACCGCCTCTGCCGCCGATGCGCAGTTACAGCACGACCTGGGTGAGGTCGCCTTGCGTCGGCAGGACTTTGATGCTGCCGTCACGCACTCACGCCAGGCACTGCAGCTCGAGCCTGGCTATCCGTCGGCGTGGCACAACCTCGCAGTCGCAGCACTCGCCCTGTCGGATCCCGGTCAGGCAGAGGCCGCAGCGCGTCAGGCTCTTGAGATCTATCCTGCCCGAGCGGATACGCGCCTGCTGCTTGCCCGAGCGTTGTTGCACCAGAACCGCATGGGCGAGGCACTTACCCAGATCGAACGGGCAGCTCCAGGGGATAGCAGACAGACAGACGTCCACTACGGGGCCGGTCGCCTGCTGCTACAGTTCGGACAGGCCGCCAGGGCGATACCCTACCTTCGGAAAGCAGCTGTGGCGCGACCTGCAGAGTACTGGATGACATATGATCTGGGGCGTGCGCTGCACGCCACTGGAGCCCTGCCACAGGCCCGCGCGGCGTTTGAGAGGGCCGCACGTCAGCAGCCACGGCGTGCCGAGGCCCTCAGCGCCGCAGGGGCTGTGGCGTTGGCCATGGGAGACCCCGTGTCTGCCGGGGACTTGCTGGGGCGGGCCCTGCAGGCCGATGCGGCCTATGCGCCGGCGCGGGTCAACCTCGGTCTGCTCGACATCGGTGCCGGGCGACTTGAAGCTGGCATTCGGCATCTCGAGCAGGCTATGCCACACGTCGATGACCCCGTACCATTGTGGCAGGCCCTTGCCCGCGCCTATACCGCCACAGGACAGAACGAGAAAGCCCGGGCTGCCATGCGGGCAGCCCGGGCCAAGCGGTGAAACGTCGCGTGCTTCCTAGTACGCTACGGCGATCGTGCCTAACTGTTCCTTGCTCTCGTTCGTGTCACTGTCGACGAACAGCCGGTAGAGGTAAATGCCCGGCGGCACGAGGTCCCCTTCCTCGTCGAGTCCATCCCACTCGATCGACATCTGCCCGGCACTCGCGGGCGACTCGATCTTGCGAATCTGCCGGCCGTCGAGGTGGAAGATCGTCACCGAAATATCCACCGTTGAGGTCAGTAGGAATACGTCGAACGTCCACGTCGCCGCGTCGTTGATGCGGTCATTGTTGGGTGTGAACGGGTTGGGCGCCACCTCCTGGATGTTGATGGTGCTCTGTGCGCCTTGCACTGTGACACGCACGGCATCGGAGGGCAATCGGTCGGAGGCGTTGCCAGGTTGTGTCGGCTGCTGCAGTTCCTGACTGGCAGTCTCGTTCCAGATCCAGCTCTTGAAGCCGGTCAGCAAACGGAACACCGGCGTCGTCAGAGCGATCTGAATCTCACGATCCTGACCGCGAGGGAAGTCGGCCGCCGTCAGCGTCTGCGTCTTGATCGCCAGCTTGTGCGATGCCGCTGCGGAATCGAAGTACGTGACCGCCGCGAACTGCGGTCCCGCGGCAACCGTGAGCGTGTCGAGCCAGGCCACGTCCGTCAGTCGGTTCTGCACCCAATCAAGGGCATCCGAGTCACTCAACCCGGAGGGTGGCACGGGCTGAATCCGCTCCCAGCGCAGATCGTCGATCGACAGCGCGTCGAGACTCGCATGTGGCGACGGCACCGCGATGTCAATGCGGTTGAAGCCGACGTCCGTCGTCGACACGTCCGGCTTCAACACGTAGTCGAAGGAGGACGGTACACCCAGCACGGACGCTGTATCGGGGAAGATCTCGGCGAGGATCCCACGCGACACGACCGGGCTGGCAAAATCGAACTCCAGGTAGTCGAGACTGACACCGCTGTCCTCGCCGCTGACGAAATCGAACTGAAACTGGATATAGCGGTGCAGCGGCGGGAGGGGCAGCGTGATCCCGCCGCCCGACTGCCCGTCCTGGATCCGCCCTTCGAGGAAATCGAAGGGTGCCGACCACGGAGTCCATCCGCCAGGGATACCGTCCCGATCGGTCACCTGGTTCTTCGGCAAGTTCCTCAGCGCCGACCTCTGCAGACCGCTCAACTGAGTCCAACTGAACAACTCGATGCGAGTGCCCGGCGTCGGCCAGTCGGCCACGATCGAGGGCCCGGAGAAGGGTGACACGACGCCACGCCCGACGACGCGTTCGAAGATGTGCGTGTTGAGGCTGGTCCCTGAGCGCACACGGATCTGCAGGTCTGCGTCCTCTCCCTCGACCGTGCCGTGCCACCGCACTCGCCCCCAGGTAACGGGTGTGCCACTCGCGTCAGGATCGAATTGCGAGGCCACTTTGGTAGAGGCCAACTCGTCGTCCGAGATCGTGTCGTCGTCGTTGTCGTCGAGTGTCTGGATTGTCTCCAGGGCGATGGGCCGTTCCGGATCCTCCAGGTCGAAATAACGACGGAAGCGCGGGCGCGCCGTGCCCACATCGATGATCTCGGTGACGTACGACGCGTCAAGGGCGTACCCGTGGCCATAGGCCTCGAACTCGGCCAACTCCCAGGTCTGCCCCTCCGGCATCTGACTGGCGAAATTGAGAATCCGCGCCTTCGTCGGCGGGTTCTCCTCGTCCTCACCGAAACGGTACTCCTTGACCGGCGGGCGCAACTGGTCGGTCTGCCGGGGCACGATGGGATCCCGCGTGAGCATCCTCGTGCGCACTTCGTCGACTACAGACGTACTCTGGAAGTGCGTGGATTTGTCGCCGGCGTACCAGATGTCGAAGCTCGTCGGCGTCCGGTCAGGGAAGTCGGGGCGCGGACGCATGCGAATGAGATCGAGCCAGTACAGTGCCAGGAAGTGCACACGGAAGTACCTGGACGATGAGCGCTGGGACACCGCCCGCGCCGTGAAGATGTCGCCATCGGCGACCTGACCGTGACCGGACGAGCCCTCATGGGCGGTTCCGGTAAGGTTGGCACCCCAGGCCTGAGAGTCGGTGGGATCGACGTTGCTGAACTCACCGCTGAGGAAGCGATCCACGGTGAGCAGGCTGATGTTGCGCGACGGGTCAAGCCGGATCGGACGGACAAAGTCGGAGGGCGTGAACCGTAGCTGCGCGGACGTGGCCGTCAACGAGCCTCCCGCCGGATCCTGGCCGGTGTACGCCGACGTCAGCGGGTCCCACGTGAAGGAGATCGTCGACGCCGTCTGCGCGTCGAGGCCGCCCAGGTCGTAGGAAAACGTAGTGATCAGCCAGGTCGACGGCAGCGGCACTGGCGGTCCTTCGGGGTCCTCATCGACAAGTCCGTCGTTGTCGTTGTCGATGCCGTCGATGGGGTCCTCATTGAAGCTCACATCCTTGTCGTCGTCGCCCCAACCGTAGCCCGGCCCTTCGGGGTCAGCGGCGGCATCCTCGGGCGTAGCGTGGCGCGAGTGTGGCTCGATCGTCAAAGCGCTGCGCAGAGCGGGGTCGTAGATGATGCCACCGCTGCGAAAGCCGTCTTCATTCAACAGTCCGTCGCCGTCGTTGTCGAATTGTGGGTCGGCGAAATCCTCATCGATCAGACCGTCCCGGTCGTTGTCGATCCCGTCGGGCGGGTCCTCATTGAACAAGCCGTCTCCGTCGTTGTCGACCACGTCGACAGGATCCTCGTCGATAAGGCCGTCGCCGTCATCGTCGACGACGATCTCGATGGCGTGGCCGCCGCCCCACACGAAGTTGGGCTTGAAGATCTCACCGGAGTTGAGCACGAAACTCACTGGATAGCTGCGGAAGGGCTGATCCCTGTCTCCGACGCGCCAACTGGTAGCTTCTGCCGGGTCGAGGGAACAGACCAGTACAATGGCTCCGACGAGGGCGCTGGTGGCTGAGGGCCCGCGGTGCACTTCGGATCGACGGCGGTGTCGCATCTTGTTCCTCACTGGCTGGATTCCCCCCCTCGGGGGCGCCGCGCTGAGAGGGGAATGGCTCTATACAATGAAAGCATGAGCACTCCGGGAGCGCAACCGAATCACAGCTGCTGCATCCCGCGCTGCGCCCGTGGGTTTCCCGGTTCACGCATCAGCGCCTGCCGGTACGCCTGGCGCGCCGCCTCCAAATGTCCCAGGCGGGCCGTTGCGTCCCCAAGGTTGATCCAGGCGCGAGTGTAGGTTGGTTGTTCCTCGACGGCGCGACGGAACCAGGAGGCAGCGGCCCCCAGGTCTCCGACCTGGATCCAACCGACACCCAGGTTATTGGCCAGCTGGGCCGAGCGCGGGTGATACTCGAGACCACGGGCGAACACGGCGATGGCTTCCTCCCAGCGCTCGCCCCGCAGCAGGTATTTGCCCCACTCGTTGAACGCCCGCGAGTCCTCCTGAAAATCCTTCGCCGCCGTGCGATACTGCGTCTCTGCCTCGTCCGTTCGCCCACGCTGTGCGGCCAACGAAGCCAGTTGCAGGCGGACTCCGACAGACCCGGGATTTACGATCAGGGCCTGGCGCAGGTCGTTGTCGGCCTCCTCGAAGAGGCCGCGCCGTTGCCGGATCGTCGCCCGACGCAACAGCAGACGCACGTCGTCGGGTTGAGCGGTCAGGGAGCGTGAGTACAACGCCTCCGCAGCCTGCAACTCACCCTGCTGTTCCAGAGCAGACCCGGCGGTAGCCGCCAGCTCCGGAAACAGGCGCCGTACCTCCATGTCGAGCGGGTTGAGCCGAGCCGCCGACTCAATCGCCCGCAGAGCGGCGCTCTGGCGCCCGGCATTGAGATGTGCGGTGACCGCCCTCGCCGCCGACCGCGCCTTCCACGTGCTCACCAGCGCCTCGGGCACGTGGTCGCCGACGTCGGTCAGAAACTGTGTCGGTGTCGGCGTGCGGATGTCATCCAGTTCGTGCGGCCCGAACAGTCCGGGGCCGGCGATCAGTCCTGCCGCCTGCCCGTGTGGTGCCGAGAATTCGAGGGTGGCGTTGTCGTCGGTGTTGAGACGGCCGGCGGCGGCGAACCCACGCAGGGCGTCGTCGGCGGCAACATAGCTGCTGAGGATCTGCTCGACCGTGTGCACGCCGATACGCTCGAGGTCAGAACGCAGTTCACGCATTTCGGCCCGTTCGAGCAGATTGGCCAGTGACAGATGGATTGGCCCTTCGCCGCCTACCAGAAAGTAGTCCCCCCCCGGCACGGATTCCCACAGTGTCACGTGAGGGAAAACACGAGCGAAGGTGCGGACGATCGTGCGGAAGTCGGCGCTCGTCATCGAGTATGCCTGGATCCAGCTGCACATGATGCCGCCGGGTGCCAGCTTGCTTCGACAGGCCTGGAAGAACTCCACCGTGAACAGGTCCGCCATACCGGCGATCCACAGATTCGAGGGCTGCGAGATGATGACGTCGAAAGAGGCAGCCACGTGGGCAGTGTGGTTGCGCCCGTCGCCGATGATCAGACGCACACGCTCGTCGGCCAGGGCGTCACCATTTGCCTCCTGGAACAGGCGCGCCGCGTGCACCACCTCGGGCGAGATCTCGACACACTCGATGGATGTTACCGGGTGCTGTTCGAGTGCACCGAGTGAAATGCCGCTGCCGAGCCCGATCAGCAGCGTCTGCTGCGGGTCGGGATGCAGCAGCGCCGGCAGATGCGACAGCAGAGACTGCGACCGCAGATCGCCTCGCGATGACGCGTCGGTCTTGCCGTTGACCTTCAGGTACAGCTCGCCGCCGCTCTCGACGACCGTGACCGTCGCTGTCAGCCCCTCCTCCTCGTACAGCAACCTGCGGCGTTTCGACATGACCTGGCCCAGATCCACACCCCGGGTCACCGCCTTCGCCTTGTAGCGATAGGCGTAGAGATACGGGGCGCTGTTGAGCAGGTACGTGTCCCACCCGGGCATGGCAGCGGTGGCGCCCACCAGCGCCACGCCGGCGACGCCGATGCACAGCGCGCGTCGACGGGTTGTCCCCCAGCCGGAGACCCACCAGAAGACAGCGCCGAGCAGGGCGTTCAGCACGACGGCAAGCAGGATGGAATTGCGCACGCCGATCCACGGGATCAGCACAAATCCGGCGACAAAGGAGCCGATGACGGAGCCGATCGTGTTGGCTGCATAGGCCTCACCGACGGAGCGTCCGATGGCTTTCAGGTCACGGGCGTAGATACGGGCTACCGTAGGAAACACGCCGCCCATGGCGAAGGTCGGTACCAACATCAGCAGGAAGACGGTGACGAACTGCACGGCGTGCAGTGTGGCGAAGGTGCCGGCCCAGGATGTCACCAACTCGACGACCAGAGGTGGCGCAATACCGAACAGCGGCACGATCGCCAGACAGGCGACAGCGACGACGACCTGCAGCACCCCGAGCAGGAGCACGGGATTGCGCCGGCGGTCGATGAATCCGGCGAGCACGACGGCACCGAGTCCGAGTCCGGCGATAAAGGCGACGAGCATCAGCGTGAAGGCGTAGACAGAACTGCCGATCAGTTGCGTCAGCGTCCGTGTCCACGCGACCTCGTAAATCATCGACGCCGCCCCGGCGATCGCCAGGCCGACGACAACCGCCGTCTGCAGCGGTTCGCGTGCCATACTCGGATCCGGTTCTGCGCCGGCCAGGGGCGGAGACTCGCGCTGGCGATCGATGGCTAACGACAGCAAGCCTATCGCGATACTGCCGCCAGCCCCCATCCACAGTGTTCCCTGCACGCCGCCGAGCGGCACAAAGGCGAAACCGGCGGCGGCGGCACCCATGGCAGCGCCGATCGTGTTGACACCGTAAAGGCGGCCGACGTCGCGGCCTACCCACTGCAAGCCTTCGGCCAGATAGCGCGTCAACAACGGCAGCGTCGCTCCCATCATCGTCGCCGGCGGCAACAACAGAGCGCTGCTCAGCAGGAAACGCCCCAGGGAGAGCACTCCTGCCTGGTCGGCAAAGTGACGGTAGAGCCAGCCGTACAGCGGATCGGCCGGCAGCATCAGCACCGGCAGCAACAGGGCGTACGCACCGACGAGCAGTTCCAGCACGCCGTAGGCGCGCAGGGGACGGCGCACACGATCGACGACGCGTCCCGCCAGGAACGAGCCCAGCGCCAGGCCACCCATGAACGCGGTGAGCACGGTCGCCGACGTGTGCACGGTGTTGCCCATGATGATGCGGAACTGTCGCATCCACGTGATCTCATAGAGCAGGCCGAGAGCGCCGGACAGGAAGAAGAGAACGAAGATCGTCAGACGCCAGCTCATGTTCCTCTCCGGAGGGATTCGACGAGGCGCTCGAAGTACGGGTTGTCGGCCTGGGCTGAGGCCATCGCCGCGTAGCGACGTGCATCGTCAGCCCGGCCCACCGCCAGCAACTGCTCGGCCAGCAGTGGGAACAGGGAGTAGAGGAAGTCGGCGCGGAAGGTCTCGTCGAGAAAGGCCTGCTCGAGGCCGGCCAGCGCGGCTTCGCTGTCGCCCAGGAAGTGATGCAGTGATCCGCGCACGAAGTGAATGTAGGCGGCTTGCACACCGGGTGACCGGGCGACGAAAGCGACCCGGGCAAGAGACTCGCGCAGCTCCGGCGCGATCTGCGCCAGCGGCGCGCCCTGCAGATGCGCGCACCAACCGAGCTGCACGCTCGCCCACAGATCTCCACGCGGGGTGTAGGGCGCCTCCAGCCGGGCGGCCCGATAGTGCTTCTGCGCGGCGGCGAATTGCCGGTCGACATAAAGCTCGTTGGCCAGTTCAAGAGCCAGCGGCGTCATCTCGCCCTGCTTCATCCAACGCTGAGAGCCGCGTCTTTCAGCTGCCGACAGCTCACGCCAGCGGCGCGCTCCCCGCTGACGGAAGATCTCCGCTGCGTGCCGGTGGAACCTGTCCATCGGCGGCGCCCCGAGCAACTCCGCCATCGCCTGATCGACCCGTACTCCATCGGCACGTATCCATCCATGGCGCTCCACGTAGGTGTCGATCGGTGACAGTTGCGCCACCTGCTCCGCGTCGAGCAGCACCCCGGCGATGGTGCGTGCGATCAGGGCCTGTCCCTGGACGCTGGGATGTACGTGGTCGACCATCCACTCCCACCCGGGCAGACGGGGCGCTGCGGCGCGGCCGAACTCGGCCTCCACATCTACCAACTCGACCTGCAGGTCCGCCGCCAACTGACGGATGCTGTCGTTGTGCGCCGCCGGGGCTCGCCATGGCATGGTGTCCAGTTCCAACGCTCGGCGCAGTTCGGCGCTGGCCTCCGCATGGCGCCCGCTGCGACGCAGCGCCCGACCACGCGCGAAGGCCGTGAGGGCATACCCTGACAGCCCCTCGCCGTGATACAGATCGAGAGCCGTAAGAGCCGCTGTCACTGCCGCGTCATCGTTGGCGTAGGTCGCCGCGTGCAGAGCGTTGACCGCCGCCCACGCCTCGCGACCCGCAGCGGCAGTCGTATCGGGAGTCAACGATCCCGCGGGCGCGAAGTCCTCGAGGTTGGCCACCAATGTGCACAGCACCGGCCGTGCGCCGGCAGCCCGCACTGCCTGCACGGCGACGCGCAGGTTGTGCGACAGCGCGCCCGCAGCGCGCTCGCGCAACTCGGCACGGGGGTGCACCTGACCGCGGCGTGCCAGGCTTTCCAACAGCTGACGCGAGGCCACGGCGGGTCGAGACACCCAATCGGCGCCACGTTGCATCAGATGTGGCAGGCGCCACCCCATCAGATGGTAGCGCACAGCCGCCTTGGACTGCTCGGCCCCACCGAACAGCCCGTAGAACTCGTTATGTCCCGAGTAGACGACGACGACATCCGGATCCATCGCCAGTGCCTCATCGACAGTCCGCGCCACGGCGAAGCTGGCGATGGATGTGATCCCCAGGTTGAACACCTCCACAACGCGATCCGGCAGAACGTCCTGCAGCATCGCCCGCAGGAACGCGGGAAATGCCAACCGGTGTGGATGCGGATAGCCTTGGACAGAAGAGGCCCCCACGACGACGACCCGGTAGCGCTGTGGCCGGTCAGCTACGAAGGGCTCACCGCGCATGCGCCCGCTCGCCAGAAGAGCGCCATCGTAGCGCTCCTGGAAGAAACGCTCCGGAAAGCGCGCGTTCGTGCTCATCAACACGCGTTCCCCGTCGACCACCAGCGTCAGCTGTAAGGGAGGATAGCCGCCGAGGTCGAACAGCCGCAGCGCCGCCTCAACCAGGAGCAGCAACAGGACCGGCGTCGCCGCCAGGAAACCGCGGAAGAACCAGAGTTTCACGTCGACACGGGCTCAGAGTAGAGGGGGAGTTGGCATAGATCAGCGTACAGCAGAGACCCGCCTGGAAAGGGTCTCCCAAGCGGGCGTCTGCACGAACTCGTTGTAGCGTAAGCGCTGGATTTACCGCTCGCTGATCTCCACCGTACCGTCGGGAAACTCGCGACCAACCTCGCGCTCAAAAGTGAATGGGACGTCCACCGCCTCGACGGGTTCGCCCCGATAGTCAAAGCGGATGACCAGATCCTTCACCGTCACCGTCATCTCGGAGACATCCGTGTGCAGTGTCTCGAACAGAACATACCCCTCCATCTCCTGGCCGGAGAAGATGTCCTCCCGTCGGAACATCGTCGACTGCAGGATCGCTCGGCGCTCCTTGTAGACACTGTACTCATTGCCGCGGTAACCGATGGCGTATGCCCGAAAGTAGCGGTCCAGCTGCTTCATGTTGAGATCGTAATACTTGCGCTGGTTGCTGCTGGCCAGAACGACATCACCGATGGCCCGCACCTTCGGATACTGGTAGTTCTTGACCCCCAGCATGAAGACGGTGAAGCGCTTCTTCTCGTCCCCGGTGTAGAAGTCGTCGACGCCACCGTACGTGAAGGGGTTCATACTGAGCGCGCCAAGATCGCCACCGCCGAACTGGCGGTTCAACTCATCGTCTGTCACCGGCCGCATACGGACCTCGAGGCGATCTTGCGTCCAGGTGATCGTCCCGTCGTCGGCGACGGTCATGTTCTGCACTTGCTGGTCTTCGGCGCTCGGCTGCACGTCGCCCACGTACGGACGCCAGGCACAACTGGCGACGGTACAGAGCGTTGCCAGAACTGCCCAGCGGCTGTGGGAGAGTATCATCTCTCTACACGTCTTCATCACTAGAAGCTCCCGAAGCCCGCATACATGGCGAAGAAGATGAATGTCTCAGTCTGCACGTCATCGAGGAAATCGATGTCGATCCTCGAGACACGCAAACCGAACTCGGTGAACACCTCATAGCCCTGGTAGTCGGTGCGGTTCATCACCTGCATCGCGCCGACCAGCTCGTTGCGCGGCGATCCTTCAAGGGTCTCCTTGACGCTGTCGCGGAATTGCTTCGTCCACAAGTACTCTGTGCCGACCTGCAGGTTGCTGCGCGACAGGAAGGGGAAACGCACGATGAGGAACGCAGATTCGCGCAACTCCGTCGTCGGCCGCTGCAGTTGGCTCTCTTTCAGCGACGGTACGAGCCGTTGGAACTCACTCTTCCAGCGTGGCTGGATCTTGATGCCGCCGATCTCACGTATGTAGTCGACCTTGTTGATCAGACCCAAGAAACTGGCCGTTTCGCGTATGTCTTCGGAGGGCAACACGCGCCGGTTGGCCAGCTGATCCTCGTAGTCGACCTGATCGATAAACTCGTACTTGAACTTGTTGATCATGTTGATCGATTCCCAGCGCGTGAGATCGAACTGGGCGTAGATCGTGTTGGCCCAGGCGTCACGCATCGGCAGCGGATCCTCACGCGGTACGATCTCACCAGCGACGCCGTCGGCGATGCGCCAGATCAGCAGATCATCTTTGATATCATCCTGGACGCGGCGCAGGTTCTCGTACACGCGCAGCTTGCCGAGGCGGGCGAAGTCGCGCTCATAGGTAAACAATGCGTACATCGTCTCGTTGTCGCGGTCGTCGGCGAGTTGGCGCACGTCGAGACGACCGACGGTCAACTTTGCCCACGGGCCGAGGAATGAACCGCCGTAGACATTGTAGCCGCGGCGATCGCGTTTGTACGGGTAATCGGGCTGATCGTCATTCTCAAATCGATCCGCGATGCCGTTGTTGTTCATGTCAACGCCGAAGAGGAACTCCGGCCGATCGACGTTATAACGCAGGAACGGCTCTTCCCAGTCCGGTTTGAGATTCGGCCGCACGAGGTCCACGTCGTTCTGGTTGAAGTCGGCAACGAAATCGTTGTTCTCATCCCACCCGGGGAACACGAAACGGTCGGCAGCCGCACCTGAACCGATACGCTGCCAGTCGACCGCCCGGTCCTGATCGTCGTTGTCGTCGACCATCTCGAAGATCGCCAACGTCTGCGAATCGTAGTCGATCGGTCCCGTATCGCCACGCTGCATCGCCAGATACGAACTCGTGCTGTAGTTCGGATCCATGCTGTAGGCTTCGCCGAAGAAGAAGAACGGATACGGCTTGCGCGACAGGTTTATCATCCACGCGTCCGCCTTTTCGACAGCGTGCCGGTTCGCCGTGGCATCGTTCTCGGCAAAGCGTGGAAACCGCTTGTGTTGCCGGTTGCGATCCCACTCAGCACTGACGTCGAACCCGAACGCGTCGTGGGCCTCGATGGTGAAACCGAAGATCTCGTTCGCCGTCGGCAGCCCGTACTCGATCCGCACGAAGCGCTGATTCGAACCATCCTTGACGTTGCCCGGTGCGCGGATCGTCCGCTCCGGCATGCCCTCCGACAGGAACACGGGCTGGTTCAGTTGGTTGGTCTGATTGTTTGACGTGACGTCGATGCGGTAGTCATTTGCCACCAGCAAGCGGAACTCGACGGCGGCGATGTCGGCCGGCTGTGGCCCGACGCCGGCCGCCTTGTACTCAGGGCCGTCGAACTCGTAGCGCAGAGTAATCGTTTCGCGTCCGTCAGCCGTGCGAAAACCCTCGCGCTGGAAACCGCCTTCGACGACGGGCTCGTATTCGAGGATGGGACTGTCGCTGCCGTCCTTCTGCCGCAGGCGACGCCGGTTGGATATCCTGGAGCCGTCGGCGTCGGTGATGACCACCTCTTCGAGGAAAAACGCCGCACCCGCCGTCAGATCCTGCGGCGAATCGTCACTGAGACGGATCGCCACTTGGGTAATGTCGGCGTTCTGTGCTTCGGTGAGGGAGCCCTGCAACGGATTGCCCTGGAACGCCTGGCCGCGCGTGCGCGCGTTGAATGAGTTGACGTACGTCGCACCCACCTTGACGAAGTCACCGATCTGCGCCGTTGCTCGTCCACCGAGCAGGTTCGTCACGTTCGATTTCTCGTTCGGTTCTGCGGCCGTACTGCGGAATCCGCTGGGCCGTGAGGCGATGACGGTGGCTTCGTACTTGTCGGATGCCAGGTCCATCTGGATGCCGTCAAACAGTGGCTTGGAGAAAGTCAGAGGTGTTAGCGAAGTGCGGATTTCATTGCCCACAGTGATCGACGCGTGGTATTGGCCCTTGGAGTCGGAAGCGACGACCAGATTGGAGAAGAACTGACCGAACTGACCCGTTTTCAGCAGTCGGCTGCCCGCCGCCTCAGGCTCGGAAACGGTCCAGTTGAACACCAGCCAGCCCTTGGTGATGAAGCGGCCGTAGACATCGTAGAAATAATCACCTTCGATGCTGGTGCTGACGTAGCGCTCGTACTGCTGACGGGCGTAGTTGCTGTACTCCCATTGCTTCCAGCCGTAGTCGTTGAACAACTCCTGCGGCACGTACCACTTCCTCACTGCCGGGTCGAGGGCGCCGAAGAGCACGCCAGGACCATACGGCTCGAAGCTGACTTCGCCACCCCTTCGCACTCCGAGTCGGGTTCCCACATCGTCCTGGGCCGCTGCAGGTAGAGCAGTGGCCATGGCGCAGAAAATGAGGAGCACGCAGGCTCGTCTGTACACGCTGAACCCTCCCTTTCCATTGTTGCGAAGCCGCAGCGGGCCCACCGGTCATGGCTTTCCCGCCTTCGGCTGCAGACACCAGGGCGATGAGAACTCGCCCGGTGTTTGATCCGTCAGTATACGACGTTGACGACCTGCATGAATTCCAGGTCTTCGCTATCGGTCTCAAGCTTGACCCGGGCGATATAGATCCCCGGGGGCACTACGTCTCCGGACCCACTCCTACCGTCCCAGGTAAAGCCAATCGTCCCGCTCTGCGACGACTCCAGCCCGCTCGTCGGTGTTGCCGAGGCCACGCGGCGCCCCGACAGGTCATAGATCGCGACTTCGACGGGACGATCGTCTCGGATGGTCAAGATGGTAAACTCTATATCAAGACGGTCGTTGACACCATCCCCGTTGGGCGAAAAAACCGTGGGGATATTGACCTCGTCGATGATACTGTCCACCTGCAGGACAGTGGGTCGGGCCGTACCGCTGTCGACCAATTCGGTGGCGTCGCGTCCCTCTGACTCGACGCGTTGAAACACAGAACTGGCGCGCGAACTGCGCACGAGGGCCAGGAATTCACTTCCAGCTTTCAGAGTTTGCGTCTGGAACTGGATCTCCACGAGTGCGTTCTCACCCTCGGCGAGGCCGGCATTGACCGATTGCGGAAACAGAACCTGCAGCGAATCTCGCGTGCTGCGCACTGCCACCTGATTGCCGTCGGAGTCGGCGAACAGACTGTCTCCGGCGACGGGCATGTAGGCCCGATCGAAGGTTGTCGTCACAGCACGCCGCTCGGAGACGCTCGATGAACCCGTTAGCTCCTCGACGGTGACGCGGCCGATGCGGATTCCCGTCGGTCGCGCCTGCGACGGCGTCAGCAACAGGATCTCGTCGAAGCCAGCGGCAGCCTCAGGTGCGTTTGGGTCGGGCCCGGCGGCGCGTACGAAGAAGACGTACGGCGACTGTCGCAAGGGCTCGACGTTCAACGGCGGGTCGTAGTCGAGACGAGTCGGTAACAGATCTGTCAACGGCCGACCGACGCCGGCATCCGTCAGCAACGCCAGTTCGCCGGCCAGGTCGGTGCTGATCGGCGGCGCCAGATCGATACTCAGCGACTGGATGCGCGCCGTCACATCGGGATCTTCCGACAGGATCGTGACGCGCACCTGGAGGAACTTGCGTGGACTCGGGGACGTGATCGCCGCCCGGTTCTGGCCACGTGTCGGCTTGTATGGCTCACTCCAGGCGCTCCATCCGGCGAAGAATGGCGTGATCAGAAGTTCAGGCTCCTGCCGCGGTTTAGCGACACGCTTTCCATCCTCGTCGATCAGGGAATCGCCGTCATTGTCGATACCGTCGATCGGATCCTCGTCTTCGGCACCATCGCCGTCGTCGTCGACCTTGCGCTGGTGCTTGGTGATCGTCACGACACCCGGCCCACGCAGCGCCTGCGGCCCACCGACGTCACCGGCTACGCCATCCTCGTCGATGCGGCGGTCGTTGTCGTTGTCGATGCCGTCGATCGGGTCCTCGTTGATACGTTGATCGCCGTCATCGTCGCCGGCGCTATGGGCGCGCAGCGTGAACGTTTCGGTCTCCTCCAGGGCTTGATATGCGTTGTACAGAGTCCACAAATCGACAAGGGCCGAGTACTCCACCAGATCGACCTCGAAGGACTTCTCCGATGCCGTACCGACACCGGTCTTGTTGTAGTAGGTGAACAACGAGTCGATCGTGTCGCTCGAGCGCGTCTGAATCAGCAACTCGACCTCGGGGTGCTCGGACAGCGTCTCGGCTCGTTCGACACTCTGTCCTGTCAGCGGATCGACCTCCCGCACGATGGCTTCGGCCTCCCAGTGGATCTCGGACAGCACGCGCCGCTGCCGCACATTGATCGCTTCGGCCTCGCTCACTCCGGGCAACAGCACGATCGCCGGCGACGAAAAGCTCACCTCCGCCGGGTAGCCATGACCGAACATCTGCAATTCGTTGAAGTGGCCGGGAGCGCTGTAGGCTCCCGAACGGGCACCCGTGGGGTCGTCATTGCGCTGTTGGAAGAAGCGCAGCTTCCGCAGGTCGAACCGCTCCTGCATCATGCGAACTTTCGGCGTGTTGTTGTCCTTGTAGATCTCGCTGATCAGATCACTCCATGCCAGTCCGTTCTCCAATTGGATGAAGTCCTCTGCGGTCTGCAGATCGAGAGCCCGCAACACGGTGCCGTCGGATCCCTGCAGGTGCCAGCCGAAAATCGAGCCTTCAGTACTGGTCTCGCGTGTCGTCACCATACCCAGCAGGACACGATCGATCCAGAAAGTGGCGCCCAGGTCAAGCCACATCGTGCAGCACACGAGTTGATCGTGGCCAGCGTAGCCGCTGGAATACTTCAGGTCCCATGCGTTGCCGTACCAGCGCGTCAGATAGACCCCATCGACGGCCTGCAAGGGCGTGCCATTGCCGCCGTCCTCATAGCCGGCGCCGCCGTGACGCGCGGGGCGATATGCCAGGTTCGGTCCGGGCCCCCAGACTTCGATCTCGGAGATGCGTGGCAACTCGCGACCAAAATACCGGATGGGGCCCTGCTCGGACTCAGCCAGGGTATCGTATGCCTGCTCCGCGGTCAGCAGCGTGTCGCCCGCATCGTCAATGATGGGGCTGATCCTCTTGACGAAACCACCTGCGGTCAACCGCTGAAAGACACGCAGGCCACGCCGCTCCTCCGGCAGCGCTTCGTACGCGACGGCCCCCGCCTCGCCCTCGCCGAGCAGTTGCTTGGCATCGAAATCACTGTCAAAAATCGTGATCCGGACGAAGTGGACGAAGGTGCCCGGAAAGTCGGGCGTGCCGTCGAGATTGGCGTCCGCCGTATCGAGCGGCTCCAAGGGAAAGACGAAACGACGCTGAACACCGGAGGCAGAGCCGCGGCCGATGACGTCGAAGCGGTAGTTCTTCGACGACGTGTCTCCCGCCTGCTTGCCCATCGACACCTCGACGGCGAACAGCTTCGGACCATCCCCGAGATCGTCAACACCTTCGACTTCAACGAAGGCGATTCCGAGGTCGTTCAGGCGGCGGATGTCCGACAGTGTCCCCGGCAGTCCCTGCCCTTCTCGCAGCACGGTATCGCCGACGGCGACTGTGACAGTGCCGTCGTCGGCCAACAGATCCACTGGCGCGAGTACGGTGCCCAGAGAAGCACGGCGGGAGATGGCGGCGATCGCCACCTGCAGTTCGGCAGACAGATCACTGAGGGCATCGGCATCGGCCGGGATTACGGGAACCGCTTCATTGCCGCCAGACTCCAGTGGCGGAAACTGCACGACGATGCTGTCTGCGAACACGACGCGGCCCAGGTTGACCTCGACCTGCCAGTTGCGCAGGCCGTCGGCACTGAAGTCGGCCGCAGCAGGCTCCCAGTAGGTCGTCAGGTCGCCGTCGCCTGCCCGGGGTGCTGCAGCGTCGTTCGACAGTGCCTTGAGCTGACCGGTAACGGTAGTGTTCAGACCCCGGAAGCGGACGTCGTCGAGATAGCTGAAGCCGGCGCGGTCCAGCACGTAGTTCTGTATCGCCGGGAAGAACTTGGGCTTGACCCCCAGAAAGGTGAAGTCGAAGAGACCGGTGGAATCCATCGGCGACGACACATCGCGTACCAGGTTGTTCTGGTAATCCCAGTTGCGCCATTGGGACTCGCGGTCAATGTCGATCTGATCCCCTGCGCCGTTGAACTGGAAGGCCGCCGATTGCGCGTGAGCGTTACCAGCGACAGCGCCGAGAATTGCCAGCGAATATAGAAACCTCTGCATGGTCCCTCACTCCTGCCCTTGTTGCACCGACCGCCGAGCCGATCCAGCGGTGTCATACACTGATTCGTGCTTCAATAGACCACGGATACGACGCGTGTCGACACAATATCACCCGTGTCGGTATCCCCCGTCACCTTCAGCAGGTAGAGCCCGGGGGGCACGTGGTTCCCGCTGTTATCGGTACCGTCCCACTCCTCGGCGAAGCTGCCCACCGCCCTGTCGTTTGTCCACGACCGCACGGCGCGGCCAGACAGGTCGTAGACCTCAAGCGTCACCGGTACGTCTTCGACCACGCGCAGGATGTCATAGGTGATGCGCGAGGCGTCGTTGACGCCGTCCGAATTCGGTGTGAAGGGGTTCGGCTCCACGCGCAGACGTTGCACGACATCGTCGATGGCGTGGGCCACACTGGTGACGACATCAAGGGTGTTGCGATCGGACATATCCTCGGTGAACGCCAGAACATCGCCCTGCAGGATCCGCTGTGGCAGGATCGTCTGCAACGTGTCGATGCTGCCGCTGGCATCCTCGTCGGTCAAGAAGATGATGTTGCTGTAGTCGGTGCTGGGACCGGCGCCCACCGTGTCGAGAAAGACGTGCCCGGTGAAATTGGTCTTCACGTTGAGGACGCGGCCGCGGAACTTGACCAGCACGACGAGGGAGTCGTTCTGCGAGATCGATGGATCGACGCGGGGTATTCCCAACACGAACAGCTCTTGGGTGCGTGCGATGGTCTCGAAGGGCACCGCCTCGGAGCGCTCGATCGACTCGCGACCGTAGGCGAATTCGACGCTCTGCACCTCGGACACGACGGTAGGGGTCGGGATGCGGATGCGGTTGAAGCCGGGGTCGCCATCGCGGAACCGCGGACGCACGGCGTAGGTGAACAGCGTGTCGAGACCAGCCGCGACATCGGCAGCGGGTACGATCTCGGCGACCGCTTCACGGAGGATCGGTGGGAACAACTGTTCGATGCGCAGGTTCCGCACCGCCGTGGCCGATCGATAATCCTCACTGGTGAAGTCAATGCGGATCTGGAAGAACGGCCGCTCCCCGGGCACGTTGATCCGCTGCCCGTTCGTCACTGGCTGGAAGCCGCTCCAGAACACTGGGTCGGCCAATCGCGGCAGGTCGTTGCTCTGGCGGTCTCGCTTGTTGGCGGCGGGTACGGTGGTCGGGTCGCTGTATTCCGGGAATGTGGTCTGCGCCGCGGCTCGCTCCTCGTCGGTGAGGGCGTTCCAGATATCACGGGCTGCAGATCGCAACAGCGGATCATCGAGAATGACCGGCTCACCCTCCGTTGTGCTGCCCTCGCGATGGTCAACGACCATCGCGTCGGGGCGCCACTCAACCTGGTCGCCGTTGCGGTTCAGACGAATCAGCACCAGCGGCTCTGGCGTGAATCCCGTCTGGATATTGACCGTCGCCGTCGACGCTTCAGGGTCGCCCAACTTCTCTTCGTCCCAGGTAATACGCCCCAGGGTTCCGCCCTGCAGTTGATCGAGCTCGGCGCGCTGGCCCAGATCGCCATCCAGATAGCTCTGCATCGCGGGGATACCGGCCGGGTCGAGAGGCAGTGGCTTGCTCAGGTACACTGCCGCCGGCGGATAGCCCTCATTGAACACCTCAAACTCGGCGATGTCGTAGTCGATGCCGGTGAGGGACCGGAACTTGAACTGCTGCATGTACTTCGGCGGATCCATACGGAACGCCACAGTATCGACGGTGTTGCTCTGCGAGATAGCCAGTTGCCTGAACACTGGCACGGTGCCTTCGGTGACGGTGACTTCGCCGCCGAGTCCGAGGTAGTTCGAGCCGACGCGCCCCTGAGACACGCTCTCTTCCTGTCCGCGCTTATAGGTGATTCCGTCGTGGATCTCGAGGCCGTACGCGGCCATCGGGATGGGGTTGTCTTCGGGTCGCGGGTAGAAACGCACGAGGCCGATGGGGAACTGCCGGGTCAGGTCCATGATGATGACAACGGCGCGCTTCTCGACGGGCCGGTTCTTGCCGTCCACGCGCCGGAAGGAGTTTATCGGATCCAGGTCGATCAGTGCCTCGAGTAAATCTCGCTTCTGACGGTTGTTGAGTTGGCGCTCATAGATCGTCGGCGAGCGCAGCCAGTTCTCGAAGCGCACCTGAGGATCTCGCGGCCCCAGAACGGCATGACCCAGATTGACCAGGGCCTGCAGACTGTCGATACCGGCTGCCTGGAGCTGACGGACAGTCTCCACGGTGCGCGGAAAGTCGTCGTGCGGCGCCAGCAACAGCGCCCCCTCGGCGATCAATGTGCCACCGTCAGTCGCCAACACAGCGGAGATGGCAAACACGCTGTCTCGGGAGACGTGACGCGTAAAGGCGTCAAAGGTCTGCCGGTCAAAGAAGTTAAAATCGTCTTCCGTCTGGATCTCGTCTGGAATAGCGGGCAGTGGGAGCCAGAGGGTTGTGTCGAGGGGCGCGATGCCGTTGTCGATCTTGAAATCGACACTCTCAAAGAAATTCACGGGATTGAAGGGCGCCTGCTGTGCGTCCTTCCACTCAATGTCACCGGGGATGTTGAGAGCACTCAACTGCCCGTGAACCGGGGCCACTGTGAGCAACGCGGAGAGCAGCGCCGCCATCCCGACCCAGACGAGTAGTCCGACGGTGGGACGGCTCGACACCACGTCAACTGACGGGTCCTGGTGGCCTCGGTGTATCAGCATCGCGAGAATCTCCTCAACGCGGCGTGCGTCTGGGCGTGAAACGTACGTGCGCACCGTCCGTAGCTGTCGTAGCTACTAAAAAGAAGGGGGGAGGAAACCCCCCCCCCTTCTTTTACTTGCCAACATCAAACAACTGGCGAGGCCCGCAGGCCCCGGACTCGAAAGCTCCGCTCGGAGCAAGCGAGTAGTTCAAGTAGACAGGCTCCGCTTAGCGGAAGCTGGCCTTGATCCGACCCCAGCTGTCCTCAGCAACGGCCGTCGGCAGAGGCGCCGAACCGCAGTCGCCAATGTCGCACGGGATGAGCTCGCCGTCGACGAAGTTGTCCGCCTCACGCCACGTGTTCGGCTGACCGGACAGCGTGTGGAAACCGTGATACTCACCAGCTTCGGTGTCGAAGTCGGGCACGGAGATCTGGAAGCCGATCGTCCGGCCAGCGGTGAGATTGGAGCGGCGGGACAGTTCCGGACCCTGCCAGTTCAACTCGTCCCAAGCCGTAACCTGCAGCTCGATGACGGAGGTGTTGGGCGACTCGCCCACGGAGAAACCACCAGCGTCCGCGAAGGGCGGCAAGGTGACCCAGCCCTGACCCGAGCCCTGGTAACCCAGGGTGCGGCCATCGGGCGACTCGGCGATGGCGACGTACTGCTGCCCCTGGAAGTTGGTCAGCAGCTTGCGCTCTTCGTCGGAGAGATCCTCGCCGATACCGGCGCCGTTGTACGAACCACCAGTGTGGTCACCGTCCACCATGAACTCGATCGAGTCGAAGCGCCACAGACCGGTCAGGTCGCCGCCCTCATACGTGTTGACGTAGACGTCATCAACGCGCTCGATGGCCATGTACAGGTGCTGTCCAGCGCTGTGCCACGACATGAAGGCCCGATACGCCAGGTCTTCAGGATTGATGCCGGCGCCGTCAGCCACGTTCAGCGGTGCGAACGAGTTGTGATCGAGCGACGTACCGGGAAGAACATCTTCCCAGTCCTCAAGGGTGCCGTCACGGAGATCGGGCAGATCGCCGGTCGGGATCTCGAAGATCGGGAAAACCAGGCCACCGATGTGGGCGCTGGTAGCACTGGTCATGCCGAAAATGCACGCGGCAGCCAGAGCAAGTATTGTAAAACGTCTCATCCGAAAGCTCCTCCTGTAAGACGTGTGGGTGGGTGGTTCGTCTAGTGCTAATACTGCGCGGTGGTAGATCGATATCATTTTCACGGTTGGTTCATAAGGCTGGTTGCGGACGGTCTGGCGGAATGCGAGCCCTTCCTCCGACGGCTCGGCTCAGTGGGCTTCGCCGACGGATGTCCTCGGTCGCCCTCACCCCCTTTCGGTTGGGTTGTGACTATCGATGGTCTGATGTCCCAATCAATAACAATGTGCACCGTGGGCGACGGTTCGACAACCGCAACCCTGCCTTGCCTCGGATACGCTCTCTGGGCACCTTAGGACGTCCCCGAAGCAGGGCTCGTCACTCCGACGATCCGGTAGAGGCGACGCTAATTAACGAATTGACCCCCAAGAATCCAAGTTTTTTTTTGTCCCGGCCCAATCCAAACCGAATGGGGAGTATACGACTTGCCCGCCGAGGGCGTCAAACCCCACCACCCCCCCGGACACCTAGCATCTACCAGGGGCGAGTGTGGTGTAGACGGTGGCATCGTCTTCTTTGGCTGCCCGCCTTGTTGGCGGTCACTGCTCTGGCCGATGTGACGGCCGAGCCTTCTGTCTGGCCCTCCGATCACCTGTTCCTGCTCTCGGTCGAATCGGCAGGCCTGCGGGGCCGCCCGCGGCGTGCTGCAGCCGATGGCTCGAGAGGTCTCTGGATCGCCGGTCACCACGAGTTGGTCCGATGGAGCCCGGCGGGTGTCGTCGAACGCCATCTCGCCGAAGACACGGCCTGGATGATCGATGGCCGGGTCACGCATCTTGCCACCGGTGCAGGCACTGTCTGGTTCGGTACACCAGCGGGTATCGGTCGACTGGGGCCGGGTGCCCCCGCGTGGTTTGGCCCCGCCTCGGGGCTGCCAGATCAGCGGATCACAACCCTTGAGATTCTCCCGACGAGTCCGGCGGAAGCGGTGGCCGGTACCTGGCGCGGACTCGCCCGTTCAGGCCCCTCTGGATTCTTCCCCCTCCCTCCCTCGGCCCCCGTACTCTCGGTGGCGGTCGGAGGAGATCGGGTGGTAGCGGCCGTTCCTGGCTCGCTGCCGGACTGCGGTTCGTCTGCTTCGCCGGAGGTGGGTCCCGGTGGTGCGGGCACGATCATGCTGTCTTCTGGCGGCACGCTGTGGGCCGGCGGCCGGGATCTCTGGTCATGCGATGGGGACAGTTGGCGGCGAATCGCGACGGCTCCTGGCGGCGTTCTCGGGATCACGGAAGCACGCGATGGCACGATGTGGGTCGGCTGCGGCAAAGGGATCTTCTTTCTCTCTGAGGGCAGACTGCGGCCCGCCGCTGGCCCCGCCACTGCCATCGTGAGTCTCGGGTCCCAGGACGCCGGCGTGCTGGCCGGGACCTCGGGAGACGGCCTCTGGGACTGCTCCCGGGACGGCTGCGAACGCCGGCCCGGCATGCCGCGCGAGGCGCATGTGGTCGATGTAGCCGTTCTCGGTGCCGACGCCTGGGTAACGACCCAGCGTGGGCTCTATCAGTGTCGGCCCGGGTGTGAGCTCTTCGAACATCCCGAACTGGCGGCCGCCGGCGACCCGGGCCCGGTGGTCATCGAGGGGGACGTGGTCTGGGTCGGCTCTCCCGGTGGCGGCGGCATCATCCGCATCTCTGGCCCTGACGAGGTCGACCGATACACCCCTGAACGCAGACTTCCCGATGCTGATATCAACACCCTGTTACCCGGACAGGACGGGCTGTGGCTGGCCACTGACGCGGGGCTCGTGCAGTACACGGGCTCGCAGTTCATACCTCGTGGGCCTGGCCAGACAGCGGCTCTCAGCCTCCAGCGCGACGATCAGGGCCGGCTCTGGGGCGGCGACCGCGAAGGCCTGTGGCTGACTGAGACGGGTGGCACGCCGAAGCAAAGGCTGCCTTTGCCGATTCACACCGTTCGTGCCCTCGAACTGGATGGCGCCGGC
>PBSR01000095.1 GCA_002726335.1 Gemmatimonadaceae bacterium
CGCTCACCGATGATCTCTATCACGACCGCGACCCGCACTGGCATCCGGCACGAGACGTGCTCGTGTTCAGTTCCGACCGGTCGCCGGGGCATGGCAGGAAGGGGAAGTACAATCTGTTCACCATCGACGTCGGCGAGGCCGCCGAGCGATCCGTACGGCAGCTGACGTTCGGGGATCACCACGACATGCAGCCCGCCTGGTCACCTGAGGGGGCGCGCGTGGCTTTCACCTCTGACCGGGACGGCTTCTACGATCTCTACGCCCTCCCCGTGGCCGGCGACAGTGTCGGCACCACGCAGCGGCTGACGCGGGCCCTCACCGGAGTTTTTGACGCGGCCTGGCTGCCGGGCGCCGACGAGCTCCTGTTTACCGGTTTCGAGGGCGCCCGCTTTCACATTCACCGCCTCGGTCTCGATTCCGTCGCCGTCGAGTCTGACAGTCTGGCGTCTGTGAGGACAGTGGCCGCCGCCGTGGACAGCTCCTGGGATCTGGCGAGTCTTCCCGATGCGGGACAGGTGACACGCCGTACCTACCGCAAGCGACTCAGCCTGGATATCGCCCAGAGTCAGATCTCCCAGGATCCCGTGTTCGGAACGTCCGGCGGCATCCAGCTGGGACTGTCCGATGTGCTCGGCAATGACCAGTACTACTTCGTCCTGTCCCATATCTCCGGCTCCAACAGCGGCTTCTTCGACGGTCTGAATCTGGTCTTCGGCAGACTGCATCTGGCCCGACAACTGAACGTGGGCTGGGGTGTGTTCCGCCTCAACGATCGTCTGTCGAGCAGTTTCGGCCGTTTTGTGCGCGAGAAGCGAACCGGCGCCTGGGCGGAGATGAGTTACCCCTTCAACCGCCACGACCGTATCGAGACACGATTCACCGCGCGGCACTCCGATCTCGACCGGCAGTTTGAGGGTCGTCAGCTGACGGGATGGCTGGTGTCGAACCACATCAGCTTTACCCACGACACGAGCTTGTGGATCTCCACCGGCCCGCTGGAGGGGACGCGCTACAGCATCGGCCTGGGTCACACCTTCGACGTGAAGAGTTCACGTCCCTTTCATACGACCTATTTCACCGACGTCCGGCACTACCATCGGCTGGGCAAACGCTCCAGCCTGGCCGTTCGATACATGGGGCTGCACAGCCGCGGGGACGTGCCCGAGTTCTTTCCCCTGGGCGGCAGCTGGACTCTGCGCGGCTATGGTTTCCGCTCTCTCTGGGGGCGGAATCTGGTGCTGGCCAATCACGAACTGCGCTATCCGCTGCTCGACCGATTCATTCTCGCCTTTCCCTTCGGCAATATCGACCTGAGCGCGCTGCGGGGGGCGCTCTTCGTCGATGCCGGCAACGCCTGGAACGACGGGTTCGGAGACTGGAAGGGGAGCCTCGGCGCCGGCGCTCGCCTCGGCCTCGGCGGCGTTTTCGTCTTCCGACTCGACGCGTCGCGGCGTACAGACTTCGACAGTGTCGACAACAACACTCGATGGGACTTCTTCTTTGGCTGGGATTTCTGACCGCTGGTGCCGCCGCCGCCCGATGTGGCAGGCGGGGGCCATCCTGCTGACGCTGAGCTCTGTCTGGACGGCCTGCGGCTCCGGGGTTCTGTATGCCCCCTGGTCCCCGGAGACCCAGTCCGGCTGGACACAGGCGGCCGGGGATGCCAGTGGCGATGGGCTGCTCATCGACGGCCTCGAGCCGCCGCTCCGTCTGCGCTGGCAGCAGGAGGTGGACAAGCCGCCCCTGGGCAGTCCGTTGATCGCCGGGCCCCTGCTGTTGCAGTGGTCGAAGGCGCCGGACCTGTACGTGTTTGACGTGATCAGCGGGACGCGGGTGGGCAAGCGCAGTTCCGACGATCCGGTGTGCGGTCCGCCCGCCCTGGCCGGTGGCGGCGGACGGATCATGCTCGTCTCGATCCTGGAGGATCCGTCCCAGCTGCGGGCCATCGATCTCGAGTCAGGTGACATCGTCTGGCGACAGGAGGGCGCACTCTGTGCCGCTGTCGTGGTTCGGGGAGACACGGTCTATGCGGCGATGGAATCAGGGAAGATGCGGGCCCTGGCCGCCGCTGACGGCCGTGTTCTGTGGACTCTCGACCTCGAGGCGCCGCTGACGGGGGCCCCTAGCCTTGCAGGTGATGTCCTCTACATCGCCGACGGTGCCGGTGATCTGGTGGCGGCGAGTATCGACAGCGGTCACGTCCTCTGGCGTCGGGATCTGGGCAGCCCCGTGCGATCCCGACCGACGGTCGACATCGACGAGGGCCGCGTGCTGGCCGCGATCGATGGACGTCTCCATGCGCTTGCCGCCGAGACTGGAGAGTCGCTCTGGTGGGCGGAGTTCGATGGTCTGCCGTCGTTGGGGCTGTACGTCTCCAGTACACAGGTCGCGGTGGGTTCCACGGACCAGAGCCTCTACGCCTTTGACTTGGCCACTGGTCAGCCTCTGTGGCGCTGTGTCACCGAGGGGATCGTGCGGGGTGCGCCCGTCGGCACGGCGAGCACGATCTATCTCGGCGCCGGCGATGGCTGGTTGCATGCGGTGGACACCACCGACGGGTCGATGCGATGGCAGCAGCAGCTCGATGGTCCGGTGCTCACGAGTGTGGCCCTGACGCGGCAGCGCTTGGCGGTGACCACCGAGCGCGGTACCACCTACGTGTTCAGTCGATGATCTTTCGGAGAGACTACAGCAGACGTGCCCTCGTCGTCTGCTTGCTCGTGCCGACGCTGCTGCAGGCTCAGTCCCAGGGCATTCCGACCGGACTTCCGCGGATTCTTCCCCTCGTGGCGCCGTTTATGTCAACGATTCAACTGACTGCCAGGCAATCAGTTAGCAGTGTTTCAGTCCAACGCCCGGGCGTTGCCTATGAGCAGGGGGGCGGCCCGGCCCGGCTCGCAGACGAGGCCGAGCCGGACCGCTGGCGTCCCGCCCTGCTGGCCAGCGTCGGTCTTGCCGCAACCGGGGCGCTCGTCGCCTACTGGAGCACGAATGAGGCCGAAGATGCCTATGATCGATACCTGAGTTCGGCCGGTGCGGGTCGGCAGCAGGACGCCCTCGACAGCGCCGAACGGCATGACCGCATCGCCGGGGCGGGATTCCTCATCATGGAAGCTGGTCTGGTGCTGACGGCTCGCTTCGTGTTTTTCTGATGATCTGGGCCCTGCTCGCCGCCATGCTGTTGCTCGTCGACGGCTGTGCTGATCGTCCGCGCCGCAATCCGCTCGACGCCCGGGCCGACAGCCCCATCGATCTGGCCGATCCCCTCGAAGCACTGGCCGGTGACGGCTTCGTGCGGCTGCGCTGGGACTTCAGCCGCTTCGATGATCTGCTCGCGGTACGCATCTGGCGCGAGGGCGGGGACCAGCTGCAGCGAATCATCTTCGAAGTGGACCCCGGGGACACGAGCTTCACCGATACCGATGTCATCAATGGCACGCTGTACCGGTACGGACTGAGGCTGGGGATCGACGGCGAGGACGAACTGGCCATCGCCGGGGAACAGCTGGCCACCCCTGGCAAAGAGCACGGCTGGGTGGCCGATGCCGGCACCGGCCTGGTGTGGCGGCTCACACCGGATGGCCGCCGTGGCCTGTTTGCGCGAGGACGCTTCCCGGCACTGGCCGGTCTCGCCGTCGACGGGCGGACCGGGGCCGCCTGGGTTGCCGACAACAGGCTCACCTCGCTGAATCGCATCGACGCCGATGGCACGCTCCATCGTTTCGGGACGCGGATGACCTCCGGTGGCTCCGTTGCCCTGGATGTAGTGGCCCGCGTCGGCTGGGTGGCTGATCCTGCCGATGGTGCCGTGTACGAGTTCTCCCTCGACGCTGAAGGGGACACGCTGGAACTGGCCGAAGTGGATGCTACGCTGTCACAGCCGATCGCCGTGGCACCATCGCCGAAAGGGGGTGTGTGGATCGCAGATGCTGCGACGGACCGCGTACTCTGGTTTGACGAGCTGGGATTCCGTGGCGGTCAATGGGAGGGACTGACGGGGCTGTTGGACCTGGACGCGTCGGACACGATCTGCTGCCAGGCATGGGCGATCGACGGCGAGGGACTCCGGGTGCTGCGGCTGACGCCCCGGGCGCCGGTGCGCGTGGTACCATTTCCTTATGGTCCGGCCAAGGCGATCGACGTGGCCGATGCCTCGGGTGTCGCCTGGATTCTGGGGGAGGGTGGACTGGTGGCTTACGATAGCGAGGGGGGAATCCTGCTCCAGGTCCAGGATGTTCCCGGTGCCAGCTCTCTGTACGCCGATGAGGAGAATGGCCAGCTCTGGGTGGCCGGAGAGACGGCCCTGTCGAAGATCACTCTTGGCGGCTTGACGTACCGCACACAACTGACGGGGTTTACCCGTATCGTCCGGGTCATCGTCGACCCGGGCTCTTGAAATGGGAGACATGGGAAAGATCACGAGCATGACCGGATTCGGCAGCGGCAGTGCCGAAGCGGATGGCGTCTGTGTGCGTATCGTACTGCGATCGGTCAATGGACGTTTCCTGGATCTGTCGCTGCGCTGCGGCAGCGGGCTGCAGGAGTTGGAGCCGCGGATTCGTGAGCGTGTGCAGAGCCGTCTGAGCCGGGGCAAGGTCACCGGGACAGTCGAAGTCGAGGACACGTCGGAGGGTTCCGGACTTCCCGAACTGAACACCGAGATGGCGACCCAGTACGTGAAGGAGTTGGAGCGCCTGGCCGAACTGGGCAATACGGGTCCCGTCAGCCTTGAAGTACTGGCGCGCATGCCCGGGCTGTTTCGGTCCGAGGCCCCAGCGCCCGATCCGGATCAGGTGGCAGCTCTCGTCATGCAGGCAGTGGACGACGCTCTCGCCGAACTGGAGCAGATGCGCCTCACCGAGGGCGCCACCCTGGCCGCCGATCTGCGCGCCCGACTGAATCTGCTCGGCGATCTGACCGACCGGATCGAAGCGATCGCCGCCGGCGGGCGGGAGGAAGTGCGCCGTCGCTTGCGGGAGAAAGTCGACGCGCTGCTGCGCCCCGGAGAGGTCGCCGAGGAACGGCTGGCCACCGAGGTCGTCCTGATTGCCGAGCGTGGCGATATCACCGAAGAGATCGTGCGCCTGCGCAGTCATCTTGAACAGTTCTTCGACGCCCTGGACAAGGGGGGAGATGTGGGTCGCCGACTCAACTTCCTGCTGCAGGAGATGCACCGCGAGATCAACACGGTTTCGTCGAAATCCGCCGACAGTGGCATCATCCACCACGCCGTGGACGTCAAGGAAGAGGTCGAACGTCTGCGCGAACAGGTGCAGAACCTGGCCTGATCCCGGAACCGATATGCGACTCGTGACCATCAGCGGCTTGCCCGGCAGCGGAACCACCATCCTGTGCAGGGCACTGATAGGGCAGACGGGATGGACCCATCTGAATACCGGCCAGGTCTTCCGCCAACTGGCGGATGAGGCAGGGGTGTCGCTGCCGGAGTATGGCCGCCTGGCCGAGGCCGATGGCGCCATCGATCGCCAGCTCGACGCCCGTATGGTGGAACTGGCTCAGCAGACGGATGGGGGTTGCGTCCTGGAGGGTCGCCTGATGGGATGGATGGCGCACCGTCAGCGCCTGTCCGCCTGCAAGGTGTGGCTCCAGGCCGACGTGGAGACCAGAGCCCTCCGCGTCTCCTCCCGTGACAAACAGAGCCGGGAGCAGGCGACAGCGGCTGTCCGTGAGCGCGAAGAGTCCGAACGGCGGCGCTATGCAGAACATCACGATATCGACTTGTCGGACATTTCAGTCTACGATCTCGTTCTCGACTCCAACCAGACGGGCGCCGATCAGCTGTGCACTCTGGTACTGGCGGAGCTAAGGCACCCGGAGTCGGCCTCGTGAGGCTTCAGGGCCGCCGCATCCTGCTCGGTGTCACCGGTGGCATCGCCGCGTACAAGGCTCCCCTCGTGGTGCGATTGCTGCAGGAAGAGGGGGCGGACATCCGTGTCGTGCGGACGGGCAACGCGGCCCAGTTCGTCACCGATACCACCCTCTCGGTTCTCTCCGGGCATCCGGTCCACGCCGACATGTTCGCCCCGACTGACGAGTTTCCAGTACTGCATATAGGCCTGGCACAGTGGTCGGAGCTGTTCCTCGTGGCGCCAGCGACAGCCAACTTCATCGGCAAGCTGGCCGCCGGGATCGCCGACGACCTGCCGACGACGATCTGCCTGGCGGCAGCGGCGCCTTTGATGCTGGCGGCGGCCATGGAAGAGACAATGCTCGGCTCGGAACGGGTTCAGGCGAACATCGACTTGCTTCGTGCCGGTGGTGTGGGCTGGGTGGAGCCGGAAACCGGACATCTGGCTTCCGGTGCTTCCGGCAAGGGACGTATGGCGCCGCCAGAACGAATCGTCGAAGCTGTCGTCGGCAGGCTTGCCGGCCAACTGACCGGTACTCCGGACCTGGTGGGGCGTCATATCGTCGTGACCGCTGGGCCGACAGTCGAAGATCTGGACCCCGTGCGGTTCATCGGCAACCGGTCCAGCGGCAAAATGGGGTACGCCATTGCCAGCAGGGCCAGTGCCAGGGGCGCCAGCGTGCACCTGGTGACGGGGCCGACCGATCTGCCGACCCCGGCCGATATGCTGGTAACACAGGTTCGCTCCGCTCTCGAGATGCACGCGGTGACGACGGCCGCCTTCCAGGAGGCGGACGCAGCGATCATGGCCGCTGCCCCGTCCGACTACCGGGCACGGTCGGTGTCGGCCAAGAAGCTGAAGCGGGGCGTGGACGCCATGTCCGTGGACCTGGTGGAGAATCCCGATATCGCCGCCGATCTGGGAGCCGACAAAGGGCAGCGCGTCGTCGTCGCCTTCGCCATGGAGACGGAGGACGGTCCGGCGCGGGCGCGGGCGAAGCGGGCCGAGAAAAACGCCGACCTCATCGTGCTCAACAACCTCACCGATCCTGGCGCCGGCTTTGGCACCGACACGAATCTGGTGACGCTGATAGACGATGCCGATGCCGAGACCCAACTACCCCTCATGAGCAAGCTGGCTGTGGCCGACCGGATTCTGGACGCAGTAAAGGAGCGCCTGCCTCCCGAGACGTCAGCGAGTTGACTGGGCTCGGCCACCCCGGCATCTTCACGCCCTCATGGCCGACACACCGACCCAGGATACAGACTACGACGCCACGCTCGCCGATGTGCGACGCAGTCTCGAAGATCTGCTGGCCTTCGAGGGCCGGTATTTCGTTGTTCCCGAAGAAGCTTCGACGCCCGATGTCGCCGTCACTCCCGTCGTCGATGGCGACGATCTGGATCTCTTCCGACAGAACATCAGCGACTGCCTCAACTGCCAGCTGGGCCACACCCGTAAGAACTTCGTCTTCGGCTCCGGCAATAGGGACGCCGACATCATGTTCGTCGGCGAGGCGCCGGGCCAGGAAGAGGATCGTCAGGGGCAGCCTTTCGTCGGCCCGGCGGGGGAGCTGCTGACGAAGATCATCGGTGCCATGCAGATGTCGCGGGACGACGTGTATATCTGCAACGTTCTGAAGTGTCGACCGCCGAACAATCGCGATCCGCAGCCCGAAGAGGTGGCCAGCTGTGAGCCCTACCTGCAGCGGCAGATCGAACTGGTGCGCCCGCGGGTTATCTGCTGTCTCGGCCGGCATGCCGCCCACGCGCTGCTGAAGACGGAGCTGTCCCTGTCGCGGCTGCGTGGGGCCCTGCATCAATACCAGGGCATCCCCCTGGTGGTCACCTATCATCCGGCGGCTCTGTTGCGTAATGCCGGCTATAAACGCGCCGCCTGGGATGATGTGAAATGGGTGCGCCGCCTCCACGACGGCAGGCAACTGTGAACGGCCCTCCAGGAAACGGCCACGACGGCCCCGGCCAGCCGGGCCGCGACTTCGGCCCACCCCCCGGGGCGCAGGGCGGCGGTTCCGGATCGAATCTGGATCGTATGCCGCCGCAGGCGGTGGAAGTCGAACAGGCCGTCCTCGGGGCGATGCTGATCGACGGGCGCGCCGTGGGTCGGGCCATCGAACTGCTGGATGAAGAGGCGTTCTATCAGCGCCCCCACGGACGCATCTTCACCGCCATGATCTCCCTTTACGAGCGCAACGAGGCCGTCGACCAGCTGACGGTGAGCGAGGAGCTGAAACGTCGCGGGCAACTCGACGAAGCCGGTGGTGTCGTCTACCTGGCGGAGCTGGCCGGTGGCGTGGCCTCGGCGGCCAATATCGAACACCATGCCAAGATCGTCGTCGAGCGGGGACTGAGCCGCGGGCTCATCGAGGCGTCGTCGGAGATCTCCAGCCGCGCGTACGAGGGCAAGTCGGACGTGCACGAGCTGTTGGACTGGTCGGAGGGACGCATCTTCTCCCTCTCGGAGAAGAAGCTGAGCCAGGGCTTCGAGTCGATCGAGACGGTCCTGCAGGACACCTTCGAGAGTATCGAGAGGGCCCACAACCAGACGAGTGCCGTCTCCGGGGTCAACACGGGGTACACCGATCTCAACGACATGACCTCGGGGTTCCAGAACAGCGATCTGGTTATCCTGGCGGCACGCCCGAGCGTGGGCAAGACGGCACTGTCCCTGTCCTTCTGTTGCCGTGCCGCCGTGGAGCACGGTGTCGGTGTGGCTTTCTTCAGCCTGGAGATGTCGAAACAGCAGCTGGCCCAACGCCTGCTGTGTATCCAGACAGGCGTGGACCTGCACAAGCTGCGCACGGGACGGCTGCGCGAAGATGACTGGATCCATCTAACCCGGAACGTCGGCCGTTTGGCCCAGGCGCCGATCTATATCGATGACACGCCCGGAATCACCGTACTGGAAGCCAGGGCCAAATCGCGGCGTCTGCAGCGCGACCACGGAATCGGCATGGTCGTCATCGACTACCTGCAGTTGATGAGCTCCCACGAGAACGTGCAGAGCCGGGAGCAGGAGGTGTCACGGATTTCGCGTGGTCTGAAGGGACTGGCCAAGGAGTTGAACGTGCCGGTGCTGGCTCTGTCCCAACTGTCACGCGCGCCCGAGGCCCGTACCGACAAGCGCCCGCAGCTGTCCGACTTGCGAGAGAGCGGATCCATCGAGCAGGACGCGGACGTGGTCATGTTCATCTACCGACCGGACGTGTATGGACTGAAGTCTCCCGATGGGGCCAGCCTGGAGGGGACGGCGGAGATCATCATCGGCAAGCAGCGCAACGGACCCACCGGTTCAGTGCATCTGATGTGGAATGCCGACAGTGCCAGCTTCGAGAATCTGGCCCCCGAGTTCAGGATCTCGCAGGAAGATGATGAGTTTCCGTGACAAACTGCCGTCACGGAAACTCATTTGCGCCAATGGCAAACTGCGCCATTGGCTGATTGCCAACCCGCGACAGAGGATTCCTGTCCGCGAGTACCCTTCCTCGATCTCTGACATTCCATGTCCTCCGGATATCTGATCCCTGCGGCGGAATCCACGGCCGAAGTTGCGGATCGTGGGTCACGGTTTCTCGGCATCTGTGCCTGTGCCGAGTCGGTGGAGGAGGCGCGGGCGTTTCTGCAGCAGGTCCGGTCGCGGCACGCCGATGCGTCCCATCATGTCTATGCCTTCGCCGTCGGTCATGGGGCCTCGGTGACCCATGGCATGAGCGATGATCGCGAGCCCTCGGGAACGGCGGGGCGCCCGGTGCTGGCGGTGGTGCAGGGCTCGGGACTGGGAGATCTGATCGTCGTCGTCGTACGCTGGTTCGGCGGCACCAAGCTGGGCACCGGGGGATTGGTGCGAGCCTACACGAAGGCCGCCCAGGAAGTACTGGCTGTGACGCCTACGTCACGTCGCGTGCAGACCCGGACCGTGATCGTACGTCTGCCCTACGACCGCTACGAGCCCTGCCGTGATGCCGTGCGCCGGGCGGCGGAGCAGGATCCGGAGAGTGCCGTCGCCGTCGTCGACGAGGCCTTCGCCGAACACGCTACATTACATCTGTGTGGCCCGGGCGAGGCGGTGGAGTCCATGGTGGCTCGTTTCCGTGATCTCACGTCCGGACGCGTCGAAGTTCTCGACGGACCAGCCGCCTCAAAGTAACGCACAGAAACCCTCACTAGGAGTCCCCATGTCCGCCAGCTCTCCGAGGCCCGAGGTACTCCTCACCGGCTTCGCCGACGAAGGCCCTGTCGACAAGAAGGCCGAATCACAATTGACGATGCTCTCCGCACTTGGCATGTCCTGGTACAGTCTGCGTTTTGTCGATGTCGGCACGGGTGTCAAGAACGTGATGAAGCTCAACAAGGCCGACGTCAAACGCCTCCGTCGGTTGCACGCCGAGTTCGGCATCCGGGTGTCGTCGGTGGGGTCGCCCATCGGCAAGGTGAAGCTGCACGATGTCGAAGATAGTACGGCAAACGCCTTCATTCCCTTCGAGAAGTACCTGAAAGAAGACGTACAGCGTGCCGTCGACCTGGCGGGGGAGTTCGACACGAAGCTCATCCGCGGGTTCTCGTTCTACCATCCACGTGGCACGGCGCCGGAAGATCATGTGGACGAGGCTGCCGAACGCCTGCACCGGATCGCCGAGGTCTGTGCCCGGGGAGATGTACTCTTCGGACTGGAAGTCGAGGCCAACCTGATCGGTCAGAACGGGAGGCTGCTGCGTCGTCTGCACCGCAAGGTCAACCATCCCCATCTCTGCCTCATCTTCGACGGCGGGAATCTGTCGAGTCAGAACCTGCGCCCCGATCAGACCTATGCCGAATACGAGGCCATGAAGACGGGGATCGGCTGGATGCACATCAAGGACTACAGGATCGATCAGAAACTGGAGTGGACGGGCGTCGTCGACGAGGAGCGGCTGAAGAACTTCGTGCCCTGCGACGAAGGGGACTCGGCCCACGAGGCGATCCTGCGGGACTTCCGGGATCGGATCCCGGCCCTGTCACGGAAGCTGAAGAAGCAGGGAGTTCCCGGCGTGTTTCTCGATCTCGAACCCCATCTGAAGGGGGGCGGTCAGTTCGGCGGCGTGTCCGGGACCGACGGCTTCGGTGTCGCCCTGCGGGCGCTGACGAATCTGCTCGACTACGTGGACATCGGGTACGGACTCACGGGATTCCAGCAGATCCTCGCTACTCGATAGGGGCGACCAGAGCCGCGCCATCGGCACTGGCACAGATCAGCGGTGGTGGGGCGGCCGCCGCCAGATCGGGGCGGACTTCGGCGTAGCGCCGCCGCACCTGTTCGGCGGTGGCGCTGGCAGCCTCCGGCTTCACGAGGGCGACACAACAGCCACGAAAGCCGGCACCCGAAAAACGAGCTCCCTGGATGCCATCGGTGTCGCGAAGGATCTCGAACAGGTCCACCAGCGGCGGCGCGCCGCACTCATAGTTGCTGATGGAACTGGCCCCCGATGCCGTCATCAGTCGCCCCAATTCGTCCAGGTCACCCCCGTGCCAGGCGGTGATGCCCGCCTGCACCCTTGCCATTTCGCTGAAGAAGTGTCGCGCCCGTCGAGCCGGCGGACCCGTGATGGCGCCGGTGTGCAGCTCGTATTCATCCGGGCTCAGGTTCCCGAGCAATGGTTCGTCTCCGTCGCGCCCGGCGGCGGCCAACAGTGACCGGGCCGCCGACCGGCACTCGTCGACGCGCCGGTTGTAGTCGGTGCCGACCAGGGCCTGACGCAACCCCGAAAAGACGATGAGGAATGTCGGGGGAGAGCCGGAGGTGCTGACACATTCGTGTGTCCTCCGGCGACAGTCGATGACGGTCAGGTGATCGCGGCGCGACAGCAGGATGGCCGACTGGTCGAGGATGCCGTTGCGCAGACCCAGGTAGCCGTTCTCGATGGCCTGATCGAGACGGACGTTGGTTTCGCCGTCGAGATCCAGATCGTTGGCCTGTTCCAGCGCCAGCAGGTAAGCGACGCCGATGGCGGCCGATGAACTGAGCCCGCCTTCGCCAAGAGATCCGTCGGTGACGCCGACGAGGCCGTACCGCAGCCGGTGACCGGCCTGCTGCAGGGCCTCTACGGCACCGCGTGCATAGTTGCCCCAGTCGCCGTCCCTGGCGGTGGGCACGGCGTGTATGTCAAACCGTACTTCCCCGGGAAAGTTGCGGCTCTGCAGCCGTACGGTGGGCGAATCGAGGCGGGTGTAGGC
>PBSR01000096.1 GCA_002726335.1 Gemmatimonadaceae bacterium
AACCTCTCGCGATTACAAAGGGTTAGACAGAATATCACCGACGCGGCTATCCGGGAAATATGACTGTCGTCAGCCGGGAGAAATAATTGTCGCTAATCACCGGCGGCAGCTGTTCGTGAAACAGCAGGTTGGAGCCCCCAAAATCACCGTGGATCAACTGAGACCGGGCATCGACGGGACGGAGAAGTGACCGCAGGCGGCCAACCTGGTCCGCGATCGTGGGGTGGATGTGAAAGACTCACCCCAGCATACCGCATCGGCTATCACCCAGGGGCAGGCGGGGTCGAGAGTGGGAGGCGGGCAGTCGGTGAGGGCCCGGTGGAAACGGATACAGGTTTCTATTTCCTCCTGCCAGCATCCCTCTGCCATCTTCCCTTCCACAAACTGCCACGCTGCCCAGCCACTGTAGACCCACTCACCTGCCTCTGTTGGAACTGGAGGCGGGATGCGGAAGCCATCTTCCTTGACGGCCGACATGACCTCCGAGATCCACGCCGTTTCAGGGCCGTCGGGCACGGGCTTGAGGACGATGCCACCAGATTGATATGTCTGGCGTTGTCCTCCGGCCATGAGGATGGGCTCTGCTGTGCAGCCAAAGGCAGCCAACACGGCAGGAGGCGGAGGCACGGAAGGTCCGGAGCGTCCCATGCAGAAAAGGATCCGGGATGGCACTGAGCAATGTCAAGACCGGCACCGTACACCCAGGTCGCTTCATCTGGCCGTCAGGTACTCACGATTGGCCTGAATGGCGCGCAAGATGTCGAACCGGGTGATGGCCCCGACGATACGACCCTCCTCGACGACCGGGAAGCGACGAAACGCCACCTTCAGGAACAGTCCTGCAGCGAAGTAGATGTCCATCGAAGGTGGGATGGTCCTGACTTCACGGGTCATGAGGTCGGAGACGCATACCTGCACGCTTTCCGGCTCCGCTGAGCGGGCGACAAGATTCAGGCAGTTCTTCTCGGTGAAGATGCCCAGCAGGGCACCCTCTTCGTCGACCACGGGGGCGCCAGTGACGCGGTTTTTCAGGAGGAAATCGACGGCGTCGAGCCCGAGGGTCGACGGCGAAAGAGTGGGTACGTCGGTGTCCATGAACTCGCGTACGGTGGGCAGAGACTGCATGACAACTCTCCTGAGCACGAGGGCTGGCAAGGGTGACGGCAAAGGCGACGACTTGCGGTAAGGATCAGGCTTCGCAGAAGGCTCGAAGATCCTGTTTGCCACCGCCGATGACGGGTTCGCCGTGGGCGAAAAGAAGGTGGTCAAAATCGAGGTCGTCGCACAACTGCAGGAAGCGTGTCCTGGTTTCCACTTTGACGCTCTCGGCGTTCTCGCCGATCAGATCGTCAGGGACAAAGCCAATGGCCCGGTTGCCGTCCGAGTCGGGGTAGCGGATGAAAGAATCGGCGATGGCGAGTACGCCGACATCGATGGGCAGCAGAAGCGCCGTCTCGTCGGCACAGATGATGCCCACTTCGATCGTTCTTATCCCGCCAGGCAGGTCTTGCCCAGCGTCGAAGCCGGTCAGATCGAGACTGCCGTCAGCATACTCGTGCAGGCCACGGCGATTGCACCAGATGGGTGCGTCGAAGGCGGCAGCGAATTCGGCGCAGCTGCGGTCGTGGAGGCGGTTGCTCATGTAGATGTGTGAGGGTGGCTGTGGCAGTCGACGCAAGACGTCAAGGCCACCCTCCGGGGTCAGTGGGTCCAGGACGTACCCCACACCCTCACTGACGCCGTAGTAGCAGTCGACGTCGCCCTGGATGTCGTCATGGAACACACGCCAGTGATACAGGCCGGGTAGGAGCTCGCGCATGGGTGGATGTCCTCTGTCTACAGGTCGAGTTCATTCCCGATATTATGCATCTCGTCGTCAACCTGCTACGATGGGACGGCAGAAGGATCACAGCAAACCCAACGGGAGAACTTCCTTGATACCTCTGGATCTGACCGGAAAAGTCGCCGTCGTCACCGGCGCCAGCGGCGAACTCGGGCGCGTGATCGGTCGCACCCTTGCCGAGGCCGGCGCCGCCGTGGCCTTGCACTACTACAGAAGTGAAGGCAAGGCGCAGACCACAGCTGAGGCCATCAACGCGGCCGGCGGCAAGGCCATGATCGCACAGGCCGACGTGGGCGAGAGAGACTCGGTCGACGGGATGCGGGATGCAGTACGGGCAGAACTCGGTCCTGCCGACATCATCGTCAACAATGCGGTGCAGCAGTACGAGTGGACCTCGGTCCTGGAGCAGGAAGAAGGGGACTACGAGAGCCAGTTCCGGACCTGTGTTCTGCACAACCTGCTGATGGCAAAGGCCTTTGTTCCGGACATGATCGAGAAGAAATCCGGCCGTGTTATTGCCACGAATACGGAGTGCACCATGCAGTGCGCACCATCTCAATCGGCCTATGTCTCCGGCAAGGGCGGCCAGGACCGTCTGCTGCGCGTGCTGGCCAGGGAAGTCGGGCACCATGGGATCACGGTCAATCAGGTAGCACCTGGCTGGATGATCAGCGACAAGTTCCGGGAGGATGGCACGGCCCATACCACAACAGGGGACCCAATCGACGATTCCGGGTACGTTAAGAACGTGCCGCTGCGGCGGCGCGGCGAGGATCAGGACATAGCCAATGCCGTCTGCTTCCTCGCCTCGGATCTGGCTGCTTTCATCAGCGGTGTCTATCTCCCGGTGGCCGGCGGGAATGTCATGCCGACGATCTGACGCCTCTGCGCGCGTCCACGTCGTCGGCCGGGACAGTTGACCACGAAGGTCTATCACCTTACTTCTGCGTTCTGTCGGAGCAGTACGCGTCGAAACCAGGAGGCGATCATCTTCGACAACTCAACCCGGTCTCTGTGGAAAGGTGTGGGCCCGGCTATCGCCATCGCGTGCCTGTGTGCCGATGTCAGCGCCGAGACGATCCGCTTCCGCAGCCCGTCCGACTGGCGGACCTGGGATCTGCCCCTCGGCATCGTGCAGCTGTCACCGGGCGGCACCATCAGCACGGTGGCAGCACGCCAGCGGATCGATGCCGTGGCCAACGCTGTTGCCTTCGGTGGCGGCATTCGCGGCGCCGGCTCCAACGAGGCCCGGGCAACTCGGGTCCTCGACGGTGACGGACTCACAGGCTGGCGCCCCGCCGAGGACGCGGACACGGGGGATCGATGGCTCGAACTCGATCTGGGTCGCGCCGTGGCGGCCGACCGCGTGGAGTTCGTCTTTGCCCGCGAGGCGCCGCCCTTTCCGCTCTTCGATGTACTGCTGTCCACCGGCGAGCCGGCTGTCGATCTTGTGGCCAACCCTATTCCCGGCTCCCTGGTCTACAGTACGTCCGAGCGCTTCCGTGAGAACGGCGAGCATGTGGTCGGCATCGACCTGGACCTCGACAGCCATCCCTTCGTTCGTGTCATCCGCATCGACGTGCTCGGTGAACTTCCCCTCGATCTCAACGCGCAGTTGGTGGAGATCCACGTTCTCACGGTGGGCGACAACCTGGCCCTGGATCTGCCCGACAAAGGCGGCAACATCGAGATTGTCATCGACATCGAGGACAACTACGACGTGGCCTCCCTGGGCAATTCGCTGGCCCTGGCAGATGGCGACTTCTCCCTGTGGACCGAAGTCAGACGCATCAACCGGCTCGTGGACGTCATTTCGCGGATGACTCTGGACCTGGGTGCGGTGTACAGCGTCGATCTCGTCCGCATGGTGGCTGACTTCATGCGTCGCCCCGGCCAGTTCCGCTTCAACTTTGAAAGCTATGAGGTGCAGACGTCGGATGGCTCCCTGGCTTTGGATGGTACGCTGATCTGGCACCGGCAATTCGCCGGTCGTGCCAGCCGGCAGAATCGTGACCTCGGGATCGCCAATCACCCTTTCCAGCCTCTGCCCACGCGCTATGTGCGCGTCGAGTGGGTGTTCTGGGACGCCGTCTGTGCCGCCCTGGCGCCGGCCATGACCGTACCGCCCTGCCAGTTCTGGGGAGGCACCCGGGAGCTGCAGGTCTTCGGCGAGGGCCATCCCCTGCGGGCGCGTCTGCGCTCCTCCCTCATCGACCTGGGGGGGCCGAAACGAGTCACCGGCATCCGCTGGTCAGGCAGTGACGCGGGTGGTGCGCGTATAGAAGTCAGCAGCCGCACGGGGAACGACCTCGAGGAAGAGGTCATCTTCCGCAACAAAGATGGAAAACAGGTCACGGAGCGTGTCTACAATCGCCTGATTCCGAGCTTCCGCGGACCCATCGATACGCTGCTGTCCGCCGGTGATGACTGGAGCCCGTGGAGCCGTCCGTATCTGGTTGCGGATGAAGCCTTCCAGTCGCCGGTGCCGCGCTCCTATCTCGAGCTGCAGGTGGATCTCATCTCCGATGGCGCGGAAGGGGCTTCTCTCGATTGGCTCGAGATCGAGGTGCACGAACCGATCGCCACCCGTGCCCGTGTCGAGATCACCCCGACGACGGCCACGGCCGGGCAAGCAACGGAGTTCCGCCTTCTGTTGCTGCCCGCCGGTCTGCGTCGCACAGGGTTCGACCAGATCGAAGTGGAGGGCAGTACAGAGATGACCTTCCTGTCAGTGCGTGCAGGTGAGTCTGAGATCGACGTGGAGGAGACGATGCTGGATCGGGGCTTCCGGCTGGATTTCCCCGCGGCCCTGACGGCGGAAGAACTCGTGGAGCTGCGCTTGCGCACGGCCGTATTCATCGACGCCACGCAGTTCGACCTGTTCATCGCCGACAGCTCCGAGCCAGGGGCGCGTCAGCGCGTCGACGCCGGCGAGGCCGACGCCGACGTGGACAGCCAGACCAACGTGGTACGATTGCCTGTGGACACCTCAATTCTCGACCTGCTGCGTCTGAGCTCTGCCGTGATCACGCCCAATGGTGACGGACACAACGACGAGCTGCGCCTCGAGTTCGACCTGAGAAATGCCATCGCGGCACGCGCGACGACGGTGACTGTCTTCGATCTGTCGGGCCGCGCCGTGTGGGAAAACACGTGGGACCTGGCCGCCGGGACGCACGCCTTCGAATGGCCGGCCACGGGGAGGTCGGGCCGCGAGGTGCCGCCGGGCCTCTACGTGCTGCGCCTACTGTTCGGTGGCGACGCCGGAGACCGCAGCCTGACGCAAACGGTGGCCGTGGCATACTGAGCCTTCGCCCTGTGGTGTCAGTCGACGAAGGTGATCTCCACCAGGCGGGCCTGCTCGATGAAGTCCAGCTGGGGAAAGTTGCGGGACAGGTATTCGTTGCCCTGGTGAAGGATCTGTTCCTGCTCAGGGATCTCACCATAGCTGTCATGTAGCTTCCGTACGATCTCCAGACCTTCGACGACGCGACCGAAGGGGACGAGTCCGGCCCGGTCGAGGTCGGCGTTGTCAGCCAGATTGATGAAGATCTGGGTGGTGCGACTGTCCGGCTGACCACCGCTGGCGAAGCTGAGGGTGCCAGGGGAGTTGGTCTGCGCTACCGGATCGTCATGGATGGTCGCCTGGTACCAGCGTCCGGAGATCTCGGTCTGGCCGTGCAGGCCGAACTGCACCAGCTTGCCCCGCACGACGCGGAAGAAACGCTGGTCGTCGAAGAATCCGTTGACCGTAAGGTTGTAGAAGCGATCGGCCCCATGGGGAGCCCAGGCGCGGTCTACTTCCACACGGAAGACGCCGGCGCTGGTCTCGAAAGCCACCTCGAAGTGCTCCGGCGCCTGTTCGTTCAAGCCGCCCGGGTCCATGAGCGCTTTGAGGTCGGGGCCGCCGGCCTCACGGGCTCCGGCCTGACTGAGCAGCTCGAACAGTCCTGCATGGTCCTCCCGTTTTGCCAGAGACAGGGGTGTTGCGCCCAGCTTGGAACGGGCATTGGCATCGGCACCGGCACCAAGGAGCAACCGTGCCGACGCGAGATCGCCCTGACTGGCGGCAGCCATCAGCGGCGTGCGTCCCGTGCCGTCGGCCAGATCGGGAGACGCACCGGCCTCGAGGAGAATACCGACAGCGCGACCACCTTCCTTGCCGATGGCCTCGATCAGGGGCGTGGAGACACCGCCGCCACCGTTGGGATTGGCGCCGGCAGCGAGCAGCCGGGCCACCATAGAGGGGTTGCCGTGGGTGTGTTCGAGAATCGAGTAGCCGCCGGTGACGGCATTCGGGTCCATACCGGCCAGCAGGAACAGATCCAGCCCGGTGGAATCGGCCTTGGCGACACACTCGGCGAAGTCAGATCGGGCGTAGCTGTAGCCCATCTCCACGACTTCACGCCGCGCCTGTTTGGGTGTCTTGTCGCAGGCGGTCAGCGGCAACAGCAGCAAGATCGGCATCAACAGGGAAGCTGTTCGCATCTGGTCCTCTCCCTCGGTTCCGTTACGCGACCCCAACAAGCTAACCGATCCCGTTGACACCGTACCACCCGCATCAATACCCTGAGCGATCAGAGTCCCTGCCAGTCAACTGCCGGAAGGCGGTCACCTTCCGGGCGCCTCGCGGGCATACGCGGGACGCCGGCGGTGTGGTGGCGGCGGGCATACGGCATCGCGCTGACAACGCGGTGTGGGCTCTTCTCTATCACGAGGGATTTCATTCATGCACATCGTCTCGCTGTCCTTCGACGACGGCTTCGAGGACAGCTTTCCTCGCGTGGTCGACCTCTACGAAGGGCATGGTCTGAGAGCCTGCCTCAACATCGTCGCGACCGTCCGGGGACGACCCGGGTTCGCCGCCGACGTCGAAGGTGTGCCCGAGCTGGATCTGACCAACTTCGATCTGTGGAACAGCCTGGCAGCGCGGGGCCACGAGATCATGCCCCACACCTACTGTCACCAGAACCTGCAAAACGTATCCCTGGCCACGGCGGAGGCACTGATCGACCGCGGCCTGGAGCTGTTCGCCGAGCATCTGCAGGGATACGATGCCAGCCGGGCGATCTACAACTTCGCCTACAACGCCTCCACGCCCGAGGTGGAGGCGCTGCTGGAGACGCGGGTGCGGGCCTGGCGCACGGGGGGAAGCGAGATCAACCCGCTACCCACGGCCACGACGAGGCGGATCACCTGCAGCGCCCATGGACCCGGCAACTGTGAGGAGGATCTGGATCGGAAGCTGGCCGAGTTTGTGGCGTCAGACGGCGGCTGGTTCGTCTACAACCTTCACGGACTGGACGAGGAAGGCTGGGGGCCCGTACGGGCGACATACCTGGACGACCTGCTCAGCCGACTGCTCGACCAGGGAGCGACGGTTCGTGCGGTGGGGGAGGCGCTGGATGACGCTGCATGAGTGTGTGGCAACCGCCACACGCGTGGGAGCCAGACCACACAGCACGCGCAGCTCGACAGGCGATCCTCCCTGAGGCTCCCGATGGCACGGGGAATGCAAGGTTGGTCATCCCGAGATGCACTTCTATCTTCAGGAGACCGACCATGGCAGATTCGCAGCCCACCTCTCAACCGCAGCCGGAAGAGATGCACTGGATCGCGTTACGAATGGACGTTCAGGAGGTCCGCCAGGATATCCGTGAACTCCGCTCCGAGGCCAGCGACTTTCGCAAGGAGATGGCACAGCAGTTCTCCGAAGTCCGCGGCGAGGCGAGTAACGATCGGAAGAACGCAGCACAGCAGTTATCCGAGGTCCGCGCGGAGGTGAGAGACTTTCGCAAGGATATGGCGCAGCAGTTGGGTGAGGTGCGGCAGGATATCAGACACAGCCTCATGGCCATGCTCGGTTTCACGGGAGTGCTGGCGGCGATCATCGTCGCGTTCATCCAGTATCGCCTGGCTGGTTGATCAGCTCAGCTCCGGGGCGGATAATCTCGACACCACGGATCGTCTGGCCGGCGTTGAGACCTTCGGTGAGCAGCAGCTGGCAATCTGCACTACTGGCGGCAACGACGATGAGGGCGTCCCAGAAGGAGATGGAGTCGGCCTGGTGGCAGGCGATGGCTTCGTCGATGAGTTCGGGAGTGATGACGGTGGTGGGAATCTGTCGGAAGTCGGCGACGAATTCACGTGCCTGAATGGGGTCCAAACTGAACTTGCGCGTCGTCACGGAGTAGAATTCCTGCAGAACCTGGGTGGAGATGACGGCCCGCCCGGATGACCGCAATGTTTGAAGATGCATGCGGCACCGGGCTCGAAGGTCGGAGTCGTGTCGGTCAGCGCAGTAGACGAGGATGTTGCTGTCGAGGAAAACGTGCTTCGTGCTCTCGGCGGCATCAGACACGGTAGAGTTCGTCACGGGTCCAGGTCACGCCGCCAGAGTTCATGCCCGCCGCGTCCATGCGGAGGTGCCACTTGGCAAGCTGGCGGCCTACGCCAGTGTGAAAGGCAACTGGCGCCTCTCGAGGCGTCGTGGGCGGACATGCCCCGATCTCGTGGGCAGTGGATTCCAAGAACGCGATCACCCGAGCCGGCGGATCTCCAGAAACAACTCACTGAGCTTCATTGCGCGCGAAGCGCGTCGATCGCTGCGCTCGCAGTCCCACCTCTGCCGCCGGTGAGTTCGGTGTAGGACTTCACTCCCACCAACGCACTGACACCGGCTTCGTCCAGTCCGGCGGTTTTCGCCAGTTTGGCGATCAAGTGCATCTGTTTGGCACTGGCAGCGAGTCCTTCTGACTGCAGTGTCGACAGATGGTCGATGAGGGCGCTGGCCTCGTCACGATTCGGCGCTTCTCCCGTTAGCACCAGGTTCGCCGATTCCACCGCCTGTTCCAGCGTGAGACTCGTGCTCTCCAGCATCTTCTCCAGGTAGCTGAGCTGTTTTTGACTCGGAAGCAGGCTGATACCCCGGGTCCGCAGGTCGGCAAGTAACGTTCTGCCCTCCTGTTCGGTGAGGGCATCGAGAGTCCCGATCTCATCTGCCAGTCCAGGCGCGGCCGCCAAGTAATCCTGCAACTTGAGACGACTACGGGGTACCAGTGGCCCCGCGTTGCCCGCCTCCTGTGCCGCCTTGTGAGATGACATGAACTCGTCACGCATGGTTTCCCACACGTCACTGGCGGCACGTCGACCCTCGGCGACATCGTCGAGCAGCGATTCCATGGCAGCAGTGTATTCGGTTTGGAAAACCTCCCTCTCGTCCTGCAGGGCAAAGAGCGGGGCCGCCCCCAGCCAGATGTTGCGCCCGCCCTGGGTGGGAATCAAGGCGCCTTCTTCCGTGGAGACGTAGTCCCTTTCCTCCAAACGGTCCACTGTCTTGGCATAGGTAGAGGGCCGGCCGATACCGGCCTCTTTCATCGCCTTGACGATCGAGTGGGCACGGTAGCGCGCTGGCGGTTTCGTCGTGTCCTCTCGAAGCTCGGGGTTCGGGTGGTCGGCATCACCAGCAGCCAACTCACAGGTCGTCTCCGCGTCCACCGAAACCGGCGTGACGTCCAGCGCATCACCCAGCGACTCGAAGGCGCGTCGCCAGCCGGGCTCGGCATACCAGCCGACCGAACCGTCCAGGATTCGATCAAGACCTTCACATTGTCCCTTGAGGGATAGCGTCACGCGCTGCGAGGGTACCATGAGAGAGGCCAGCGTTCTGGCGCGAACAAGGGCATAGAGTTTCTGGGCATCGGG
>PBSR01000097.1 GCA_002726335.1 Gemmatimonadaceae bacterium
AGCCGAGTCCGAAGTTGTGCGCATGGATGTGTCCGGCAGTCAGGCCGTGGTCACCAGTCAGGATATGGCCCGCACCATGGCCCGCAATGTTACCGAGTCATTGAGTCTGGAGCCCCAGGTCTACAACGGTCAGGTCCGCGGCGGAAGTGCCGACGAGACCCTGTTCATGTTGGACGGTCAGCGGTTGGTCGACGAGCGGCTGGGCGAAGCCTACATGGGCATCAATGCTACGGCCGTGAAAGAGGTCCAGATCAACACCGGTGGCTTCAACGCCGAATATGGAAATGTGAGGTCGGGGCTCTTCAATGTTGTCACCCGTGAGGGCAAGCCGGGTGAGATCAACATGTTCCTCAACTACCGTTTCGCACCCGCCCAGAAGAAGCACTTTGGCGCCGACGCGTTTGGCGCTGAGACCTGGGAGTGGCGTGTCCATGGCGACAGTGACCGGCTGCGCCGCGTCTGGAGCGAGGGCGACCAACTGCTGTTTGAGGGTGCCGCCAACTCCGCCGGGAACATCCCACTCTACGGCGAGTCCGGCAACGTGGTTCGAACCGTCGCTCCCGATGCTGTTCCGAGTGAGCAGGTGTGGAAGGGTTGGATGGATGTCGGCGAAGGCGATGCAGCTGCCGCCAAGGAGGCGCAGAATCTGTGGATGTGGCGCCACCGCGGGCAGGATTACGCTGACGCGCCGGACATGAATCTCGACGCCACCGTGATCGGCACGATTCCAGGTATGGACGATCTGAAGTTTCTGGTGTCGCACCGCTTTGAGGACAACCAGTATGGTCTGCCCCACCCGCGCGAAGGTTATGGCGATCGCAACAGCCAGGTGAAGCTCGACTATGTCGGGCTGGAGAACTGGAAGATCACCACCAACTACCTGACTGGACACATCGAGTCTCTGGGGTCGATGTCCCGCGACTGGGCTGAGGGTATCTCCCAGTCCTACAATGATCTTAGAATCATGCGAGATCTGCGGCCGTCGTACCTCAATGGTGCCGATGTCAGCGCCAACCCCAGCGGTAGCTGGAATGGGGAGACGGCCACGTTCAGTTCCATCACCGCGCCGAGGTCGAAGTACAACGTCGTCGGCTCCGAGGTGGACCGGAACTTCAGCCAGGTCGGTCTCACCATCAAGAATGTCCGGAGTGCGAGCACTTTCTGGGACATGTCGTTGCAGCGCTTCTCGGCAGAATACGATATGGGTCCGTCGGCGCTGAGGGACCTCACCGTCCAGCAGCGCACTGTCGCCGGCGGCACCGTCGCGTCGGATGCTACCCCGGTGGGCTGGGTCCGGACCAAGGCTGAGGGCGATCAGCAACCGGATCAGCCCGGTTATTATCTGATGGGTAGTGACGCCATCGGCCGCGACAGTTCGAGCGTCGTGACCTCCGTGGTGGCGGCCAACATCACGAGCCAGATCAACAAATACCACCAGGTCAAGGCCGGCGTGGAGTTGGTCATCGACGACGTGGAGGAGTTCTCGGGGATCATCCGGTTGGGCGGGGGCGAACCCTTCGGTCAATGGAAGAAGTATGATTTCAGCCCCCGGCGCGTCGCCGCCTATCTCCAGGACAAGCTGGAGATCGAGGGCATGATCGCCAACTTCGGCATGCGTCTGGAGTACATGGATCCGAACGTGGCCCGATTCTTCCCCGACGCTGAGGAGGGTGGCTTCTTTGGCGAGTATGCGCGCATGCCCGCCTGGTTCCTCGAGGGCGGACGCGGGGCGGAAGGCAAGCAGTCATTCTCCGAGATATTCGACGGGTACCTCAGTTCAGGCGTGGACGGCGCCGGCGAGGCAGTCGACGCCAATGGCCTGACATCCGAAGATGCCAAGACCCGCATGAAGCTGTCGCCGCGTCTGGGCGTGTCCTTCCCGGTCAGCGACGTAGCCAAGGTCTACTTCAACTACGGTCATTTTTACACCATGCCACGTACCCGTCATCTGTATGGTTTCATGGGTGGCTCGGGAAGCCAGTTCTTCAACTGGATGGGAAACCCGGACCTGGACTGGGCCAAGACGGTGGCCTACGAGGTCGGCTATGACCACAACATCGCCGACTCGTACCGCCTGCACCTGGCCGGGTACGTGAAGGACGATTCGAACCTTATCGAATTCACCAGGTACTGGCCCACCGCTCTTGGTGGCAGCGAGGCCATCCGTATCTCGCAGAACAAGTTCTATCGAGATACTCGCGGTTTCGAGGCCAAGCTGGAGAAGATGGGCGGTCGCTACGTCACCGGCTGGGTCAACTATGGCTACCTGCTCCAGAAGAGCGGGCTCGTCGGTTTCCTGAACGTGTATCAGGATCCTCGCGAGGTGAATGTGCGCAGCACTACGGAGCAGCGCGCGCCAGATCCGATACCGTCGCTGCGAGCCAGCATAGACCTGCACGTCCCCGCTGGATTCGGGCCGGAGTTGGCCGGCATACGCCCGCTCGATGGCCTTTCCGCCAACTGGCTGCAGTGGTGGGCCCGCGGGCAGAAGGTGACCTTCGATCCGGTCGGGTCGGGCGTGGTTGACAACTACCGCAATCGGGACGCCTTCAACGCCGACCTGCGGATCTCGAAGGCCTTCGACGCCTTCGGTGCCAAACCCGTGTTCTTTGTGGACATCCACAACGTCTTCAATCGCCGGCAGTTGAATCCGGCCGGCTTCACGCCCGAGGAGTGGCGGGCCTACATGAACTCTCTCAGGCCCGAGAGCAAGGGGGGACAGGACCGCATCGGGGACTGGGACAAGAGCTACATCGAGCTCCCGGAAAGGGACCGGTGGGCAGCCTTTATCGATCCTAGACAGGTCTTCATCGGCCTGAATTTCAATCTCGATGTGCACCTCAGATAGTCAACGGATAGCGGACTTCCGCACTTCAGTCTGCAATAGAGGAGAAGCGGGCATGAGATACAGGAGATGCGGACTCGCGGCAGTCGCGGCGGTTGTCGCGGTTTACGCCCTGTCCGTGGGTTCCGCCCACGCTGACCAGATGCTTCGAGTCGGCAACATGTGGGATGAGATCGGCAACCACGAACGCGCCGGGTGGGGGGGCAACGCCTTCCGCTTCCCCGGTGGCTTCTGGCCTGGCAACAAGCCGGATGGGTCCAACAATCAGAAGAGCGGGTCCTCGTACCACGGTCACAGCATGGCGGCGCGTAATTTCACTACCGCTGACGGCGAAACCGTGGACTTCGCCTTTGCCATGGCCACAACCAAGTGGGGTGGCAATGGCGGCCACGACTGGGTCGATATGGGTGGTACGAGGCTGGTATGGCAGCAGGAGCCGCCCACCGTCATCGTCGACGGCGAGGTCATACCCGGAGAAGATGTTGACGAGGTTGATCCGACGCTGGTTTCGGATGCCATGGTCGAGGTGACGTGGACCAACTTTCTCGGCATCACGTCGACCTTGCAGGCTCATGCCTATGTAAACCACGACTTCGACGAAGTGATCATCCGCCACTACAACTTCCTGAACAACGGCGATGTGACCGGTGAGACCCCGGGGCAGTTGAGCGCCGATGTGGAAGGATTTGTCTTCCTCGTCGATGTCTGGTTTATGGACCGCGCTGAGGGGGGCAGTCACTGGGGCAATGCCGCCGAGTGGGCCGGTGATGCCTATATCGAGTACTACGGTGGTCTGCGAGACGTCAACCGCTACGAGGAGTGGGTGAACAGCGACGGTGCGTCGGGTGACAGCCTGCGGATCATGTACGCCTGGGACGGCGACAGCAAGCTGAACACGCTGGATGACGCGTATGATCCCCACCAGGTGACCGGTCGACTGCTGTCGGCCAGATACCCAGGTATCGCCCTCATTCACGCAGATCAGGCCGCCGACAACACAGACGACTGGCCCAAGCAGCCGGTGGCCATGGCCGTCGACTACTGGAACTGGCTGCCAACTCGGACCCAGAACGGGGACGAGGAAATGTACCGCCACGCCTTTGGTGACGGCGACGGCGACTACGGCGGCCACAATCCGGACCTGACGGTGGACAGCCCCTGGTACGAGCCGAGTCGCTGGCAGTTGTTCGAGGAAGGCGTGCTGTCGGAACCGGATCCGAACCCGGTCGACCCGGCAAAGTACGGTGCCGTGGGTGAACTGGCAGTGGGGCCCTACGACATCCCTTTCAACGAGTCCATCGATGTCGTCCTCGTGTATGCCGTGGGCGGCATGGACTACCAGCGCACCATCGACGTGGGAACTCAGTATCTGGCTGGTACCATCACCAAGTCTGAGAAGGATGCCATCGCGGCCAGCTACAAGGATACGTTGTTCCGCAACATCGGCCTGGCCCAGCGATCACTCAGCGGACCCGCGGGCAGGTTCGATATTCCCGATCCGCCACCGGCGCCTGATCTGACCGTGACCTCCGGCCCAGGCACGATCGAGATCGAGTGGAGCGATGTGAGTGCAGCGACCGACCGGGATACGGGGGTGGCTGACTTCATGGAGTATCGACTGTACCGGGCCCAGGGCAGCTACTTCGGCGACATGCCGTTCGAGGTGATCTACAGCGGCCGCGCGATTTCCTATACAGACACAGATGTGATCCGCGGGTTCTCCTACTACTACTATGTCACCGCGGTTGACGACGGCACCCAGAACTGGGTGAGTCCAGGCGTGCCAGTGGAGTCCGGCATGCACCACAACCGGACCTCCAAGCCAGCTGTTCCGTACCGGGAGCCCTTCGCGTCGGGTCAGAGCAGTCTCGGTGAGGGCGATCTGCGCGTCGTGCCCAATCCCTGGGATGCCGGCGATGCCTTCAACAAGTACGGTCCCGCGGGGACCGATGATTATCGCAAGATCAGGTTCATCCATCTGCCCCCGGTGTGCACGATCAAGATTTACACCGAGGCCGGTGACTTGGTCAGGACTATCGAACACGGCGGTACTGCGGGCCTGCCCTCGGGCGACGAGGACTGGGACCAGATCACTGACTTCAACCAGGAAGTCGTGAGTGGTGTGTACGTCGCCGTCGTCGACAGCGACCAGGGCACCGATGTGGTCAAGTTTGTCATCGTCAAGTAGGAACTGGCGAAGCCGGCATTGCCTAGAGGATCCTGCACACGTGCGTACTGAAGATCGGGAGACTTTCTACATGAACAATCGGAGAGTGCTGCCTTGCATGGCATTGCTCCTGTGCGCCGCGCTGATCGTGCCAGCCCACGGCGCGAATATCGAGAAGCGCGGCCAGGCGGCGATGACGTTTCTGCTGATCAACCCGTCGGCACGCGCCGCCGGCCAGATGGCCTCGAACGGACTGGAGGGTGAAGCGGGCGCCCTCTTTCAAAACCCCTCTGGCATCGCCCGGATCCCTGGTGGTGACGTCATGGTGGGACAGACTCAGTGGTTTGCCGACATCAGTCAGAACGCGGTCGCTCTGGCGTACCGTGTCGAGGGTGTCGGAGTGCTCGGGCTGTCTTGGGTGAGCATGGACCACGGGGACGTCTTCAGGACCACCATCAACGAGGATCCCACCACGGTCGGTTTCAACGAACTCGGCCAGGTGAACGTGGACGAGAGCGTGATCGGACTGGCCTACGCCAGGGAGATCACCGACAGGTTCGCCATCGGGGTGCAGTTGAAACGCGCTGCCCAGCGGTTGCAGGACAATCGCGCCAGCGCCGTGGCGGCGGATTTCGGCCTGACCTACAGCACAGGCTACCGCAACTCCCGGCTGACCATGGCGGTCAGGAATTTCTCCAAGGAGATCCAGTACGTCGATCAGTCGGTGCAATTGCCCCTGGCTTTCAAGGTTGGCCTCGGTCTGGACGCCTTCGCACTGTTGGCCCCCCAACTCAGCGATTCAGGGTCCCTTACGGTGCAGATGGAGAGAAGTCACCACCGGGACTCGCCGGAAAAGATGGATATCGGGCTGGAGTACATCTTCCAGGACATGATCTCCTTGCGCGTCGGCAATGGCTTCAACTATGACGAGAACAACTTCGGCGCGGGACTGGGCCTGAGTATCGCCAATGTGCGGGTGGACTACGCATACAACAGCTACGGTGACATTCTGGGTGCGGTCCACCGTATTTCTCTGGGGGGTAGCTTCTAGGGGAGCAGCACTGGAGTCTCACGGTCGGCCCGACAGTTGCATTCCTGGAGCCGGGGGAAGCCATGACTGCCGTGGTCAGGCCGTGCGCCATGTCCTTGATGGCTGCCTTCCTGTTGGGATCGTGCCAACCTGATGCCAGCGAGGTTGCCGCAGCGGTAGACGCTGGTGTCGTCCTGGCTGAGGAAGGCAAGTTCTCCGAGGCCAAGGAGGTCTTTCTCCGCGCCATTTCCCTGGACTCCACGTACGCGGAAGCCCATCTGCGTCTGGGGTACATGCATGAGGTGGCGGACGCTCTGGCCGCTGCCAAACGCGAATACGCCATCGCCGCCCGCCTCGACTCCTCGATGGCGGCCGCCCACTACAATTACGGTCTCATGCTGGCCAAGGAAGGCGATCATCAGAACGCCGCCGATGCCTTCAACCGTGCTATCGATATTCTTGCGGTTGATCCGGACAGCGCCCTGGCGCCACTGCCGCACTACTGCCTGGGACTGATCCACGCTGCCCGGGGGGAGTACGACGACGCCCTCCAGGCCTACAATCGTGCTCTCGAATTCTCCTCTGATCTTCCCTACGTCCACAATGAGCTGGGCAAGGTCTACAAGCAGCGGGACCAACTTGAGGAATCCGAGGCGGCCTACAAACGGGCTCTTGAACTGAAGGCGGATCTCCTCGGCGCTCACTACGATCTGATGACGGTGTACATGCGCATGCGCCGACCGGATCTGGCGGCCAAACACAAGCGGCTCTTCGAGCAATTCCGGGATCAGCAGGGAGGGTGACGACGGCGGGGCGATGCGTATCCGGTCGGACTCCACTGTGGTGTTGCCCGCCACCGTGGCTCATGGTGGTGATGGCCGGTTGCGCCGGAGCACAGACAGCCGCGGTTGCCAGCGGGCCCACTTTCGTCGAGATGAGTCATCAGGCCGGGGTTGATGTCCGCAGCTGGTCCGGCGATGAAGACACCAAGAGCATCCTCGAAACCACGGGAAGCGGGGCGGCCTTCTATGACGCTGATGGCGACGGAGATCTGGACCTCTACGTGGTCAATGGCAAGGTTGCCATCGAGCACGATCGCTACCGACCGCTGAGCCACGACGTGTCGCCTCCCGAAGACCTCAGCACCGTGCACAACACGCTGTTGGAGAATACGGGAGACGGGCGCTTCGAGGACATCTCGTTTGCCTCTGGCACAGCGCACAGCGGCTGGGGACAGGGGTGCGTAAGTGCCGACTACGACAACGACGGCGACGCCGACCTTTTCGTCACCAACTTCGGTCCGAATCTGCTGTATCGTGCCAACGGGGACGGAACCTACGCCGAGGTCGCTGCCGAGGCTGACGTGCACGGCGACGAATACAGCACGGCAGCCGCCTTTGCCGACTACGACAATGATGGCGATGTCGACCTGTTTGTCGGCAACTACGTTGACCTCGACATGTCCACCGCCGTGTTGCCTGGCGAGGGGAAGTGGGGGATTACCAGGGGGATCCCATCCTCCCCGCCGCCGGAGGCCTTCGACGGTCAGCCCGACATGCTGTATCGCAACCAGGGAGACGGCACCTGGGTCGAGGCAAGCGCGTCGGCGGGTCTCAATGTCAGACGGGGAAAGGCCCTGGGCGCTCTGTTCTGGGACTACGATGGGGACGGAGATCAGGACCTCTACGTGGCCAATGACGCCATGGCCAACTTTCTCTACACCAACGGCGGTGGGGGGACCTTCACCGAGGAAGGCCTGCTCCTTGGCGTCGCCTATTCTGAGGGAGGAGTCGTCGGGGGAAGCATGGGGGTGGCCGCCGGTGATTACGATGGAGATGACCTTCCGGATCTGCTCGTGACCAACTACGAGGGGCAAACCGCGACGCTGTATCACAACGAGGCGGGCTACTTTGCGGACCTCTCCTTCCCTGCGGGTATCGGTCTGCGGACCCTCAATCCGCTGCAGTGGGGGGCCCTGTTCCTTGATTATGACAACGACGGTGACAAGGATGTCTTCCTGGCCAACGGCCACATTACCGCGGGGTTGGAGAGAGACTACCCACAATCAAGATATGGCCAGCGGAACCAGCTCTTCCGCAATGATGGCGGCCACTTCATCGAGGTTACCGACGACGCCGGTGAAGGGCTCCAGATTGCCAAGTCCAGCCGGGGGGCGGCATCCGGGGACTACGACGGCGACGGAGATGTGGACGTCTTTGTCGTCAACCGCAATGACACACCCTCACTTCTGCGCAACGAGGCAGGCAACCGCAATCACCGGCTCGAGATCCGCGTCGAGGGGACCAGGAGCAACCGTGATGGAATTGGCGCAAAGATTCGGGTGGTGTGTGACAATGTCTCGCAAACGCGGGAGTTGCGGGCCGGATCGAGCTACCTTTCCAGCCACAGTCCGTGGCTGTCATTCGGCCTCGGGCCGTGCGACAAGGTCGAGGAGGTGACGATCCGCTGGGCCAGCGGGGGTGTCGAGACCTTCCGAGGGCTGGCGGCAGACCGCACCTGGAAGATTGTGGAGGGGAAGGGGATCACAGCCGGACCTGAGACGCGTCCGTAGCGCCCTGAAGCGGACAGCGGCCCGGATATCGGAAACAACCAACCAAGCCAGGATACTCAAGCCCGGTCGACATGTCTGGCGGAACCGACTCGAACACACAGCAGGACAGGACGAGCGCGATCTCCGGAGTGACGGCGAGGTCGGTACTGGTGGGGGCGGCTCTATGTCTGGGCATCGGCGTCGCCGATCCATACTCCGTCCTGGCCGTGCAGTCCCCCAGTATGACATTCGACATGAGTGCACCGGGGGCAATCTTCCTCTTCTTCGTCCTGGTAGGCGTGGTCAATACCTGCCTGCGCCTGATCCGGTATGATCTCGCGCTGACCCGGTCCGAGCTTGTCACCGTCTATATCATGATGCTCATCGCTTCGGCGATCCCGAACCGGGGCGTGATGAGCCTGATACCGGTTATTGCGGCTCCGTACTACTACAAGACGCCAGAGAATCAGTGGGACGAGAACATCCTTCCCTACATCCGCGACTGGCTTGTACCCAACGACAACCTGGCGGCCAAGTATCTGTACGAGGGTTTGCCCCAGGGCATGCCGACGCCCTGGATGGTGTGGATCCAGCCGTTGCTGATCTGGTTCTCCTTCTTCATCGTGCTCTATGTCGTCATGATCGCGATGATGGTCATCCTGCGGAAGCAGTGGATGGACAACGAGCGTCTCGTCTATCCGATCATGCAACTCCCCATGGACATGCTGCGCGAGGAAGGCCGGGGATCGCTGGTGAATCCCTTCTTCAAGAATGCGATCATGTGGCTGGGCTTCGCCATCCCGTGCATCGTACTGACGCTCAACGCGCTCCACGACTACCTGCACATCCTGCCCCGGATCAATCTGAACCAGCGGTACCTGATCTTCAGGAACCAGGAGGAGTTGTTCGTCTACATCGTCTTCTCGATCATTGGTTTTACCTATTTCGTCAACCTCAGGATCGCTTTCAGCCTCTGGTTCTTCAATCTTGTTTTCAAGGTTCAGAAGGCTTCCATGAGCATCCTGGGGTGGACGGTGAGTGAACAGCTGGGTCCCTACAGCCCGGGGCGATCGGCAATTCATATCCATCAGGACATGGGAGCTATGATCGTGCTGGTTCTGGTGGGCGTGTGGATGGGGAGAGGGCATCTGCGAGATGTGTTCAACAAGGCCTTGCGTGGTGACTCGAAGGTAGACGATTCAGCGGAGATCATGTCCTACCGGGCAGCAGTGCTGTGTATTGTCGTGGGGTTCGCCTATCTCGCATTCTGGCTGTGGCTTTCCGGAATCCCCATGCGGGTACTGCCACTCCTGCTGGGGGGCGCCTTCGTGCTGTTCGTTGCCCTGACCCGGATCGTTGCCGAAGCCGGCATCGCCTGGGTGGCTGGCCCGATCACCGCGCCCGCCCTGGTGGCCTCAGGTCTTGGCACCTCAAGTCTCGGTGCCCACGTCCTGGTGCCGGTGAGTTTCAGTTTCGTCTGGGCCGGCGAAGTGAAAACGTCGGTCATGGCCTTTGCGGCCAACGGGTTGCGGCTGGTGGAGCACGTCACGACCGGCCGCAGGAGACTGTTCTGGGCGATGCTGCTGGCCGCGACAACCTGCTTCATCGGCTCCGCCTGGGCTATGCTCAACTGTGGCTATGACTACGGAGGGATCAACCTCGGACCCAGGTTTTCGCCCTTTGGTGTCCTTGCTCAGGCCCCCTTTGCGGAATACGCCGGTCCCTTCTCCCGCAACCCGGCGGGAATCCGCTGGGATGGCTGGTTCTTCACGGCGATGGGCGGCGCCGGCATGTCCCTGCTGATGCTGGCGCAACACCGCTTGCTCTGGTGGCCCTTTCACCCTCTCGGGTTCGCCATCAGCAGCGTTTGGGCCATCCACTTCGTCTGGTTCAGCATCTTCATCGCCTGGAGTCTCAAAGCGATGATCCTGAAGTACGGCGGACCCAAGATCTACGCCAAACTGAAGCCCTTCTTCGTGGGTCTGATCCTTGGCGAATTTGTGACTCAGGGCGCCTGGCTTGTCATTGATGCGATGACTGGCGTGCGTTATGTCAGCTGAAGGAAGAACACCATGGTGAAAGCAGTTCAAGTGAGCGGTCCCACGGCCATTTCGGTGGTCGATCTTCCGCGTCCAGTTCTCACCCCGGGTCAGGTGAGGGTCAAGGTCCACCGCGTCGGGGTCTGCGGCACCGATATCTCGCTGCTGGCCGGTAAGCTTCCCTTTGCCTGCTACCCTATCGTGCCCGGCCACGAACTGGCGGGGGAGATCATCGAGACAGCGGGGGAGTCCTCCTTCGAGATCGGCGCCCGGGTGGCCGCCAACCCCCTGGAGCACTGCGGTCGGTGTTCTGCCTGTGAGGCCGGCAACATCCAGTACTGTGAGGATGTGGCGGTTCTCGGCGTCGTACGGCGAGACGGCGCTTTTGCCGAGGAAGTAGTGCTGGACGACAGCATGGTGCGGGACCTGCCGGCAGCCCTCAGCTATGATGACGGAGCCATGACCGAGCCGGTAGTTATCGCCGAGCGCACGGTGCGGCGCGGGGGGATCGGCAGAGGAGATTGTGTCGCCGTACTCGGTGCCGGCAACATTGGTCTGCTGCTGATTCAGGTGGCGCGTCTGGCGGGGGCGGGGAAGGTGTTGGTCAGCGATATGCTGGAGTACCGGCTGGCTCTGGCCCGCGGTCTTGGCGTCGACCGTACTCTCAACGCGTCAGTGGAGGATCTGGTGGATGTGGGGCGCGATGAGCTTGGCGGCTTCGACGTGGTCATCGATGGTGTTGCCACCGAACAGACCTTGCAGCAGAGCATCGAGATCTGCCGTCCCGGCGGCCGCATCGTCATCTACGGAGTGCCCGATCCGGGTGCTCTCGGCGTCGCCGTACTGGACGCCTTCCGCAAGGACCTGACGATTCATACATCGCGGCTGTACCCCCGGTCGTACCAGGCAGGTTTTGAATTGCTGGAAAGCGCACAGCTCGATCTGGAGACCCTGATCACCACCCGGGTGACACTCGACGAACTGCCGTCCACGCTTCGCGATGTGAGCGCACAAAAGGGCGAAATGCTCAAGGTCCTGATCCATCCACAGGAGACCACTGCCTGAATGGCGAGGAGGGTACGCAGGTGAAACGGTTTGATCTCGAGGGACAAACGGCCCTGGTGAGTGGGGCGAGCCGCGGTATCGGCAGGGCGATAGCCCTTGCCCTGGCTGAGGCAGGTGCGGACGTGGCCGTGGCGGCACGCAGTAGCGAGGATCTTGAGGCCCTGGCCGGGGACATCACGGAGATGGGGGTCCGGGGGCAGGCCGTACAGCTCGACATCAGTGCGACATCGACCATACCGGCCGCCGTCGCCAAGGTCGTCGATCATCTGGGAACCATCGACATCCTCTTCAATGTGGCCGGTACCAACGTCCGCGGCGCCATCGAGGAGATCGACGAAGCCCAGTACGACGAGGTGATGGATGTCAACATCAAGGGAGCCTATTTCCTCTGTCAGGAAGTGGGGAAGGGGATGATGGCGCAGAAGCGCGGCAAGGTGATCAACATCGCTTCCCTCACCACCGCCATCGGCCTGGCCAAGGTGACCGTATACACCAGTTCGAAGGGGGCCCTGGGGCAGCTCACCAAGGGCCTGGCGGTGGAGTGGGGGCCGCACAACATCCAGGTCAATGCCATCGCTCCCGGCTTCATTCTGACCGACCTCAACCGCAAGTTGTGGGAGAACCAGGAGATGCTCGATTGGGCCACAGGGCGCACGCCGGCCGGCCGCCTGGGGTCGCCTGACGACATCGTGGGCACAGCGATCTATCTGGCTTCGGGAGCCTCTGATTTCGTTTCCGGTCAGATCCTCTTCGTCGACGGCGGTATCATGGCGGGCAGCCCCTGGCCGCTGTGAGCAGGATGGCTGGCTCTTATCAACGTTCCGCATTGAGAGGAGGATGAATCTTGAGTTTCGAGGTATACGACTTTCGGCAGGACAAAGACATACGGAATCTCCTGGTGACGCCGCAGATCCGCGCCCGCTTCGCCCGCATGGAACCCGGCGAGGAGGCGGGGTATCACAGCCACGATCTGGGGCACGAGGTCTTCCTCGTGCTGCAGGGACGAGCCCTTTTTACGATCGACGGGGACGAGAAGGAGCTGGGACCTGGTGAGATGTGTGTGGCCCTGGTGGACCAGGTTCACAAGGTCCGCGCCGTCGGCGACGAGCCGATGGTCATGTATCTGTCGGTTACCCCCCATATGCAGCCCACACACACCAGTCGCAGTGAGACTGGAGAGCGACACCCCCATCATTTTCCACCGTCGAGTTCCTACGATGTGGTGGCGGATCCAGCCACTTCGGTGGAATCCCTGATCGATCGCCATCTGGCGGCCACCGAGGCGGCGGGAGAGGCGGCCCAGGCCAGCGCCCAGGTCCAGCGGCACCAATCAACGCAGTTGCGCGCGGCGCTTGCCGCAGGTGACAAAGACGCCGCCCATCGGGCCGGACTGGCCATGGCGGCGGCCCATGATCGGACCATGCGACTGCTCTACGAGATGGCGGACACGTGGAACGATCTGGCGCCACACGCTGGCTGAAGTCACACACGAGAAAAGCTGGACACCCCAGGGTCCAGGGAAAGGTTGGTTCGCTGTGAGTCCCGTAAAGCTCGGTCTGGTTGGATGTGGTGGCATCGCACAGATACAGCATCTGCCGTCGCTGATGTCGCTGCAGGAGGAGTTCGAGGTCGTGGCCGTGTGTGATCTGTCGGCAAAGCTGGCCAAACACGTGGCCGGCGAGTTTCATGTGCCCCTGGCAGTGACCGATGTCCGCGATCTGCTGGCCGCGGATGTCGATGCCGTACTCCTGTGCCCGGCCGATCCGAAGACGGATCTGGCGGTGACAGTGCTGGAGGCCGGCAAGCATCTGCTGGTGGAGAAACCCCTCTGTTACTCCCTGCAGGAGGCGGACCGGATCATTGCCGCCACCCCTCCAGGAACCGTGGCGCAGATGGCCTACATGAAGGTCTTTGATCCGGCCTTCGAGGCCGCCCAGCGCGAGGTGGTGGACATGGAGGACGTGACCTTCGTGCAGGTGAATCACCTGCATACGGAGAACCGGCAGCACCTGGAGCAGTTCAGACTGAAGCGTTTCGATGATTTTCCACCGGAGGCGGGCCGGAGAATGGGTGAGGCTCGCCAGGCGGCGGTCGACGAAGCGCTGGGAGACGTTTCGGCCGAGGCGAAACGGGCTTTCTTCATCCTCGCCAACAGCATGATCCACGATCTGTACGGGTTGCGCCTCATGCTGGGGCGGCCGGAAGCAGTGGTGAACACGGAGATCTGGCCGGACGGGTCGTCCATCACCTTTGTGCTGGCCTACCCTGGCGGCTGCCGTTGTGTGGCCAGTTGGGTCGATCTGCCCGATGTATGGGCTTTCCGCGAGACCCTGGAGGTCTATGCCAGCGATCGACGGGTCCTGCTCACCTATCCCACCGGTTTCGCCCGCGGGATCCTCTCAGAGGTGACCATCCACGGAATCGATGGGGACGGAACGTCGTTCGCCAAACAGCCTGCCATCGAGTGGGAGAGCCCCTTCAGGCGGGAGCTGCGGCATTTTCACGACTGCATCGTCAACGGGGCTGCCTGCCGGTCCTCCGTGGCTGAAGCCCGGCACGATATCGCCCTCATCATCGACATCATCAAGGCCTATACGAACCGCGCGTAATCGGCATAGAAAAACAGACCTGCTCACATCATGGACGAGGATGATCACAGATTATGAGCAAGATGAAGGTCGGGCTGGGGATGTACCCCGGTCTGCTGACCCCAGAAAACTACCGCTTCGCCGTCCAGGCCGGCGCCACCCACGTGGTGGCCCACCTGCCCGGCTTTTCGCATCGCGAGGGACGCGGCCTGCCGCCGGAGAAGATGTGGACCTACGAGGAGCTCGATGAACTGAAGCAGGGCATGAACGCCGAGGGACTGGACTTCTACGCCATCGAAAACTTCGAGGTCATCCACTGGTACGACGTCCTGCTGGATGGCCCCAGGCGCGACGAGCAGATAGAAGGCCTCAAGGAGTTGCTGCGCACCATGGGAGCGGTGGGTATCGACACCATCGGCTACAACTTCAGCCTTGCCAATGTCTGGGGCCGCATCATGTCCGACAAGCCTCGCGGTGGCGCCACGGCATCGGCGTTCAGCCAGGACCAGGCGCCACCGGATACCGAGATCCCCAATGGCACGGTGTGGAGCACCGAATACGACCCGCAAGCCCCGGAGGGAACCGTCGGCATTGTTACCGAGGAGATGATCTGGGAGCGCTTCGAGCGCTTCCTCAAGGACCTCGTGCCCGTGGCGGAGGAGGCCAACGTGCGCCTGGCCATGCACCCGGCAGATCCACCCCTGTCGACCTTGCGCGGAACGTATCGCATGGTGCACAAACCGGAACAGTATCAGCGACTCCTGGACCTGGTGCCCAGTCGCTGCAATGTCGCCGAGTTCTGTCAGGGCACCATCGCCGAGATGGACGGCGATATGGATGTGTACGAGGCCATCGCCAAGTACACGGCCCAGGGAAAGATCTCCTACGTCCACTTCCGCAACGTCGTCGGCAGCGTGCCGGAATACTACGAGACCTTCATCGATGATGGCGATGTGGACATGGTCAAGGCCTTGCGTCTGTACCACGAGAACGGCTTCGACGGCGTCCTCATCCCCGATCATACGCCGCAGATGGCCTGCGATGCCCCATGGCACGCCGGCATGGCTTACGCCCTGGGTTGGATGCGTGCCGTCATCGGCATGATCGAGGCCGAGTGACGGGAGGACCCATGCGGGTTTCTACACCATTTCAACGAACATCAGACCGACACCTCGAGCGGTTCATCCTTTCGGCAGTCGCCACACTCATTGTGGCGGCCACGGCGACCCAGTCGGGGGCGGTGGAGCCTCCTCGACCCCACGTCGTGATCGTGATGATCGACGCTCTCAGACCCGACCATCTGGGTGCGTGGGGCAAGCCGGAACTGCGGACACCGCACCTTGACCGCGTCGCAGAGCAGGGGGTGTTCTTCCGCAACATCTTCGCGCCGATGCCTTCCAGTGCGCCATCACGCGCAACCATACTGACCGGGCGTGCCCCGCACACACACGGCGTCCGGATCAACGGTCGAAACCTACCGCTGGCAGAATTGACACTGACCGAACTGCTTGCCGACAACGGGTACACCACGGTGTCCACCGGTCGGTTACAGCGACAGTTTGATCAGGGATTCGAGCACGTGAACATTGGCGGGGGCGAACTGGCAGACTCGCTGGCGGGGGTGATGTGGGACTCGCTGAAATACGGTGATGCCGAGGACGGTCATGTGTCCACAGATGTCGCGCCAGACGTGCGGGCAGCCATCAAATGGATGGCCACCCATGGCCACGACGAGGCGCCGACCTTCCTATGGCTGGACATGACCCACAACCTGCACGAAGCATGGCGTCCACCGCCCCCCTATGACACGATGTTCGACGCCGATTACACCGGCCGTGATGTCAGCGTCAACCCCATGTACTCGCCGGACCTGACCGAACGGGAGGTGCAGCACGCCCACGCTCTCTACGACGGCCAGGCATCGTTCGTCGATAGCCAATTCGGGTGGTTCACGAAGGCACTGACCGAACTGGGTCTGTCGGAGCGAACCATCCTTGTCGTGGTGAGTGACCACGGAACCTATCTGGGTGAGCATGATCTGTGGCAGAAGTGTCCCGTCATGTTCGACCCCGTAATGCGTTCCACCCTGATCGTTCGGCAGAACGGCGTAGTTCCGGCGGGTGTACAGATCGAGAACCTGGCTCAACTGAGCGATGTTTTCGCCACCATCCTCGATCTGGCGGGACGACCGGTCCCGGACCGGGCCGCTGGCTCGAGCCATTCGCTGAGGTCGACCTGGGAGTCGAAAACCTCCGTCAGGCCAGCCGTGTTCATGGAATTCTGCCAATACAAAGGCACCGCGTCCAAGGCGATTCGCTCTGAAGACTGGCTCTATGTCTACTTCGAGTCAGTTGGAGAGATCCCCTGGGGAGAGATCTCTCCCGCCGACGTGCTGCGCGCCAAAGGCTGGCCCAGGAGACTGCTCTTCGACGTGAAGGCTGATCCTGATCTGACAGTGAACCTGGTGGACCGGCACCCTGAGGTCGAACGCCAGCTGCGCATTCAGTTGCTCGACTGGCTCATCGCCAGCGAGAACGATCTGGACAGCCGGTGACCGGGGCCAGGCACGATCTGGTCCCGACGTCGTGTTGTTCGCGGGCGGCGTGTCAGAACGTGAGCCGCCGTGGCCGGGCCCGGGAGCTTTCTACGTCCACAGGCCCTTGAGCACCTGTGCGGCGTGCTTGGGATTGCGGTTGCTGTCGTACACACCATATGAGCACCGGTATTCGTAGACCCACTCGAAGCGGCGATGGACATCCGTGTCAACGAAGCACCAGACGAGGCCGCCGATCACCTGATCCTGCTGAGCAAGAGCCTCCCAGTAGGCTTTGAGCAACTCCGCCTGGTAGATCTCACCGGGGAAGTAGTCGGTCTTCAGTCCGCGCACGCACCACGAACCGAATTCACTGATCAGGATCGGCTTGTTCGGCTGCTCCTGGCGTAGAGCATCCAGCATATCACCTGGCCGGTCTACCCGAGCTCCAGTTCCAGTTGTCGGGTGGCCACACATTGGGGCCTTTGATGATGTCCGTGCTATCCTCCAGAGAGAACCCGGGAGCGTACCAGTCGGTGACCGTCTCGAACCAGCGTTCGAAGTGAGGGGTCCGCGTGTGATACTCGAAGGCCTCCTTGTTGACATAAACCTCGTACAGGTAGAGCTCGCCGGGATTCTCTCTGTTCTGAAACACGTCGAACCTCAGGCATCCGGGCTCTTCGTTGACCGAGCCAACTCCATCCAGGCTAACGGCGTCAATGAAGTCCTGGACTCGATCGTCTTCTATCAGCAACGGCGCATGGATGACGTATAGACCCCTGTCGAACGCCCCACTCTTCACGCTGGCGCTGCGGGCCGAATCCCAGTCACTATCGCCCAACGGGAAAACGAGCCTGCACTTGGAGACTCCGATGTCCTCCGCGATCCAGTCCGCCGTGGTCTCCTGCCATTTCTGAAAATGCGGTCGGGTAAGATGATCTTCGACCGCGGCCTCGTCATCATACACCTCGCACAGCCCGAACTTAGTCGGCTCATCCTCGTCCTGGATTATGTCGAAGCGCCGACAGCCGGGTTCGCGCAGAACGGAACCTTCGCCATCGCCGATCGTTTCGCCGACAAAGTCCTCCAGGTGCTGGGGTCTCACGCGTATTCTCACCATCAGGATTTCCATGGTCTCCCTCGTTTCTCCGTAGGCGTTGGCTAGTATATCCTAGTGTCGTGTGACGACGCGGCCGCCGTCTGCTCTTGATAAACCGCGACAGCTCTGCCGCGGGGCCTCTAGACGATCTCCGCCAGGTGGACCTCGCGGCCTTCGCGGGATGATTTCTGTGCAGCCCGGGCGAATTTCAGGATCTCCAGTCCCTCGATCCCATCAATGGGCGACTGCCGACCTTCGAGGACAGCATCGACGAAGTCGACCATTCCGTCTCTGAAGCTGGCGGCCCAGTCCCACTCGATCTCATCCAGGCCGGTCTCGGTCGTCTCGCCATCCGCATAGACCACCAGAGGTGGTCGGTCCATCAGTTTCCCCGTGCATCGATTGACCCAGATGAAGCCGCGGGTGCCGCTGATTTCGAACCACTCGTCCTCCGTCCAGTAGTCGGAGCGCACCACCATGTCGTCGGACGACAACGCCTCCCAGGAGCCGTGGCGGCGCGGGTCCCGGTATTTCCAGACGATCATCGCTGGACTATCCCTCACCCAGCCCTGCTCGTTCGGAGTTTCGTTGATCCAGGCAAAGACCCGGTGCGCCGGACCGAGGAAGTGGAGGGCCACCGCGAAGAGGTGGTACCCGTAGTCGAAAACCACCCGGCCTCCGCCGCTCTGCGCCTCGTCGTAGCGCCACGCCAGCGTGCTCTTTGGCACGGCCCAGCCGTGCTTGAGCGCTCCCTGCACCGCCTTCATGCGGATCGATATCGGCTCTCCGATGACGCCGCTGTCCAACATTCTCTTGGCCTCTATCAAGGGCGGATAGAAGCGAAAGTTCTCGAAGACCCGAAAGCCGCCTTCGGCGCTCTCGGACGCGGCGAGTATCGCTTCGCATTCGGTTACGTCGATAGCCATCGGTTTCTGCAGCGACACGTGTTTGCCCGCCTCCAGCGCGTCGATAGCCATCGGAGCGTGGAGATTATGCGGCGTAATGATGTCGACCGCATCCACCTCCGGGTTGTCAAGCAGGGCCCGATAGTCGATGTAGTAGTGCGCCGCCCCCCACTCGGCAGCGCGTTGTTCGGCCACGTCCGGAACAGAATCACAAACCGCGACGATCTTGGCGCCGGGATGCGCCTGGTATCCCTGGACGTGAAGATCGGCGATTCTTCCCGCCCCGATTATCCCGATCCTGACCTCTTCAACCACAATTCTTCCTCCAGCGATGAAGGTTGGTGGGCGGCGTCATGCATTGCCAAAGGTAGCCAATTGCCTGGTGCAGGGAGCATGCGCTGCGAGAGTTGCTGGGATTTCTGGGCAAACGGGGGCGCCGTGTGGCGTCCCTGTTCCTGTATAAGCGTTGTTCGCAGCACGCCGTGCACACTACACTTGTCGCGCGCTACAGCGGAAACGACCCCTCGAGGACGGTTGCCTGGTGAAGGAAGGAATCTCGGAGTCCCGCGTGGTACGCCTCAACGCGGAGATGTTCCCGGTGGCCGAAACCGAGCGCCGCCTCTTCGACCGCTACGGCCTGAAGCCTGTGGAGATCGAGGTGGCGCAGGTGCAACAGATCATTCCCCATGTGCGCGACGCCCACGCGGTGTGCGTCATCTCGGCGTCGCTGCCCACGGCCGTCATCGACAGTCTGGCCGAGTGCCGGCTGATCTCCCGTCTCGGCAATGGCACCGACAAGATCGACGTGGCCCGCGCCACGGAGCGCGGCATCGTGGTGTCGAACGTGCCCGACTTCTGCACCGACGAGATGGCCGACTACGTGATGGCGATGGTCCTCTACTTCTCGCGTGAGATCTCGCGTATGGCGCGGCATATGCGCGCCGGCGCCTTCGGCCGGGCCCGGGCCGAGTCTCTCGCTCTGCGCCGGCTATCGAGCCGGACCCTCGGTCTCATCGGCTGGGGAGCCTCGGCGATGGCCGTCACCCGCCGGGCCCTGCCCTTCGGTATGAAGGTGATCGCCCCCCGCCGCGACCTCGGCAAACCGTCGCCCGAAGCCGAGAAGCTCGGCGTCGAGATCGTCGGCCTCGACGAATTGCTCGAGCGTGCCGACTTCGTCTCCCTGCACCTGCCCCTGACAGATCAGAGCCGGGGGTTGCTAAGCAGCGACCGCCTGGGTCGGATGAAGCGGGGTGCCTACCTCATCAATGCGGCGCGTGGCGAGATCGTCGACGAGGACGCCCTGGCCGAACTCCTGCATGGCGGCCACCTGGCCGGCGCCGGCGTCGACACCTTCGGCGTCATCGAGATCTTCGGCGAGAGGTCGGCCGTTCCTACCCATCCGCTGGTGACAGCCGACAACGTCATTGCCA
>PBSR01000098.1 GCA_002726335.1 Gemmatimonadaceae bacterium
AGTCCGCCGTGCCCGAGATGCTGGGCCAGATCCTTCCCGTGGGTGTGGCCGGCCTGCTGCTGGCCGGCATGTTCGCCGCCTTCATGTCGACTCACGACAGCTATCTGCTCGCCTGGAGCGGTGTCATCGTCAGGGATGTCATCTCGCCCATCAAGGCCATGCGCGCCGGCAGTGAGCAGACCCGCGGCGCCGATGAGACCTGGGGAGGGCTGTCGAGTGAGAAAGAGATCTACTGGACGCGTTTCTGTGTGATCGTACTGGCGCTGCTGCTGGCGCTGTTCGGCATGTTCTTCATCAACCGTCTGCCGGAGACCGCTTTCAAGTGGATGTACCTTACCGGCACGATCTACTTCGCCGGTACCGTGGGCACGGTGCTGCTCGGCCTGTATTGGAGCAAGTCGAACGCCGTCGGCGCTTACTGCGCCCTGATCCTCGGTGCCTTTGGGCCGCTCAACTTTCTTATCATGAGCATGGTCCCTGAGTCGGTGCCGGCCGCCGTCCTGCCCTTCGTCGAGAACTCGAACCTGACGAACCTGGCCAGCCTCGTACTCGGCGGTGTGGGTATGGTTGTCGGCTCCTTGCTGACGCAGAAGAGCTACCCACCGCGAGTGCTCGATTTCGCCGGCATGAAATAGGGGATATCCCAATGGATGTAGCTGGCTGGAAGAGCGTTTGGAGTCTGGTGTTCACCATCTCCAGCATCATGTTCTATCTCACCGTCACCATCGTCGCCTACAAGGGCGTGGGTGACGTGGCAAAGATGATCCGAGAGATGATGTCCGGGAGGTAGCCTGCCCCATGGACATCATCGAGTACGACAGCAGCGACAGCTTCCTCCAGCGTGCCGCGCCCGTGCTGGCCCGCAACGAAGCGTTCACCGGCCTCATCTATGGCGTCGCTGATCGGATCGGCCGCATCAGTGACCCGGATGAGGAAGTCGAGCCACCCTTCCTGGCGTCCGTAGAGCAGAATGGCGACGTCCTCCTCATCGCCGTCATGACCCCGCCTCACCGCCTCATCCTGCACGCCCGTGAGGACACACCTGATGCGGACGCACTGAGGGCCCTCGTCTCTCACCTGCGCGCCTCCTCCAGGTCGACGCCCGGCGTTCTCGGGCCACGCCCCCTGTCGGAGTCCTTCGCCGACACCTGGACCCGCCTCTCGGGACAGCAGATCGGGCAGGGGCTGGCCATGACGGTCTATGAACTGCGAAAACTTCACCCGCACGACGGTGCCCCGGGCGTCTTCCGTCACGCCACCGACGCCGATCGAGAGCTGCTGCAGACCTGGTCGGACGCCTTCCACCTCGAAGTCCACGGCCACCCCGCCGTCGGTCAGGAAGTGCGCGCTGTTTCCAGACGTCTGCCCAATGGTAATTACCGGATCTGGGAAGACGGTGGCAGGCCCGTCTCCTTCGCCGCACGGTCCCGTCCGACGCCGACAGGGTTGGCCATCAACGCCGTCTACACCCCCGCCGAGTTTCGCGGCCACGGTTACGCCACCTCGTGTGTTGCCGCCCTCTGTGATGAGATCCTGACGTCCGGCAGGCAGTTCTGCACCCTCTTTGCCGATGTCGAGAACCCCACCTCCAACAGTATCTACCAGCGTCTCGGCTTCCTGGCACTGGGCGAATTCGTCGAGTTCGACTTCGAGTGAACGGTCCGGATGTCGAGGCGCGCGGCATCTTCCTCGACATCAAGGGATTGCGCGACAGACCTCCCGTCGTGCTCGGCATCTCCGTAGAGGACACCTTCGAACAGATCGTCACCGATCCCGCCTTCGGTGACGCGGCGCTGGCCAAGGATCTGCGCGTCAACCGCTTCGAGGATGAAGTGCGCAGACTGGTGTCCCGCTGTACCCGCGAGTCGCGCCTGATCTTCGCCTACTCCAGACAGGCTCTCGGCGCCATCGAGCTCTTCACCACCTCTGGAAACGCCGTGGCCGATCTCTACGAAGACGTTCGGGAGCTGGCGTTGCTATGGCACGAAAAATCAGAGCGTGGCGGCACGGCCGACTGGGGCCTGGCCGATTTCCTCGCCGATATAGGACATCCCCAACCCCGGCATCTGGGCACGAAGCACACCACCAGTCGCCTGCGTTACGTCGAACAGCAGTTGCACAGGCACGGCGCCTACGATGCCATCAGTGGCGGGGCAAAGGCGAAGTGGACGAAGGTGCTGCAGCAGAACGAGAGTGATACGCGAGGCACGCGGGCGATCGCGCTGCACGCCTCCCGTGAGCTGGCGCGCGGCGATCCGCCGGCGTGAGCCGGATCACGGAACTCAGTCTCCCAACTGTCGATAATCTAAATAGGAACACTTGATACCAAGTGAAATCCTGACAGGAGGGTCCTCCGTAATGATCAGAGCCAATCAGTCTCCCCGGCGCACGGGCCCGGACAACCGTCCGGTGACCACGTTGCTGCTCAGCCTCGCCGCCATGTTCGTCCCCATCTCCGGCGCCGTAGCCCAGACAGCGCCGCTTCTCGATATCGGCCTGAGCGAGGTCCGTGTCCTGACTGACACGGTCTATCTGAACGACAAGGCCGTCATCGAGGTGGATGCCGAGCATCTCGGCTCCGAGGAGCTCGATGATCTGCAGATCATCGTCGATCTTCTCGTCCAGCGATCCGGCGTGCGCGCTGCGTCGACGGGGGCCTCGGTGGCCAACATCGAGGACTTCGTGACGGGAGACCTGCAGACATTGCGAGTGGAGCTGCCCGAGCTCGGCCCGGGTGACTACGACCTGCGGGCCACACTGCGGCTCGGCGCCGTCGGCTATGGCCGCGACGAAGATGCCCGCAACGACACGTTGTGGTCGCACCTCTCCGTAGTTGACTCCCGTCGACCAGGAACCAGCGCCGACCTGATCGTTCTCGGATATGAAATCGAGGACATTGGCAACGCTCATCGGCTGCGCGTCGATGTGGACAACACCGGCGTCGATCCGCTTTCCTACAACGTGGACATCGAACTCGAAGCAAAACTGACGTCGCCGGTCCGTGACGTCTTTCTTCAGCGTCAGCTCCTGCTGCCGGCGGGAGATGTGATGCCGGTGGGCGATGCCCGTCAACTCGTCTTCGACCTCGTCGACGGCGAGACGGGGGGGGCCGTTGCCGGATGGCGAATACCGTCTGCAGATGTGGGCGACGAATTTCCGCTTCACCTACTTCGACGAGCTCGACAGGCACAACAATGTCGCCATCGCCGAACTCGTCGTCGGTGAACCCGGTGCCCTGCCGTTGTTCGACGTCGAGCTCTCCTCCCTGCAACCCACACTCGCAGCGGTCTACGCCAATGACAAAGCCGGTTTCCAGGCGGCAGTAACCCACGTTGGCGACGTCACCCTGGACGATCTGCAGATCATCGTCGATCTCGTCGCTCTGCGCGACGGTCGCCGCGCCACGTCTGCCAGCGTCTCGATCAGCAGCATCGACGACTTCGCACCAGGAGACACGCAGACGCTGAATCTGGTGTTCCCCGACGAGCTCACAGCGGGCACCTACGACCTGCGCGCCACGATCCGCCTTGGCGGTCGCGGCCACGGCCTGGATGCGGTGGCTGCCAATGACACCCTCTGGAGCCTGCTCACCGTCGACGACGGCCGTCGCCCCGGGACCGATGGCGACCTCGTCATTGCCGACTATGACACCGAGGACTTCGGCGACTTTCATCGTCTCACCGTCACCGTGGAGAACGTCGGAAGTGACCCGGTGTCGCACATGTTCGGCATCGGCCTGGAGGTCCGCGTGGCCACCACCTTTCGCGAGGTCTTCTTCGCCCGGGAGATGATCATCGAGTCCGCTGCCGATTCGATCCACGCTGGAACCCGGCACACCCTCACCTTCGATATCGAGGACGCCGATCTCGGCGGTCGACTGGAGATCGGCGAATACGAGCTGAACCTGTGGGCGACGAATTTCCGCGGCACCTTCTTCACCGAGCGGAACCGCCGCAACAATGCGATGTCGGCGCTGTTGCCCATCGGCGAGTACATCCCCGAAGAGCCGGGCTTCGGCACCGTGTCTCTGGATCTCGACGCCAGTGTCGGCGATCAGGAGCGACACCTTCACGGGCCGGCCGCCGTCGGTGACATCGTCACCGTGCAGCTCTACGCGGACAACGCCCCTTTGAGCAGCAGCTGGAGCGTCGACCTCGACTACGACGCCGGACAGTTGCGGTACGTATTCGACAGCTTCGAGACGGGCGACTTTCTGCCCGATGTCGAGTCCTGGGACAGCGACGTGGCTGGCCGTCTCGGTCTCGGCGTCGAGCCCGAAGCCGGCAGCGCTCCCACTGGGCAGGGAGCTGGTTTTCTGGGATCTGTCCAGTTCGAGATCCTCGACGGCTTCAGCGGCTCCGCGGAGCTGCTGGTGCGGGGTACTGTCTTCGTCACCCCCGACGGTGGGGAGGATCGCCCTGGAGACCACTTCACGGCGACGATCTCCGCCGAAGAGCCCGTCGTGCCTGTCATCGTCGGCGACTTCAACGAAGATGGCTTGCTCGACTTTGCCGACTTCTTCCTGCTCGTCACAAACCTTGGCAGCGCCAACGCCCCGGCCTTTGACCTCGACGGGGATGGCCTGGTCGACATGACGGACATCTTCCTCTTCGCCGATAGCTTTCGACAGGGCGCCGCCAGGAGAGCCATCGTCGCCGCCATCGCTGAACTGGATTCTGGCACCCCACCGAGGGACGCCCTGTTACCCAGCTACCCGAACCCCGCCAATCCGTCGACGACGATCCCGTATCAGCTGGCCGGCGCTGCCGATGTGGAGCTGCTGGTCTACAATGCCGTCGGTCAGCGCGTGCGCATCCTCGTCAACGCCGCACAGACGGCTGGCGCCTATACCGTCGTCTGGAACGGCTCTGACGACAGCGGCCGGGCACTGGCCAGCGGCCGGTATTTCGTGCGGCTGCAGACGGGTGACGTACGACAGACACACCAGATCTCGCTGCTGAAGTAAGAGACCTTCTGCCCGGGCCGATTGCCTCGACGTGCGCGGTTGGGGATGATTATCCGTTATTACCCGACGCCGGATGTTGGACATCCCCTGGTCGAACTGTTCCTGAAAGGTGACAATGAACGGACGAGAGCGGTTTCTCGCGGCACTCCAACGGCAGCAGCCGGACCGTGTTCCCATCTGGGAGCTCATCGTCAACGAGCCCACGCGCTCAGCCTGGGGTGCTGCCAGCCTCGAAGACTTCGTCGAAGCCGAGGATCTCGACGGCATCACCGTCTTCGAGGACACGCCGCTGACCCCCGTGCAGGCCGACGACATCGGCATGCAGGGCATCGGCGAGGCCTCGGCCGATCACTGGCAGGTCGTCTGGCGTCAAACGGACGTGGGCATCCCCTATCCCGAAAGTGGTCCCATCGCCGGTCCCGGGGACCTGGCCGCCTACACCCCTCCCGACGCCGACGACGGCGCCCGCCTGGCGGGACTGCGCTCAGCGGTGTCACGCTTCAAGGGCGAGCGGGCCATCGTTTTCTGCACCCACGATGCCTTCGAGTTCTCCCACTATCTGCTCGGCGGTATGGACCGGCTGCTCATGGCCTACATCGAAGCGCCTGACTTCGTCCACGACCTGGCGCGGCTGGTGATGGACTACAAGATCCGCATGATGAAGAACGCCATCGAGCTGGGCGCCGACGTCATCGTCTCCGGTGACGACTACGCCGCCACCCACGGGCCGTCCATGTCACCCAACCACTTCCGCGAGTTCGTCCTGCCCTACCTGAAGCAGAGCGTCGATGTCGCCCACGAGGCCGGCGTGCCCTTCATCAAACACACGGATGGCAATATCTGGCCGCTTCTCGACATGATGGTCGACGAGGCGGGTATCGATGCCATCGACCCGCTGGAGCCCCTGGCGGGCATGGACATCGGTGAGGTGAAGGCCCGATACGGGGACCGCATCGCCGTCATGGGCAACATCGACTGTACCGAGCTGCTGCCCAACGCCACAGCCGAAGAAGTCGAGGCGGCGGTGCAGGAAACCATCGCCAAAGCGGCCCCCGGTGGCGGCTTCGTGCTGGCCTCGAGCAACTCCATCCATCCCGCCGTGAAGCCGGAGAACTATCGGGCCATGGTCGAGGCGACAAGACGCTGGGGCAGCTACCCGCTGGATCAGGAAATGGTCGACGCTCATCGCGAGAGCGACTACTGCGCCCGCTGGCGCTAGAAGGCCGCGTTACATGAGCTACGAAATCGGCATGGCGGCGCTGCGTCGGGATCCGGCGGCGCGCCTGGCGCATACGGAGTACTGCAGCAATTACGCCCTGGTTCGCGCCGTCACCGGGCGTGACCCACGCACCGACACCGACGCCTGGCAGGCCTTCCACGAAGCCTGGGACATCGACTTTCTGTGGTCGACGAATGATGGTCCGGTGCCATGGGAGCAACGCGGCCGGGTCACCGACATGGGCCACGCCGAGTTTCTGGAGGGCGGCATCGATCGCCGCGAAACGGTAACCTGCCCGTTTGCCTCCGTGGAACAGGTCTGGGCATTCGATGCAGTTGCAGAATACGGGCTGCCTGATTCAGGCGAGCTCGTCGACTACTACGAAGAGCGCTATCGCAGCGGGCGCGCCGATCATCCCGAACAGGTGTTTCCCGGCGGTTACTACAAGACCATCGTCTCCGGCATGATTCAGACCTTTGGCTGGGAGCGCTTGCTGGAAGCCGCCGCCGATCAGCAGCGCTTCGAGCGTGTCATCGATGGCTTCTTCCGCCTCTCCCTGCACCACTACCAGGCGCAGGCCGAGACCTCCATCGAGGCCTTCATCTGCCATGACGACATGGTCTGGTCGGAAGGTCCCTTCATGCACCCGGACTTCTACCGGTCGGCCATCTTCCCGCGCTACCAGAAACTGTGGGAGCCTTTGCGTGAAGCCGGGAAACTCGTCCTCTTCTGCGCCGATGCCACCTACACCGAGTTCCTGCCGGACCTGGCCGCTGCCGGGGCCCATGGATTCATCTTCGAGCCCATGACGTCGCTGGAGGCCGCCGTCGAGGCCTTCGGCGACACCCACGTCATCGTCAGCAGCAAGGTGGACTGCCGCACCCTCACCTTCGGTACGCAACAACAGATCGCCGTCGAGATCGACGCCAGTCTGGCCCTTACCGAACGCTGCAACGGCTTTGTATTTGCCGTGGGCAACCACATTCCCAGCAACGTTCCCGTCGACAATGCCCTGTTCTACCTGGAGTACCTGCGGGAGCGTTGGCACCGGTAGAAGCTGACTCCAGCGGACCTCAGTTGCAGAAGCGCTCTGATTCCTCTACCAGGGCGACGAAGTTTCGCGCCGCCACTTCGGTGTAGGTCCCTGACGCCGTCCCGCCCAGACAGAATCCACTCTCGTGTCCAACGGACTCCAGGTGGGCGCGACCCATCTGCCGGACGGTGGCCTCGTCCCTTGTCTCGAGCACCTCCATGTCGTCGAGGCCACCCACCAGGCAGACACGATCACCGATGCGACGGTGGGCCTCACCGAGGTCGACATTGCCGTAGGGTGGCACCTCCAGCGGATCCAGAAAATCGATGCCGAGATCGGCGAAGGTTTCCAGGTAGATGTCGACGTACCCGTGGTTGTGGTAATAGGCCAGGGCGCCATGATCGTGCATCAGGGAGACGAGCTCGGTATCCCAGGGCTTGACGAGGTCGTCGAAACCGTCGGGGCCGAGCTGCTCTGTGGCATACTCGCCGCCGACGATACGCCAGGCATCGACACCGCCGCGACAGGCCGCTTCGACGTAGACCATGAGGCGTTCGTGGGCCACCTGCACGCAGCGGCGCAGCAGGTCGGGGACATCTATCGACAGCAGGCACATGTCCTCAGGTGACAGGATCGATGCCGGAAAACAGATGGCGTCGCCGATGCCGGCCAGCAGGATCGCGTCGTCGCCGATCCTGGCGCGCTGCTCGAGGAATCCCTCCACTTGGGGCACGGCGGCGACGAAGGGAATCGCCAGGTACGCCTCGACGTCGGCTGCCGTCTTGCACGGGAACTCGACCATGCAGCCGGTGATGTCGGTGCGGCGATAGCGCTGCACGAGAGGTCCCGAGGGTGTCTGGATCTGGGTTACCGTTTCGTCTCCCACCTGCTGAACGGTGGTCTCGACGGCGGTTCCGGCGAAAGTGTTGCCCCCGAGGCCGGCACTCAGGAAGGGGTCGGTGCGCGCGATCAGTTCGGCGGCGATGGTGCTCTGCGGATCCAGATGCCCCAGCCCGAAGGGCGACACGGGCACGCGGTCGGGGCGCTCACCGCGCTGGGCGGCGAGCATTCGCTCTCGAGAAGTCATGTCTGCTTCCTCCTTCCAGCCAGTACTATCATGAAACACTCCCTCGGCGCAAATCCTGACCCTGGCCAGGGACTGAGGCGGGCCAACGCCGGCGCTGCAGCCTTCGGGCGTTGACCCCCAGATAGACGATCTCAACGATTGTAGACGTGGTGAAGACGAGACTTGCGGTGAGGATACCGGGGGTCTGCAGAACGACACCCGCGCCGATGCCGATGACGGTAGCCACGAAATACGCCGCCATCCCCCAGTAGACGTGGGAAGTCGCCCGCCCTGTCATGAGGATCCCGCGGAACATGTTGCTCACCGCTGCCAGCGCCGGGATGAAGGCACCGACGAGTACACCTGTCATCACGAGGTCGGCGAGATGGCCGCTGACGCCGGCCACGTGGTGCAGGTATCGGGGCAAAACCGGCGTCAGTGTGACCAGGGCCAGCAGCGTCGTGGACACACCCGCCACCCACCAGCAGAAGCGCCGCAGGGGCGGCAGATCCTCGGCGTGTCTGAGCAGAGCGATGACGGTTTCGGGCAGCGCGATGCCGGGTCCACGGAAGAAGAGGATGATGGAATAGAGGATCGGCCAGGCCGCCAGCGACAGTTGCGGGGTGGGCATTCGTGCCAGTCCGGCGTTGAGCAGCGGCAGGGCGCCGAAATCCATCCGACTCATCGCCCTGCTGGCCCTGCTGGGCTGCAGCCACGACGCCAAGCGGGAGAATCCGCTCGATCCCGAGCTGACGCCGGCGGTGACGTTGACCGCCGTCACCGATGACAGCACGGGTACGGTACAGTTGTCGTGGACTGCTGCTGAAGGTCGGTTCGCCGAGTATCTGGTTCTACGAACACGCTCGGATCTGTCCAGCGTGGACACTCTCGCGCGGATGTACGACACCAGGACCGTATCCTTCACGGACACGGTTTCTCTCCTCAGTCAGTTCACGTACCGGGTTTCCGTCGTCACCCGTGACGGCCTTGAGGCATCTTCGAACGAGGTCAATCCTCGGGCCATAAAGCTGCAGGGGGTCGTCATCCAAGACCTTCGGTTCGATGCCGCCACAGCAACGGCCACGGTGCGCTGGACGGTCTACAACGGGCCCAGATTCGAGGCCTACGAGGTCTGGAGATCCTCCCGCGAGGAAGGTGATGTGCTCGTCGGCGAGGTCCGCGATGCATCATCGACCTCCATCGTCGATAGAGGATTGCATGGAGACAGGCGGTACAGTTACCGGGTAGAAGTGCTGACGTTACTGGCTGAGCGGCTACCCGGTGTCGTCAAAGGTGGCGGCATCCACGAGTGGCTGTCGTCCTGGCCCATGGAGATTCCCGACAGCGCAAGCGTGCGACTCTATGTCGAAGAGCCCGGGTAGTTGAGTGCAATTGTGAACGAGGGCTCACGGGTGCGGCTACTTCACTTCTCGCAGGACGGGGTGGTGATCGATGACAGTGAAGTGATCGATGTCTCGCCTGTTCGATTCCGGAAGCACTCGGTGAGTACAGCGCGTGATCCGGTGGGCCGGAGGCTTACCAGCTTCGCAATCGAGGAGGACGTGAGAACTGCTGGACGAACGGCGTCGGGCATGATCGCAGCCAGCAATGCAGACTTCATTCTGTTCGAGGATGCTGGACCGAGTCTGCGAACCGATGCTCTCTTTCAAAGCAGGTTGGACGTTGACCTGGAGACATCCTCAAGTGGGGGTGGGTTCGCCACGGCGCTGGCTTTCTTGCACAGAATGGCTGTCGTGGCCGACGGCATACCCGTGGTAACTCTCGACCCCTCCTCCGATCCTACTGGCTTGCAGGGAGACCTTGTCGAGGACGGCCGTGTCGTCCTCGAACGTTCAGGGGGTGAGCTTGGCGCACCGACTACGCTCCGCTATTCGGGGGGGCAGGACTGGCAGAGCGTGACATACCAGGCCACACTCTCGATTGTGTCGGGGAGAACCGTGGTGACTCTGGGCTCGCGTGTTAGTCCAACCTACGCGCGTGTCAGCTTCACAATGCGACCCGAGTCACAGAGCGTCGAGATGGCGTGGGCATATATTGGCGATGACAGGAATACAGGTCTGGCAATATCACCATTCCCGCTTCTGCCAGGCTTTCCCTTTTCCTTCTCGGCCGAACTCGGCGCAGGTACGCAGGACATTCGGGCAACGACGCCGGTCTACTGGTCGGAGTTCATGGACACGCCTCCGGAGTGGGCGAGTACAGTCTCCCTCGGAGACGTCGTCGGTCTCGCAACAGGTGCGACGGCGCGGTCCTTCGCAGCCGATGGCTCCGAGTTACGCTCACTGCATCTGGACGGCCCCGTCGCAGAGATCCGAACCTGGGAGAGCCCAACAGGGGGAGATATGCTCGGTCTCTGCATGGTGCAGGGCAACAGTATTCGAGTGGGAGCAGCCGGATTCACCGCCACGGGCAGAATTGACTGGCCGACGTCAACTGATGGTGCCGCGATCGGCGCGGGGCTGGGAAACGGCGACGGCGAGTTGACAGCGCCGCTGTCATTCGATGTCAGCCGGGACGGCAGATTCTACGTCCTCGACGCTGGCAACTCTCGGATTCAAGTGTTCGACACGGAGGGGAACTACCTCACTCAATGGGGCCACAAAGGGGCTACTGAGGGTGAGTTCGACTTCCTCGGTGGCCAGACATACTCTGATCTTGCCGGCTCCATCGCCGTGGACGACGATGGCTTCATATATGTGGCCGATGTGGGCAACCGGCGCATTCAGAAGTTCGCGCCGTGATGGCCGTTGGCGGGATCGCCCAGCTGCCCTGTCAGGCCTTGTTCAGCCCCCTCAGCTCCTCGCTCATCCAGATCTTGTGCTGAAAACGCCGGTTCTTCGAGGACATGTCGATCTGGTAGAGGCTCGACTGTTCTGGCGCGGCCACGCCCAGAATCTCACAGAGATTGCGCGCCAGCCACTTCTCGATCTTGAGGACCACCATCTTCCGGCGCAGCCGCCCTTGCACGTCGCGGTTGAGTATCGTCGGGATCGTATTGAGGGCCAGGATCTCGTCGATGGAGGTGTTGGCCATCTTCTCTCGACCCTCTTCGCTGGCGTAGAAGTGGGTGACGGCGAACACGGTCTTGCCCGGGTTGGCCTGCTTGAGCAGCTGACAGGACTTCACCACCGTTGAGCCGGTGCGGACCATGTCGTCGAACAGCACGATGTCGTGACCGTCCAGCTGATCGAGGGTGGACTCACTCTCGGGGTCGAGCTTGATCTCCACCTCGCGCTCTCCCGTCCTCTCCTTCTCCAGCAGGACGGACCTGGCCTTGGGCAGTCCCAGAGCGGTGAAGAGCCCCTTGACGAAATCCCGGGCTCCCCTGTCCGGCGCGCACAACGCCAGGCCTTCACCACCCTCTCCGTAGTCTACGATATTCGAGTTCAACAGGTAGTCGATGTAGATCTCGTAGGGAATCAGGTTGTGGAAGCCGCCGTCGAAAACCTCACTGAACATGCTCTGCACGGCGTGGGAGTGGTTGTGCACCGTCACCACCCGATCGACACCTGACAGCTTCAGCATCTGGGCATACAGCTTTGCCGTAAACGGCTGGCCGTCGAACTTCTTTAGGTCGCTGGCGCTGCGTTCGGAATCGGTGTCCACCGCGTCGGCGCGGGGCCCCCGGTCCTGGGCGCTGTAATACAGATCCGGCTCGACGAGGACCACGGCGGCGGCACCGTTCTCCTTGGCGGCCCGGGCAATCAGCAGGTTGCGCATAGCCAAGCTCTGACGGCTCAGCATCAGATTGCTGGTGCTGACGATGATGACCTGCTTGCCTTCGAGTTTGTTGCCGATCTCGGCAAAGTCCCGCTCATCCGAGATGAACCTGGGACAGAATTCCGAGTTGGCATATCTCTTCATGCTGATCAGATCGGCGATGTCTTCGCCCTGTCCCGTGGCAAAGGCCACGTCGATGGCGAAGGGATCGTCAGAGGAGTTCCCCACGACGACCAGATCGGATTCCTGGTGCACGGACAAGCTCATCGTCGACTCCTGTACGTCTCAGAGGAAATGCGTGGCAGACGGGCCGGACTCCCTACTCGAGAATGCACCCGGGACTCAACGATGTCCAGTTCCACCTGCCTACCTACCACACACACGCCGGCTCGTACTCGGCGAGCTTGCGATCTGCCGTGATGATGGACATGCCCTCCTTCAGTGCTTGTGTCACCAGCAACCGGTCAAACGGATCTCGGTGATGGAACGGGAGAGACGCCAGACTGGCGCAGTGCTCGGGTTCCACGGGCAGCAGCCTCAAGCCACTCGCTTCCATCTCGTGCCGTAGTGTCTCGAGCCATCCGGAGGCCAACTCGAGTTTGCCGAGGCTGACCTTGATGCCGATCTCCCAGAAGCTGGCGGCACTCACGTAGAGATCGTTGCGACGATTCAGATACGCTTCCCTGGCCGGTTTGCTGAGACGCGGGTCACCGTGCACAGCCCACAGAAACACATGGGTATCGATGAGGAGTTTCATTCGCTGTAGGATGCGAAGTCGTCGAGGGAGGCATCGAAATCTTCGTCCATCCGAATCACCAGGCCGGCGCTGCCGCCGATCCTTCGTTCGGGTTTGCCCTCAGGCAGTATTTCCAGCCTGGCAACAGGCCGGTTTCCCTTGGCGATGATGACTTCGGTGCCCTCGAGTGCCTCCTGAATGAGGCGGGACAGGTGGGTTTTGGCTTCGTGGATGTTAACCTGATGTGTTGGCATATGACTAACTTACTTAGTCAACTTGTTGACCGTCAACTTGAGAGCCGCCACCCGAGTGCTCAGAATGGCTTGGCATCGGCGATCGCCTGGTGCTCGGGCAAGTACGGCACATCCCGGCGATCCCAGGCCGCCCGGCCCTCCACCGCGTGGATCCCCATCAACTGGCGCCGGTGGGGTGAATCCGCCCACTCGATCATCGCCTTTGGCGGCCGGCGGTCTTCCCACTGCTTGACCCAGAAATGGGTGTAGCCGTAGACGAGGATTCGACGATCCCGGCTGCTGGTGTTGGCCGTGGCCGTGTGCCAGAGGGCGACGTTCCAGATCACCGCCGTACCCGCCGCGGCCGTCACCTTCTGCAGGCCCGGCATGTCCTCCAGCTCGTCTCCGGTGTACTGAGGGGTCCGCTCGGCGCGCTCTGCCTCGGTGTGAAACGAGTTGGTCGAGCCCGGCGGATCCTCCGGCCAGGCGTGACTTGCCGGCACGATGCTGAAGCAGCCCATGTCCGCATCGATGTCGTCGACGAAATAGAAGACCTTGGCCTTCAGCGCCTGGGTGGGATGGCTCCAGGGCGGCCAGTCCCGGTGCCACTCGATATGGGCCGGTGTATCTGCCGGATGGATGTGGCCGATGGCCTCGGTGAGTTGCAGGTCGGGGCCGACCACCTGTTGCAGAGCGGGGATCACGGCCGGGTTATCGGCCAGATCGAGAAACAGGCCATCGTGCTGCCACATGTCGACCATGACGTGGGCTGAAGGCCCCCGGCCGTACACGCCTTTTGTCGACTCGCTGGCCAGGTACTCGCGCCAGGCGGGTTCCGTCTGCCGTTGCGCGTCGTTGAAGGCCTGCCGCACTCGTTCCTGCCCGAGGTCCTTCAAGGCGTCCGGCACGATGACGTACCCCTGCTGGCGGAAGTGGCTGAGCTGATCGTCGCTGAGCATGTCCCTCTCCTGGTGCCGTCCTGTGGTTTCAGTAGTCGGCGAGAATCTCGTTCACTTCGGCGGCAGCGTGGTCCAGCGCCTGCTGCGGATCCATCGTACCGGTGAGCGCCATGTTCACCGCGTCGGCGAGATGGCGCTGGATCTCCGTGATCGCCGGATGACCGGGCCATCCGAGGCCGTTGGCGCCAGCCTCGGCCAGTACCGGTAGATCCATGTAGTCCGACGCCACACCCGGACCGTAGGCGACTTTGTGCGTCGACATACCACCCATCGACGGGTCGGGCCGATGCCACACAGGGTCCTCCACGGCGAGGGCCTTCACCACCTCCCAGGCCGCGTCCGGCGCTTTCGTGTATCCCGTGATCGCCACCATGACGACGTCGATCAGGGTCTTCGACTCGTTGTCTTCGAGCAGCCGTTGCGGCCGGGGGACCTGGGCCAGCTGCAGCTTGGCCAGATCGAAGCCGAAGTGGTCGGCGGCGACGCTCTGCCACCAGGGACCCTCGATCGCCAGAGCCGCCTTCTCCGTGCTCCAGTGGGCCTCGTTCTCATCCGAACGGTATGCCGTGCTGGCGGCGGGAAAGAAACCGGCATCCTTCATCCGGATCAGGAACTTGAGTGTACCCAGACCTGCGGGCCCGTTGAAGGCCGCCGCTGTCCAGTCGTCGTTGAACAGCCGACCGCCGGCCCGGTAGAACAGCGCCAGAAACCGATAGGCCGTATCGAGGTTCAGTCCGGCAGGCATGGTCAGCGTGTGGATGCCGCTGGCCTTCAACGCCGGTCCCATGTCCCACATGTCTTCCCAGGTCGCCGGAACGTCCAGCCCATGGGCCTGCAGCATGTGGCGATTCACCGGCATGATGAAGGGCAGCATGGAGACGGGTACGCCGTAGTGCTGACCATCGTACGCCACGTGGTCCCAGAGATTGTCGAGCAGCTTCGACCTGACCTGGGGAAAGTCGGCGAAATTGTCCAGCGCCAGCAGGCCACCGAGCTCGCCGAACTCTACCGCGTACTTGTGGTGCACGCGAACGATGTCGGCCCCCTCGCCGACCACGGTGGAGCTGATCAGACTCTCCCGCTGCGTCGCCCAGTCGCGGGTCTCCAACTTGATGTGCAGGTCGTCGCGGGCGGCGTCGAGACTGTCCACCGCCCCTCGGATCCAGGCTTCGTGCCCGGGCACGCCCCCGAAGTCCCAGATGACGAGGGTCCGGGGTGTGCCGACATCGTTGTCACCCTCCTCCGCGCAGGAGATCCACAGCAGCGCCGCAGCGATGGCGGCCACAGCGTGCCTGGACCCGCTTCGCCTCATGTCAGGTTGGGATACTTCCGGCGCAGCTCGGCGGCGCCGCTGGCGCGCCCCGTCGCCTCGAGCCTCTGCAGGTACTTCGGCAGCGGGCTCCGCTCCGGGTCGTGCAGCGCGTGATGGGGCCCCCCCTCGCGCACCACCGTCCACAGCGGATCCACCGAGTCGCTGCAGTGGACGGCCATCTTCTGCATCTGGGCGTCGTGCCAGTTCATAAGCCGGTAGGCTCCCTCGCGTACGACCTCGGGGTGCTTTGCGGCGACGTCATCCTGCTCCAGGGGATCGGCTTCCAGATCGAACAGCATGTCCTGCGCGAAGGGATGAAAGCCGTCGCAGTAGGTGCGCACATACATCCACCGGTCGAAACGCACGCTGCGCTGGCACACGTGGCAGCACTGACTCACCACCAGTTCGTGGCGACCGGGTCCCGCCCCGGTTTGCACCGTTGCCGCATAACTCTGCCCGTCCCACAGGTCCGGCACCGGCTGTTGGCTGCCGAACAGCTCCAGACACGTGGGCGCCCAGTCGATGTTGTAGTGGAATCCTTCGTCCACGGCGCCGGCCACGCCGCCCGGCCACTTGACCACCATCGGGATCCGGCAGGTGCCGGCATCGGCGGTGGCGTGTTCACCGTAGATCCCCAGCTCACCCTGGTTCTCACCGTGGTCTGCCGAGATGATGATCGCCGTGTCGTCGTACACCCCCGCCGCCTTGAGCTTGCCGACGATGGTGGCGATCTGGTCGTCCACGTAACGGATGGCCACATCGTACCCGTCCAGCCACTGTTTCAACGTTGCCCCGTCGGTGATCCGCAACGGCAGGCGCGGGAATCGCTCGGTGTTGTTGTCGGTGTACATGCCCAGATCCTGGGCCGAGTGCGGGCCGTAGCGCTGGACGTGGGCCTCGATGAGCTCGTCGGTGAAGAGATCGGACACCGGATCGTCCACAAAGGGATTGCCGTAGTCGTCCGGTGTTCGGTACGGTGTGTGGATGTCCCAGTAGTTGACGTGCAGATACCAATCCCCTTCGGCGGCGTGCTGGTCGAGCCAGCGATCGACCACCGGCTGCACCACCGCCACCGGCTCCATGCCGCCCTGACCCGTATTGTGGATCTCGTTGAACCCGGCGTAGAATTGGTGCGCTGCATGACGCTGACCGAAAGGCGAGATCATGGCCGTGTGCAGGCCGGACTTCTGCAGCAGTCGCGGAAACGAGGCTTCCTCATAGCAGGAACGGAAGCCCCGGTCCCACCCCTCGCGCTTGGGGTCCGCCGCCGTGCCACCGTGGCCGACCACACCGGTCTGAATGCCGAATCGCCCCTGGTAGAAGGCGGTGCGCGATGGCAGGCAGGGGGCGTCTGGCGTGTAGACATTGGTGCAGCGCAATCCCTCGGCGGCAACGGCGTCGATCGCCGGGCTGGTATTGCGGTGATACCCGTAACAGGACAGGTGCCGCGGGTTGAGTGCGTCAAGATCGAGGTAGAGTATTCTCATAGGTTTCCTGGCTGATGTGATGGCGCTCTGACTTCTCGCGGCTTGAATTGCGGCGCCTGTCTCTGCTCATTGAAGTTTGGTGGTGCACCCGAACCCACGTGACTGACGACGTCTCTCTCATCGGTAAGGTAGGCCACCGACCACTCACACGAAGGAACGACATGTTCTACGACACTTCAGCATTCAGAAGACCTCTTGAAGGTACCCGGGATGACCGCTTCCACGCCGTCGTCGTGCTGCTGCCGAACGAGGGCAAACGGCTCATCGCCAAAGGCACTCAGCAGATACCTGAGATCCAGAGAGTGCTCAGGGACGGCTGGCTCATCGTTTCCCGTGGTATCACCCCGTCCTACCTGCTGGAGGAGATCACCGGCGAGGCGGGCCCCAAGGGCAACTACACGGCCGGCATCATCACGCAGGGACGGCTGTCAGGAGTCCACCCTGACGACCAAGTGGGACCGTGGGTGCTGCGCGACGGCAAGCTCGTCGAGGTGACGGCCCCGGAAGCCCTCGGTCAGATGGAGGCCAAAGATGTCTCGATCAAAGGGGCCAACGCCGTCGATCCCGAGGGCAACATCGGCGTCATGGCTGGCGACGGCGCGGGAGGTACTGTGGGTGGAATCTGGGGAACTCTGACCGCCCGCGGCTGCCACTGGATCTCCCCGGTGAGTCTGGAACGGCTCATTCCCTCGGTCATCGACGCTCACTTTGCCTCGGGCAATCACCTGTGGGATCTGACCATGGGTTCAGCGGCCGGCCTGATGCCGGTGGTCACGGCCAAAGCGGTGACGGAGATCCAGGCACTCGAGATTCTCACCGGGGTCACCGCCGTACACATCGCCTCCGGTGGTGTCGCCGGGTCCGAGGGTGCTGTCGTGCTGGCCCTGGAGGGGGACGAGAAGACGGTCACCGAGGCCTTCGAGCTGTGCGAATCGGTGAAGGGCGAACCACAGATCCCGGATCCCCGCATCGTCGACGCGGTACGTGTACCGGAGAACGCGCCGAAACGCTGAGAGCGGGTGGCAGCGGTGGAGATAGCAGGGCCAGGCCCAGACAGAATGAGACCACGCGATCAGGGATAGACATTCCAGTCGCCACACTGATACTCGACCGTGCTGGGGAAGGCGAGCGGCGGGGTGGATTGCTGCAGGCTGAGGACGTCGATGGTCGCCCCATGAGAAAGAACGATCGGCCGGACGTTGATCCACGGATCGGCCGGGCCTGGCGGCAGGCCCAGGCCTGCCTCGGCTTCGATCACGTAGTAGGGGCCTCCGCAGGCACCCGGATCCGCACAGGCGATCGTGGACGTGGTGACCGTGGCAGCGTAGATCGGGGACAGCGTTCCCGAAGCGGCGGCCGCCTGGAACGTGATCGATGGCGGCACGCGGAGTCGCTGTAGTAGCGCAGCCGGACGCGGTACTCAACAGGGTTGGTGAGCGCACCTGACACTGAGGTGTCCCAGGACGGCTCAAGCGGTACGGGGCCCGGATCGAACGACGCCGACGCCATATCGACCGCAGTGTCCTCTTCGGCGCCGTAGCTGCGGCCGGCACCAGGCACGAGGGCTGTCCACGGGTAGGTGTCGCCGCAGTGAGGATCGACCGCTGCGTCGCACACCTGCCATAGGGCCAGTTCGCCCCAGCCAGGGTTCCAGAAGCAGTTGCCCACGGCGGCCTTGTAACGCCAGCGGTCGGTGATCACCGGCTCGAGCGAGTCTCTGGGAAAAGTGCCGCTGTACCCGGCGACCAGGCGCTCGTCTCCGGCGATCTTGGCGGCCCAGTACCGATAACTTGCGGGAAGCCACCAGGTCACGCCGATGGTTTCGTATCCATTGCCGGAAAAGTCGGCGACCATCGCCTCCTTGAAACCCATCGCCTCTTCGTAGTTCCACGTCGTGACCGTGACGACGTTGCCATCGAACGCAAACGGTGGACCGATCGTCCCCGGCTTATTGCTCATCGTCACGCCGTACTCGTACCGGCCGTTGTGGACGGTGGTCAGCATGTCCGAGTGGATCAGAAGTCTCATGGCGGTCGGGTCGGCAGTGCAGCCGGAATGATACCGCGTCGGATCGACGTTCCAGGGCTGGGAGTGCAGGCCCGTGCTGAATGTCCCGAGGCCGTAGTCGAAGTTGTGGATCTCGTCCGACGCGCGGCAAACGTAGTTCTCGACGTGCTCCTGGTTACTATAGGTCGTGATCGTGGCCGGTGGTCCAGCGTCGAACAACCCGAGCCCGGTGTTGCTGCCGCGCAACTCGCTGAGGCCCCTGAACAGCCCGAAGTACCGGGTGGAGAGGATGCCGGTAAGCGGATCGCCCGCGGCATTCACCGAGGAATCGTAGACGTCGAGGATCTCGGTCACCGGCGCCGCGACTCGGTTGCCTGAGTTGACCAAACCGAGCCCCCAGTACTCTTCCTGATAGATGTCCCAGTTTCGGTCGCCGGCGGTCTTCTCGTTCACCGGTCCTCCACTCGTGAGAGGCTGCATGCCGACGTGTGTGGCCGAGGCCCAGTCGACGAACACCGGTCCTGAGGGGGCGGTTCCGTTGGTCCACTCGACGATCGCCTGGCCCGCTCGTAGCGGTAGCCCCTGACGCGGCTGGATCCCACGCATAGTATGGCTCCCACTTTGGAGCGACCGCCTGGGTCACTGTGTAGTCCAACGGAGACTGGCTCGCGAGGGAGAGCATGTTCGCGAGCGTCGGATCGGATGCTCCCTTGACGGCCCGCAACGACCCGTCGATCTCCGTCAGGGTGAGGCCGGCAATACAACTGGTTGGCGCGCTCGACCGCGTGGTGAACGCCAGCTCGGCCTCGCCGGGACCGGTTCCGGCGCCGGTCCAGGCCTTGAACACGATGGATTTGTAGTCGCTCCAGCTCCCCGACGCCGGAGCGACCCGGTGGTAGCCACCTGTGGTTTTGGCGCCTGCTGCCGTGTTCCAGTCGACCTGGACCCGGTACTCCTGACCGTCTCCCCAGGCGAAGAAGCCGAGGGCGTACCACGAGCCGGCGTTGAGGCCGAAGGCGTTGAGGTCGAGCACGAGCTCGGGCCACGCACCGGACGTGTTGTTCACGCAGATCCCGTCCTGCGGCCCGCCCGGCGGCGCGGTCGGTAATCCGGCTGCACCGGAATTCCAGACCTGCTCGATCCACTCGGCGGGTCCCGGCGTCGTGTCGGGCACGAAGCCCTGCGCCGGGTCGCTCGGGTGATAGCCTGTCGCCGTCAGGAGATTGACGGGGGTGATCCCGCCCGTGCCGCTGTCGAAGGCGAACCCGTGTATCGGGTCGGGGCGCAGGAAGTTGTTGTCGAACACCATCTGGCGTCCGAACACCCCGAGCCCGTCGGCCCTCTCCATGTCCGGGACGTCATTCGTCGAGAGCCACTCGCCGAGCTCTGTGAATCGGCTGGTCCCATTGGCTCCTGCGCTTACCGTGGCGATCGGATCGAGGAAGCGTTCGTCCATCCAGGTGACGTAGTCGGCGAAGCGGGGGATCGCATTGCCCGTGCCGCCGTGGAACAGGGCCCCCGGGATTTCGCCGTTGTACTGAGCGAAGGAGTTGAACCGGTGCCAGACCGGATTGTCGACGACCTCGCGTTCCTCGTCGCAGGTGCTTCCGGGAGTGCACGTCTTGAGGTACTCGACGACGCCACCGGGGGGCATCGTCCACCACTCGAACAGCCCGCTGCGTGTCTCATTCGAGTAGATCCGCTCACCAACTTCCGGGTAGTTGAGTACGTTCTGCCGCGGCCAGGTCAGCGATCCGGTGGACGCGTTCCAGGTGGACTCCTTGAGGAAGTCGAGGATCCCGTACTGGAGCCCTTCGTCGGTGCCGCCGACGATCGCGATCCGCTGCCCCCTGCCTCTTCGTGACGTGAGGATGACGTACCCCTGTGGACGCGTTGCCAGCGAGTACAGCCAATCGGTGCTGACCTGAAACTCCGCCGCGATCGCTGGGATCAGAAGCGGCACGTCGGCGTAGGTCGCGATTCGAAAGGTCCGGTTCCGGCCCTGGCACTTCGCGAGCGGCCCGAGGGCCATGGCCGGGAAGCTGTCGCGGTCGTCGAGCAGGAAGTCTCCGTCAGGCGCCTGACCGAGCGGGATCAACCGGTCGAGCACGTGCTTGCGGGCCGGCTTGCTGCAGGCGAGCCACTTGCCCGGCTTCAAGGTGATGTCGGCCCCCTTGACGGGCAGCAGCTCGCGCAAAGGGGTCTGAGCCTCGGTCAGGTCGATGGCGCAGATTGTCAACGCCAGCGCGAGCAGGTTTGTGAAACATCCCTGTGAAAAACGTCCCATGGTGCGCCTCTTCATACAAGTAGGATTGATAGGCAGTCTTCTCGCGGACATGATCGGAATCATCAGCCCTGCAGCTCGAGCAGCTGTTTCGGGAAGTGCGTCAGCACTTCAGGTTCGCCTTCGGTGACGACGATG
>PBSR01000099.1 GCA_002726335.1 Gemmatimonadaceae bacterium
CCCGCCAGCGTCGCCAGACCGGCGTGCTCGACCATGACGCCCTTGGGGCGCCCGGTCGAACCGGAGGTGTAGATGATGTAGACGAGGTCGCCCGGATGAGGCCGCTCGTCACCGCCCGCCGGCACCCTCACCGCTACCGGGCGGCGCCCAGACGCGCGGACCACCAGCGGTGTCCCGACGAGCGCCCCCTCGACGCGACCAGCGCCCCAGGGACCGTCCTCCGCTGCCGGGGTGATCATCCAGTCGATGTCGGCGTCCTCGGCGATGAACCGTTGGCGGTCGGTCGGATACGCCGGGTCCACCGGCACGTAGCACCCGCCCGATTTCATGATCGCCAGCACGGCACTGGCGGCCGCCGGCGACCGAGGCAGGGCAATGCCGACCCGCGTCTCGCGACCGACACCGCACACCTCGCGCAACCGCGCCGCCATGCGGTCGGTCTCGCGGTCGAGCGCCGCGTAGGAGATCTCCCCGTCGTCCCACAGCATGGCGGGACGCTCGCCGTCGCCGTTGACACACCTCTGAAACAGATCGACGAGCGTGGTGACGCCCGCGTCCCATTCGATGTGGGGACGCGCGTCATCCGCCGCCGCGTCGATCGTGCGCACGCTCGACGCCACTAGCTCGAGCTCGGACACGAACCGGCCAGGGCGCTCGACGACCAACGCGGCGACCCGGTCCAGATCCGCTGCCACGCGCTCGATCTGGCCAGACTCGTAGACCGCCGTATCGAAGGTGAAGCGCACCTCCAGACGTTCACCCGGCACGATGGTCACATCGAGGGCGTAGTGGGTCCGATCGTGCACGTCGAACGAGTCGACCTCCAGCGCCCCAGCACCGCCGCCACCCGGGTCCACTTCCCGCTCGACCGGATAGTTCTCGAAGATCAGGAGGTGGTCGAAGAGATCGCGACCAGCAGCTCCGGCCATCTGCACGTCGGCGAGGGGGAGGAAGTGATAGCCCTCGCCCTCGAGCGCCGACTGCTGCACCCGGCCGGCGAGCGACGCGAACGGCTCCGCCTCGTCGACGCGGACACGCACCGGTACCGTGTTGATGAACAGCCCGACCATCTCCTCGACCCCGGCCAACGCCGCGGGACGACCGGACACCACGGCGCCGAACAGCACGTCGGCTCGATCGTTGTACCGGGCCAGCAGCACCGCCCAGCATGTTTGCACCAGCGTGTTGAGTGTCACGCCGAGCGTGACGGCGACGCGTGCGAGCGCCCCGGTCACCTCGCTGGTGAAGACGAGGCGATGAGCGTCGCTGGACCCGGCTACACCAGCGCGCGCCAGCGCCGGCACCCCGGTTGTCCCCTCGAATCCGTCGAGATAGCGGCGCCAGTACTCGACCGCCGCCACGGTGTCCTGTGCCCCCAACCAGCGCACGTAGTCGGCGAACGGCACCGCCGGCTCGGGCGCGTCGGCACCCGGCCCACGTACATACGCGAGCCGAAAATCGCGATACACCAGACCCAGCGACCAGCCGTCGAGCAGCAGGTGGTGATAACTCCACACCACGTGATGCCGGTCGGGTGCCAACCGCAGCACCCCCACCCGCATCAGAGGCTGACGGGCCAGGTCGAACCCGCGTTCGAGATCGCGACGCTGCCACTCCCTGATCCGAGCGGCCGTCGCGTCTTCAGTGAGTCCGCTCAGATCGTCGACCGTGCCCTCCGGCAGCCGATCGCGCAACACCACCTGGAGCGGATCATCCAATCCCTCGTGCAGAATCGCCGTCCGGATAATCGGGTGGCGCCGTGCGACGGCGTGCAACGCGTCGCGAAACCGGTCGACATCGAGCGCGCCCCGCAGCCGGTAGCTCAGCTGCAGGTAGTAGGCTCGCGACGTCGGGTCGACCAACGTCTCGAACAGCAGCCCTGCCTGCATCGGAGACAGCGGATAGACGTCTGACACCCCATCGCGCGCCCACCCGTGCGTAACCAGAATCTCGTCGTAGCGTGCCAGTGGCAGCGGGCACGCCGTGAAGTCGGCCGGCGTCTTCTCGACGTGCCCCCGCGCCGCGCACCAGGCGCTGAGCCGACGCACCTCGATGTCGATCTGGTCGAGTAGACGCTGGACCGTCGCCTCGTCGTGGAGCCCTGTACTGTAGGTCAGCGACAGCGTGAGCCGATCGTGACGGACCACGGCGCCGACGTCGATGTCGTGCTCACGCGTCAGGGACTCACTGATCGGGTTGCCGGCATACTCATCGGACACCGTGAACCGGCCGCTGCCTCCGGGTCCGCCATCCACGGCGAGCTGCCCCATGTAGTTGACGCTCATGCGGCACTCGGGTGCAGCGTCCGGGTCCAGACTGCCCTCCGAGCACAGCCAGCGCAACACGCCATACCCGAGCGCGTGGCGCCGACTCTGGCGAACCGCCTCCTTGACCCTGCGCAACTGGTCGCCGGGGTCGTCACCCTCGGCGCACAACCTGAACGGAAACAGCGCCGTGAACCACCCGACGGCCCCTCCGACGTCCAGGTCGGCGACACTGTCGCGACCGTGCCCTTCGAGCGCGATCCAGGTGGCATCGTGCCCATAGACCCATCGGACCGCCTGCGCCAACGCCACGAGCAGGAGGTCTTCGACTCCGGTGTTGAAGGCCGCGTGCGCGTCGATCACGGAGGCGTGCGTCGCCTCCGGCGTCAGCGTCAGCTCGACGACCCGGCAGTCGCCGTAGCGATTCTCGGCGGTCTGGCGATCGCGTGGCACGAGCGCCGCCGGTGCCCGGCACGCCTGCTCCCAGAACCGGCGGGCGGCATCCCACGCGCCTGTCTCGGCCCGCTCGGCGAGTGCCCGTGCCCACCCGACATAGCCGGCGGCCTGCGGTGTCAGGACTGGGCGGCTGCCGGTGTGTGCCGCGTCATACGCCTGCTCGAGATCCTCGATCAGCACCCGCCAGGACACCCCGTCGACGATCAGATGGTGCGCCAGCAGCAGCACCCGATCGCCATCAGCCAACCGGTACAACACCGCCCTGAACAGCGGCCCCTGGTCCAGGTCGAAGCTCCGTTGCAACGCCTCCATGTCGGCGCGCCATCGTTCCGGTGGGGACGCCCGCAGATCGCGCACGGTCAGCGCCAGTCCGCCCGCCGCATGCACCGGGTCGGTGGGCAGCTCGACCATGGCGCGTGCCCCGGACGTACCGCGCACAACCAATCTGAGCGCGACGTGGTGGGCGACCAGCACCGCCACCGCCGCCTCGAGCGCCGGCACCGCGACCGGCGTCCCGCAGCGCAGCAGGACCGAGTGATTGAAGTGGCTCAGATCGCCGCTGTGGCCGAAGAACCAGTGTTGGATCGGCGTCAACGGTGCCGGCCCCGCCGGCGCCGGCACCGGCGCCGGCTCGACGATCGGGGTCAGCCGCCTGGCGGCGGCGCTCAGCACAGGGTGATGAAAAAGCTCCCGCACATCGAGCGTCCAGCCGTCACGACGCAGCCGGTTGACCACCTGGATCGCGCGAATCGAGTCGCCGCCGAGCGCGAAGTAGTCGTCGGTGCGGGCAACGCCAGGATGCGCCAGCACCCCTTCCCAGACCCGGGCGAGCAGACGCTCCGGTTCGGTGCGCGGCGGCTCCCTCTCCCGGTCGCCGCGGTCGGCTTGTCGCTCCGCCAGTCGGCGACGGTCGACCTTGCCGCTGCGGGTCAGCGGCAGCGCCGGGAGACATGCCAGCTCGGCCGGCAGCATGTGCAACGGCAGCGTCTCGGCGAGGTGCGCGGTCAAGGTCGATACCGGGGTCTCGCCGTCCCCGGTGTAGTAGGCCGCGAGCTCCCAGGTGCCGACCGTCGTGCGGCGGGCCACGACCGCCGCCGAGGACACGGCGGGGTGGACGAGGAGGCGGGCTTCGACCTCACCCGGCTCGATCCGGAACCCGCGCACCTTGACCTGGGCGTCGCGACGTCCCAGATACTCGAGCATGCCGTCCAACCGCCATCGCCCACGGTCGCCCGTGCGGTATACCCGCGCCCCGCTCAGCACCGGATGCGGCAGGAAGCGTTCGGCGGTCAGACCGGGCGCGTTCAGATACCCGCGCGCCAGCCCGTCGCCGCCGGTGCAGATCTCGCCAGGCACACCGACCGGACACAGATCGCCTCGGTCATCCAGCAGATACACGGTCGTGTTGGTCACCGGTCGACCGATCGGAATCTCCCCGGGGCCGACCTCGTCGATGTGGTGACAGGCCGTGAACGTCGTGTTCTCGGTCGGACCGTAGCCGTTGATCAGTGTCAGCCCCGGAAACTGTGTCCGCAGTGCCGCCATGTGCGACACCGACAGCCTTTCGCCGCCTGTCAGCAACACCCGCAACCGCTCGAAGGTCGGCTCGTCGCTCTCGACGAGCTGGTTGAGCAGACTGGCGGTGACCCACATCACGGTCACTCCGAGCTGCTCGATGGCGGCCCGCAGCGCGGGCGCCCGCAGCAGCGTGTCGCCCGGCGCGAAGCAGACGGTGCCACCGTTGAGGAGCGCCCCCCACACTTCGAGCGTAGACGCGTCGAAGCCCAGCGACCCGGTCTGCAGCAGCCGATCGTCGACACCGAGCTCGAGGTAGCTGGCCGCGAGCACGAGACGCAGCACCGACCGGTGCTCGACCAGCACACCCTTCGGGTCTCCAGTCGACCCGGAGGTGTACATCACGTAGGCCAGCGTCCGACCGTCTCCCGAAGGGGCCGGTCCCGCGGCCCTAGCCTCTGACGCCGTCAGGTCGACCCACACCGGGCCGGGAGCGGGAGCCGGATCCGCCGGCCAGCCGACACGGGCACGCACGCGCGCATCGCCGACAATGACGCGGCAGCCGGCGTCGCGCGTCATGAAGTCGAGCCGCCGTGCCGGATAAGCCGGGTCGAGCGGCACATACGCCGCGCCCGCCTTGAGCACCGCCAGCAGCGCCACCGCCACAGCGGCGCTCCGCTCCGCAAGCACGCCGACGCGATCCTCGAGCCCTACCCCGGAGGCGCGCAACGCCGCCGTCACACGGTCGGTCTCGGCATCGAGCGCCGCGTAGGTCAACTCCGTGACGGCTCCATCGGGTGCGAGCTCCCTGACGGCGACCGCCGCGGGACGCGCCGCCACCTGGCGGGCGAAGACATCGGCGATCGTCAGGCCGGATGGATAGGCCGCGGCGGTGCCCGCCAGCTCGCCTGTCAACAGGCTCCGCTCAACGGGAGACAGCAGCCGCAGGTCGCTGACCGGCGCCTCGGCATGGGCCACGACGCTGTGGCACAGCGTCTCGAGATGCCCGGCCATCCGGCGCATCCGGTCCGCGTGAAACAGATCGGTGCAGTACTCCAGTGTGACCAACAGACTGTTCTCTGCCGACCAGGTCACGGCCACCGTCAGATCAAACTTGCTGAACGGAGCGGGAATGTCGAACGGACCGCTGGCGAGGCCCGGCCGCGCCGCCGGCTCCCCCTCCTCCTGGGTGACCACCACGTCGAACAGCGGAGACCGCCCCAAGTGTCGCGGGAGACGCAGGTCGTCGACCAGCCGGTCGAACGGGTAGCCCTGATGGCTCAGCGCGGCGGTCACTTCATCCCGTGTACGGCGCAGCAACGATCGAAACGTATCGTCCGACTCCACCTGGGCGACGAGCGGCAGGATGTTGACGAAGAACCCGACCTGGCGCTCGAGGTTGGCATGCTCGCGGCCGGACACGGGCATGCCCAGCGCGAACCACTCCTGCCCGGTGTAGCGGTAGATCAGGAGGCGCACCAGCGCGAGCACCACCATGTAGGGAGTCGCCCCCTCGGCGCGTCCGAGTGCACACAGCGCCGTGCCGACATCGGGTGCCAGTCGGGTGCCCACGGTGGCGCCCCGGAAGCTCTGCAGTGGCGGACGGTCCCGGTCGGCAGGCAGGTCCAACGGCGGTGGCGTCGGGTCGAGCGCCTCCAGCCAGTAGCGGCGATGGACGGCCGCTGCCTCTCCCGCCAGCGCAGCCAGCTGCCATTCGGCGTAGTCCCGGTACTGGATCGGGAGCGGAGGCAGTGGGTCGGGGGCCCCGTCGCGGATCGCCTGATAGAGCGACAGCCCCTCATCGAGCAGCACGCGCATCGACCAGCCATCGGTCACGATGTGGTGAAGGTTGAGCGACAGCACCTGACGGTCGGGACCCAGGCGCAACAGGCAGACACGGAAGAGCGGCGCGCGAGCGAGATCAAAGGGCTCGGCCGCGTCCTCAGCAATGCTGCGTCTGGCCGCCGCCTCCGGATCCGCCTCGGCACACAGGTCGACCACCGGAACCTCGACCGCGAACGCCCCGATGACGCGCTGACGCACCTCCGTGCCGACATCGATCACCGCGGTGCGCAACGACTCGTGTCGCGCCACCAGTCGCGTGAACGCCTCGCAGAGCGCCGCCGCATCGACGTCGCCATCCAGCACCAAGGCGGCCGGCACGTTGTAGGCACCGGTGTGGCCGCTGAGCCGCTCCTGAAACCGGAGCCGCCGTTGCGCATGCGAGGCCGGATAGTCGGCGGCGTCCGGCACCGGCCGTATGGGCGCGGTCGGCGCCGTCGGTGTGATGTGCTCGGCCAGCGACGCCACCGTGGCGTACACGAACAGGTCGCGCAGGGACACCTCGCCCCCCACTGCCGCCTGGATCCGCGTCAGCACACGGGCCGCCTTGAGACTGTGCGCGCCGCGCTCGAAGACGTCGTCGTGAATGCCAAGATTGGACACGTCGAGGGCCTCCGCCCAGATGTCGCGCAGCGTCCGCTCCAGATCGGTCCGCGGCGGTTCGACCACACGACGCGCCGCCTCAGTGCTTACCGTCCGACTGAGCGCAGTCCGGTCGATCTTGCCGCTCGACAGCATCGGCATCCGATCGAGCGGCACGAACCGCGACGGCATCATGTAGGGTGGCAGTGTCGCCGCCAGATGCGCGCGCACTGCCGCTAGGCCTTCGGATGGGTTGGGGGCGAGGTAAGCGACCAGCTCGGTCGTGCCGCCGGCGACCCGGCGCCCGAGCACCGCGGCCTGCGCCACCGCGGGGTGCCCCAGCAGGGCCGTCTCGATTTCTCCCGGCTCGATGCGGAAACCGCGCACCTTGACCTGCGAATCCAGCCGCCCGAGAAACTCCAGCACTCCGTCGGGACGCCAACGTCCCCGGTCCCCGGTCCGATAGACCCGGGCGCCCGGCTCCACCGGGTCCGGCACGAAGCGATCGGCGGTGAGTGCGGGCGCGTTGAGATACCCGCGCGCCAGCCCGTCCCCACCGGTGCAGATCTCTCCCGGCACGCCGAGCGGACACACCCCGCCGCGGTCGTCCAGCACGTAGACGGTGGTGTTGGTCACCGGCCGCCCGATGGGCACCTCACCCGCCGAGGTCCCCTCGATCCGATGACAGCTGGTGAACGTCGTGTTCTCGGTCGGCCCGTAGCCGTTGATCAACGTGAGATCGGGGTGGCGCCGACGCAGCCGGTTCATGTGCCACACCGACAGCCGCTCTCCCCCGGTGAGCAGCGCGCGCAGCCCGGTGAACACCCCCGTGTCACGCTCCACCAGCTGGTTGAGCAGGCTGGCGGTGACCCACATGACCGTCACGCCGTGGCGCTCGATGAGCGCACGCAGCCGGTCTGGCTGCACGAGCGCGTCCCCCGGTGCGAAACAGACACAGCCGCCCGTGAGCAACGGCCCCCAGATCTCGAGCGTCGAGGCGTCGAACCCTGGCGCGCCAGTCTGCAGCACGCGGTCGGTCGGTCCCAGCTGCAGATACTCAGTGGCGAGAACCAGACGGAGCACCGATCGGTGCTCGATCAGGGTGCCCTTCGGGGTCCCGGTGGACCCAGAGGTGTACATGACATAGGCGAGAGTGCGTCCGTCTCCGACCTCCGGTGCCGTCACCACCGCGCCGGTTTCGGCAACACCGAGCTCCAGCCACGCCGGGCCATGCTCCCCACTCGCACCAGGCATCCACGTCGCTGCGTCGCGCGCCACAGACTCCCCGAGCACGACCCGGCACATGGCATCCTCCACGATGGCGTCGAGGCGCCGGGCGGGATAGGTCGGGTCGAGCGGCACATAGGCGGCCCCGGTCTTCAGCACGCCGAGCAGCGCCACGGCCAGGGCCGGGCTGCGCGTCGTCAGCACGCCGACCCGGTCTTCGAGACCGACCCCGGCCGCCTGCAGTGCGCCGGCCACGGCATCGGCCTGACCCAACAGCTCCGCATAGGTCAGCTCGACCGCCTCCCCCGCCTCGTCCTCTCCGCGCACCGCCACCGCGCCAGGCCGCGCCGACGCCTGTCGCGCCACCACCCTGGCGATCGTCTCGGTCGAGGGGTACGCCGACGTCGTCCCGGCCAGCGAGCCCGTGACCCGCTCCCGCTCCGGCCCGGACATCATCGGAACGTCCCGCAGGGCCAGATCCGGGCCCGCGACCAGTTCCCCGAGCAACTGGTTGAGACGCCGTGCCAGAAGCTCGATGCGGTCACGCCGGAACAGTCGCGTGTTGTAGTTCACCGCCCAGCGCAGCGCGCCGCCGGCGCGTGTGAAGAAAAAGGTCAGGTCGTACTTCGCGACCTCCACCGCATGCTCGAACGGCCCGACGCGCAGCCCCTGGGGCACAAGCACCGGCGCCGCCTCCTCCTCCAAGCTCAGGAGCACGTCGAACAGCGGCGAGCGACTCAGGTCACGCGGTAGATCGAGCTCATCGACGAGCCGGTCGAACGGGTAGTCCTGGTGCGTGTAGGCCGCGCCGGCGGTCTCCCTCGTCTGGTCCAGCAGGGCGCCGAAGGTGGCGTCGGGGCTGACGACATCCCGCAGCGGGAGCAGATTGACGTAAAAGCCGACCTGTTCCTCCAGGTCCGGATGCGTACGCCCCGATACCGGTGTGCCGATGACGACGTCTCGCTGTGCCGTGTACCGATACAGGAGGACCCGCAGCGCCGCGAGCAGCGTCATGAACAGCGTCGCGCCATGACGCGCCCCGAGACGTTCGAGCCCTGCCAGCGTGTCGACCGAAACCTCATCGGTCACGTCGGCCCCGCGAAAGCTCTGTACCGCAGGCCGAGGTTGGTCGGTTGGCAGCTCGAGCGCGGGCAGCGGCGTCTCGAATCGGTCCAGCCAGTAGCGCCGCGCCGCCGCGAAGCTATCGCCCCCGACCGCGTCCCGGCGCCATGCGGCGTAGTCCTTGTACTGGATCCGGAGCGGCGCCGGCGCCGGGCCGGCGCCCGTGGCGATCCGGTCGTAGGCGGCCACCCACTCGCGCAGCAACAGGTCGAGCGACCAGGCATCACAGACGATGTGGTGGATCGTGAACAGCAGCAGATGTTCACCGGCGCTGAGCGTCACCAGGGTCGCCCTCCACAGGGGGGGCCGATCGAGCGCGAAGGGCGTGGCCGCCTCGGCTGCGGCTGCCTCGCGTGCCGCCGAGGCGGGGTCGACATCCGCACGCAGATCCCGGTGAGCGAGGCGCAGCCGCCTCGGTGGCTCGATCACCTGCCGCGGCTCGCCATCGATGGCGACGATGCCGGTGCGTAGCGACTCGTGGCGCGACTCGAGAAACGCGAGGGCCGCGCCAAGCGCCTCCACCTCGAGGTCTCCGCTCAATCGCCAGGCGCCCGGGATGTTGTAGGCGGACGACTCCGGGTTCATCTGGTCGAGCACCCACAGACGGCGCTGGGCGTCGGACACCGGATAGGACACGGGCCGGCCTTCTCGCTCGAAGAAGCCGCTCGCACGCAGCTCGCGCAGAGCGTCGGCATCACCGGCCCGCGCGCGGGTCTTCAGCTCTTCGAGTGACGGCATCGGCTGAGTGGACTGGACCTGCTCCGCAGTGTCACCGCGAACGGGCCGACCGCGTCGTGACCCGGCGCAGCGCGGCCACGACGGCGGCCAGCCGAGTGTACCAGCGAAGCTTTCGCAGAAAGACCGCCGGTTCCCCGCGGGCCAGCGCCGGCGGGCCGGCCACATGAAAGAGGTAATAGTCGTAGAGCTGCGGCAACGTCTCGCGCAGACAGGCCGGCACATCCTTGAGCACACGCGCGGTCTCCGCCATGTGTCGTGACACACGCGCTCCGAATCCTGCATCGGTCCCGGGCGCCAGCGTGGCAGCCGGATCGGGCGTCGCCCCCGTCAAGATCGCGTTATAGGCCGGACGGTAATCGGCGCGCACCCGCGCGTTCACATCGTGAAACAGCAGCAGACCGCGCACCAGGCTCGCGGTTAGGTCGCCGAAGTGGCTGCCGCTGATCGGCAGAATCCAGGTGTTGAACATGACATTGAGTCCGAACGACTCCACGTGATGCCACCACATCGGCGGCAGATAGAACAGATCGCCAGGTTCGAGCTCGGCCGCCTGCGCCTTGGCCAGCTCGGTTTCGAACCGGGGAAATCGCTCGAGATCCGGGTCCAGCAGCGTGACGCGACTCCCCACCGTGTCGCCCAGCCGCGTGTCGAGCGGCGCCGGATACAGATTGGCCATGTTGTCCGGCGGCAGGATGGTGAAGCGCTTGCGGCCGGACAGCATCGCCACCAGATTGTGCGCCGGGTCGAAGTGCAGATTGACGACATGACCCCCGGACCCGACCCAGAACTGACTGTAGCCTTCGACGCCGTCTCGGAGATACGGCACATCCGGAACCAGCGGCGCGAGCTCCGGCACCCGCCCGATCGGGACCGACTGCATGTACACGCTGCCCTTCCGCCCGTCGGCCCGCAGCGTGTCACGCAGCGTATCAGCGAATAATCGAAATGGGACTTTGTGCTTGCCGGTCGAAAAGCTGAAATTCGCGGCCCCGTCATCCCCATAGCCGAGCTGCCCTCCCTGTTTCGGCGGAATGGTCGTGTAGTGGACCTTGCGCCGGCCGATCAGCCTCGACAGCACGTCGACCTGTGCACCTGTCTGCGCGGCGGATCTGAGACTCGCGAGCAACCCGCAATCGTCCAGACAGCCGGTCAGGAGGGCTGGTCTGCCGGCCCGCACGGCCCGCTCGTTGAACTCCTCGACGGTCGGCTTCTGGAGTCGCACGATCGACCGGGCTTCCGATGTCTGCATCTCCATGACTCGCTCGCGCCCCTCGTCAGGAGGCCAGATGGGCGCGGACGAAGTCGACGGCTCGTGTCGGCCCATTCTCGGCACGAATCGCCGCGCCGATGCCCGCGACCGCCTCGTGCATGGCCGTGTCGCCGACCGCCCGCTCGAGGGCCGTCGTTAGTGACGCCACCGAACGGGTCCGCTGCGGCACCGGCTCGGGCCCCCAGCCGCGGTCGGCGACGATGCGTGCTCAGAAGAACTGGTCGGTCACCAGCGGGCAGACCACGCTCGGTCGGCTGAACCGCAGGGCCGCGGCGGTCGTCCCCGCGCCGCCATGATGCACCACCGCGCTCACGCGAGGAAAGAGCCACTCATGCGGCGTCTCGTCGACCACGAAGACATCGGTCCGCGGGGGCACCGGATCGCCCCACCCGGTCGCCACGAAGGCCCGACACCCCACCCGGCGCGCCGCGGTGATCACGTCTTCGACTAGCGCTGCACCGGACAGCCCGCTCATGCTGCCAAATCCGAGGTAGACCGGCGGCGCCCCCTCCGCGAGGAACGCGTCAAGGGCAGGCGAGGGCCGCCACTCGGAGTCAGCCTCCGGAAACCAGTAACCGCTGGCGAACGTGTCGGCGGGCCAATCCTCCGGGGTCGGCACGACGAGGGGGCTGTAGCTGTGCAGCACCGGGACACGCTTTCCATGCCGATACCGGTAATCCGGAAACCGCGACGGCGTGGTACCGAGCGTCGACTGGCACCAACTGCGCAGAGTCCCCCGTCCGCGCCACCAGGACAGTCGATACAGCTCATAGGAGAGGCGGTTGCCGACGCGTCCATCCCACAACCGCGGCGCGCCGATGAGGGGAAACTCCGCCGTGGGCGTCATGTTCGGCATTGTCGACGTCATCATCGACGGAATGTCCAGTTTCTCGGCGATGTGATAGGCGGGCACGAGCATCGTGTCGTAGATCAGCGCATCGGCATCACGCGCCGCGGCCCAGCAATCGTCGAGCATCGGCCGTACCATCGTCTCGAACGCGTCGTTGGTCTCCCGCCCGGCTCGCCGAAGTGCCCGCGGTCCGAGGCAAAAAACGTCCGCAGGTCGATTCGCAGCGGCGCAAACCTGGCCCCACGCGCCACCACCCCGGACTCGAACTCGGTGTCGGCACCGAGCGTCACCTCGAACCCGGCCGCCACCAGCGCGCCGGCCAGCACCAGCAGCGGCTGCACGTCGCCCCGCGTGCCGTAGCTCAGGTTCGTGATACGCGACACCATGGTCGTCCCACTCAGCCGTCACACGCTCCTACCGGTCGAGCAGGGCGCGCTCGGCGTCGGTCAACGGCGCGAGCGGAATGGCCTGCTCCGCCGCGGAGTCTGTCGCCGGCTCGGCGGACCCGGCGCGGTCCGCGACCAGGCGCGCGAGCTCGGCGAGGGTCGGATGCGTGAAGATGTCACCCAGGTCGCACGACACGCCGGCCACCTGATGCACCCGTGTGGCCAGGCGTCCAGCCAGGAGGCTGTGGCCCCCCAGCTCGAAGAAGTTCGCCGAGGCATGGACCACGTCGAGTGCCAGCACCTCCGCCCAGACCGGGGCGATCCGACGCTCCATGTCGGTCGACGGCAAGACGCCCGTCGTCGTCGAACGACCGGGAAGCGGCAACCGCCGCAGAGCGGTTCGGTCGGTCTTGCCGTTCGCGGTACGTGGCAGCACCGCCATGACGAGCCACCACGCGGGCACCATGTACTCCGGCACGCTGCCGCGCAGGTGCCGCCGGAGCTCGGTCTCGGTGGGTGGCGGGCTGTCGGGCGCGCCGCTGGCCGTCAGCGCCGCCAGCAGCCCCGGCCCGGTTGGGCCGTCGCGCAGCACGACGGCGACCTGGCCCACACCTGGATACCTCATCAGGACCTGCTCGATCTCGGCGGTCTCGATGCGAAATCCTCTGAGCTTCACCTGGTCATCCCGTCGCCCGTGGAAGGTGAGCGCTCCGTCATCACGACGCACGCCGATGTCGCCGGTGCGATACAACCGGGTCCCGAGACCAATGCCAAACGGATCCGGCAGGAACCGCTCCGCGGTCAGAACCGGCCGTCCCCAGTAGCCGCGCGCCACGCCGTCTCCGCCAATGTAGATCTCACCCGCCACCCCGAGTGGAGCCAGATTCCATCGCGGGTCGAGAACGTAGATCCGGGTGTTGGCGATCTCCCGTCCAATCGGCATCGCCTCGCGCCCGGAGGTCTCGACCGGTGGCGCTGCCGCACGCCCTGCGCTCACCTCGAACGTGCTCGACCAGACGGTGGTCTCGGTGGGCCCATACAGGTTCAGGACACGGTGACAGCCGGTGGCAAGCCGACCCGCGAGACCGGGCGGCAACGCTTCTCCGCCGCACAGGGCCGTCAGCGCGGCGTCCCCCGTCCAACCCGCGTCGAACAGCATCTGCCAGGTCGCCGGGGTCGCCTGCATCACGGTCGCGCCCGAGCTCCGCAGCAGCTCGGCAAGCCGATGCCCGTCGGCCGCGGTCGCGGACGTGGCGATCTCAATGCGACCACCGATCATCAGCGGCAGAAAGAGCTCGAGCGCGGCGATGTCGAACGAGAGCGTCGTCACGGCGAGCAGGGTGTCGTCGGCCGTGAAGCCGGTCTCCTGGGCCATCGCGCCCAGGAAGTTCACCAGCGCCCGATGCTCGATCGCGACCCCCTTCGGCCGGCCAGTGGAACCGGAGGTGTAGATGACGTAGGCCAGGTCGCGCGCGCCTGCAGGCCCCGGGACCACCGCCTCTGAGTCGGGTGGCCCTTCTCCGCTCCCATCATCGGCATCGATCAGCAGCACCGGCACTCCAGGCAGATCGAGATCCGCCACTCCTGCGTCGGCCACGACCGCCGACAGCCCGGCATCGGCCGCCATGTAGCATCGCCGCTCGAGCGGAAACTCGGGGTCCAGCGGAACATAGGCAGCGCCGGCTCGCAGGATACCCAGCAACACCGGCACCAGCTGAGCCGAACGTGGAAGGTGCACGCCCACGCGCGCGCCCACCCTCACACCCAGAGACTCCAGTCGCTCGGCCACCTCCACTGCCCGCCGCGTCAGCTCTGCGTAAGTCACCCGCCGCCCTTCGCAGGACACGGCAACCGCGCCGGGCCGCGCCGCCCTCACCCGGTCAATCAGCTCGGGCAGGGTGCTGTGACGCGGATAGTCGGTGGTCGTTTCCGCCGGTGCCGCGACGGCCCGGCGTTCGGCGTCGTCCAGAATGTCCACACCGCCGATCGCACGGTCCGGCTGGTCCACGAATGCCGCGGCAAGACGCGTCAGGTGCCCGGCCATCCGCGTGATTCGCGCCGCGGTAAACAGGTCGGTGTTGTACTCGATGCCGCAGGCCAGTCCGTGCACCGACGCCTTGAAGCTGAACGTCAGGTCTACCTTGCTCGTCCCGTTGTGGCCAAACGCCGGCGTCCCCGTCAGCTCGTCGAGTCGCAGTGCCGTCTCCTCCTGGTTCTGGAGGATGACGACCACGTCGGTCACCGGCGAGCGAGACAGGTCCCGTGGTAGCCGCAGCTCGTCCACCAGCCGATCGAACGGATAGCTCTGATGGTCGAAGGCGTCGGTTGCCGTGTCGCGCACCGCATCCAGGAGGGCGGAGAATCGGGTGGTCGCGCCCACCCGATCCCGCAGGCACAGTATGTTCAGATAGCAGCCGACCTGGTCGTCGAGATCGGGGTGCACGCGCCCCCCCACCGGCGTGGCGACGATGATGTCGTCGGCGCCGGTGTGACGGTGCAGCAAGACCTTGACCAGGGCGCACAGTGTCATGAACAGGCTCGCCCGTCGGACACGTGCCAGCGCCTCGAGCCCGGAAGCCGACTCAGGCGGCAACAGCCACGTGTGCTCGGCGCCGCGGTAGGTCTGGTGGGCAGGGCGCGGTCGATCGGTCGGCAGCTCGAGCACCGGCAAGGCGCCGTCGAGCTGCCGCAGCCAGTATCGTCGCTCGGCGTCGAGCGCAGCGCTGTCGAGCCGGCGCTGCTGCCACGCCGCATAGTCCCGGTACTGAATCGGCAGGGCAGGCAGGTCGGGCCGGCCGCCCTGTCGTGCCGCGCGGTAGCACGCGGCCAGATCACGCCCGAGCGTGCCGATGCTAATTCCGTCGCAGACGAGATGGTGAACAGTGAACAACAGCAGGTGTCTGTCCGGCCCCACCAGCAGAAGTGACACCCGAAACAGTGGGGGACGCGCCAGATCGAATGTCGCCGCGGCCGCCTGCGCGGCGGCCTCTCGCGCGGCCGCGTCGGGGTCGGTCCGGGCGCTGAGATCGATGCGCTCGAGCGCGACCGGCTGCGCCGGATGCACCACCTGCCCCGGTTCGCCTGTCGCCGGGTCCACCACGATACTGGTGCGCAACACCTCGTGGCGCTCGACCAGATCGGTCAGCGCCGTCCTCAAGGCGGCAACGTCGAGGGGGCCCTCGAGTCTCTGATGCAACGGGATGTTGTAGGCGTTCGCCCCGTCGAGCTGAGACAACACCCAGAACCGGCGCTGGGCATGCGACAGCGGATAGCGATCGCTGTCCGGCAGCCGCGGAATCCGTTCGACCGCCTCGTCCAGAATCATCCGGAGCAGCGCCGGCTTTTCCGCGCGCAAGCGCTCGATCACGGCCGGCGTGAAGAGCCCCTTGGGGGCCCGGTAACGCAGATCGCCACCTTCCCGCCAGAACCTGGCACCCCTCTCCCGCAGGTCGTCGACGAAGCGGTCGAGCGTTGGACGGGGAATCAAATCCGTCCCTCCTCCTCGTCGCCATCCCCGGACACCGGCGTGTCGGGTCGGTCCAGCAGCGCATCGATCCGCGCGGCCTGCAAACGCACGGTCGGCTCCTCGAACAGGCTGCGGAACGGCAGCCGACACCCCAGCAGCCGCTCGACGCGGGTGATCAGCTGTGTACCGAGCAGGGAATCGCCGCCCAGGTCGGCGAAGACGTCTTCGACGCCGACCGGAACAACGCCGAGCAACTCTTCCCAGATCCGCACCAGGGCCCGCTCGGTGTCGGTCTGCGGTGCCACGATCGCGACGCCAGGGTCGCGATGCTGCGGCGTCGTGGCCGACTCGACCTGGTGGCGCCCCTCCGCTCCGCTACGGGCGACCCACTGCCGAAGACGACCCCCAAGGTCGACCGCCGAGACGATGAACTGCGGCGCCCGCGCACCCAGCACCCGCACAAATGCCGCGCAGGACTCCTCCAGCGTCATGGCGTACCGGTCGATGCTGGTCCGAAACCGGGAGTCGAGCCCGGCGGCCTCCTCCGTCGGCCAGCCGTCCCAGTTCGTGCTGGTCCAGCGACGATCACCATCACGAGCCCGCGCGGCCGCGAACGTGTCCATGAACCGGCAGGCGGCTGCGTAGGCCGACAGCCCGAGCCCCCCCAGCACCGACGCGTTCGACGAGATGAGCACAATGAAGTCGAGCGGCAGTCCGTCCAACGCCGCCGCCAGGGCGCGGGTCCCCTCGACGCGCGCCCGGCACACGGCGTCGATTGCCGCCGGGGTCGTGCTCTCGACCGGGTTCACCACCACCTCGCGACGGGTGTCACCGGCCGCGTGAATCACGCCGTCTAGACGGCCGAACCGGCTGCGCGTCGCATCGACCGCCGCACGCATCGCCGTCATGTCGGCGGCGTCGGCTTCGAGCAACAGCAGCTCGGCCCCGTCACGCCGCATCGCGCGCACGGTCCTCATCTGATGGGCCAGCGCGGAGCGCACTCCGGCCAAATCGTCCGGCATCATCGAGCGTGCCACATCGGCCGGCGCGTCCTCGGCGCGCACGCCGATCACGAGCCCGTAATCGTCCGCTGGCCCCGCGTCCCGATCTGGCCAACCCCGCACACGCTCGAACCCGGCCTCCTCGAACAGCCCGACCCACGCGTCGAGCGCGATCAGCGGCGACCGCGGGCGAAGCTCCGCGTCTCGGAAGCTCCACCACGCCTCGGTGAGGCCCCAGATCAGGTGCACCCAGCGTGGTGCCGCCACCGTCTCGATGATCGCGGCGATCCCGCCCGGCGCCAGCAGCCGGTGGGCAGCGGCCACGGTCTCTTGGAGCTGAGGTGTCGCGTGGAAGACATCGAGCGCCACGACGGCGTCAAACGTCCCTTCCTCGTACCCCTGCGGTCCAGTCGGCTGGGTGATGTCGAGACGGCCGGTTCGGACGCAATCGAATCCGCCGTCCGCCGCCGCGCGTTTCGCCCGGGCGACGAAGGCGCCTCCGACATCGGTCGCGTGATACTCGATCTCGAGCGCCTGGAGCGCCGGCACCGTCACACCGGCCAGCAACCCGTCGCCCACCCCGATCTCGAGCACTCTGAGACGCCGTCCGGGCGCCCCCGCGGCCAGCCGCACCAGCAGGTCTCGCACGGCGCGCGTATACACCTCGCGCGTGCTGTACGCCACCGTGCGAGCGGCGGCCTGCTCGAGCAACGTCGCCTCGCCGTCCGGATAGAGCACGCTGATCGGCGCGATGGTGCCCGTCAGCGCGGCCGGATACTTGCTCAGACAGTGATCGAGCAATTCGATCAACCCGCGGAAGTCGGGGAACGACTCGAGCAGCGCGCGGCGCGCCTCCGACGGTGCCCCCAGCCGCGTGGCCTCTCCGGTCAGCACGACGCGGTCACCGTCGGCCATCGCCAAGCCATCGTCGACCAGCATGTCGAGCACGAAGTCGCACAGACGCTCGAGCTCCGGCACCACGCCGAGGCGTCGGGCAAAGGTTCCCCGGTCGACGACACAGCCCTCGGCGATCGCCAGTCCGCATCCGACGAGCAGCCCCAACAGATGGCTGTCACAGAACCGCGCCAGCGCCTGCTCGAACCCCGGATAGTCATCGAGGCCGCGGATGCAGAGCTCTCGCCTGGCGTCGGTCACCGAGCTGTCGACCGCCATCGGGTCGAACGACGGCGCCGCCGGGCGTGCGGCCCCGTCGTCGCTGTTCTCAGGTTCACCGAGCGCGCTCTCGAGCCGCCCCGCGCTCCGGCCGGTCAGGGCCAGCCGAGCGCCGTGGCGCCGTGCCAGATCTCGCGCCAGGATCAGACCTATACCTCCCAGCCCGCCCGTGATCAAATACACGCCGCCCTCGCGAATCGGCGCCGGCATCGGCGCCGGCAGTGGCACCGACTCGTAGGTGGGTACCCAGCGCCGGCCAGTCCGCCAGGCGACGAAACGCTCGTCGCCGCGGTCGATTTCCTCGATGAGATCATCGACCAGCGCGGCCAGGCCCCCCGACGGCTCGGTCGACACGTCCACCAGCCGACAGCGAAGCTCGGCGTGCTCTTGCGGCAAAGTCAGCAGCGGACCCCTGACCATCGCGCGGTCGGGACGAAGGGTTTCGGCACCGGTCACGTCCTCGACACCTTCGGCCACCACGACGAGCTCGATCTCGGTGCCAACGCGGGCCAGCGCCTGACCGAGCTGCAGGATGTGGAGCAGATCGCCGGGCTCGGAATCCCCCGCCGGCCCCACCAGCGAGCAGTCGATGACCCGGGAGCCAGTGGCCAGGCCACCAAGCGCGTCACGATACGACCCGGCGTTTCCGCGGCACAGCCGACCCGACCCCGCCGAACCGGCGGCGATGTCGAGCTCGACGACCGATCGTCCACCCTGACGCCAGCGCGCGCCGAGCGACGTTGCGACGCCCAGCTGATCCCGGGTCTGATCCCGCAGCAGGATGATCGGCCCGCCCACCGGGTCCGTCGACCCGGTCGGTCGAAGCGCCCGCTTCCAGCCGGGAAGATAAAACCAGGACTCGAGGTCTCGCCGCTCGTCGACCGATGCCGTGGCGCCGATGGCTCCCCGCGCGGACGGCTCGACCCAGTACCGCTGACGCTCGAAGGGATAGGTCGGCAGCGGTACGCGCGACGGTGCCGCCCCGTGTCGCAGTCCGGCCCAGTCGAGCTCGAGCCCGCCGGTCCAGAGACGACCGGCCGCACCTAGCATCCGCACTCGGCTGTCCTGCGGGCCGTCCGCCGGATCCAGACCGGGCACGAGCACCCGGGTGCGATCGCACCGCGGCTGCTTCCGCAGCAGGGTAACCAGACTCCGCCCCGGACCGACTTCGAGAAACAGCGCCCCAGAGAGATCGAGTGCGGCAGCGGCACCGTCGGCGAACCGAACCGGACGACGCACGTGTGTCACCCAGTACTCGGGGTCGGTCGCCTGGGTCGGCTCGATGCGCCGGCCGGTGACGTTCGAGATCCAGGTGCGCCGGGGGGGGTGGAGATCCAGGCCAGCCAGCACCTCGGCAAATGGCCGCAGCATCGGCTCCATGGCCGAGGTGTGGAACGCATGCGAGGTTGCCAGCAAACGTGCCTCGACGTCGCGCTCGGCCAGTCGGTGTCGCGCCCGCTCGACCGCCTCGGCCGACCCGGCAACCACGCAGCGCTCCGACGCATTGATCGCGGCCACCTCGAGACCGTCTTCCATCACCGCGTCCAACTCTGCCTCCGGAAGAGGCACCGCCAGCATGCGCCCACCCGGCAGCTCGCTCATCAGCCGGGCACGGGCGCACACCGCGCGCAGGGCATGCTCCAGCGAGAACACCTCTGCCACCGTCGCCGCGACGTACTCGCCCAGACTGTGCCCGAGCATCTC
>PBSR01000100.1 GCA_002726335.1 Gemmatimonadaceae bacterium
CGCGGAATGCTCACTGGCCTTCCCTCGTCTCCCATGTCATGGACCTTGGCGCGGGGCCCTTTAACTGACTAGGGTACCGGAATGGGACGAGAGGAGCAAGGAATGTCGGGTGTGGTTGGCCGTTACTGGCACGCGGTGGAAGACACACGACTGCAGTGCGACCTGTGCCCGCGCTTCTGCCGCTTGCGCGACGGTCAGCGCGGCCTCTGCTTTGTCCGCGCCCGCCAGGGCGACAACATCGTGCTCACTACCTACGGCCGTTCGAGTGGTTTCTGCGTCGACCCCGTCGAAAAGAAGCCGCTGAATCACTTCCTGCCGGGCACGCCCATTCTCTCCTTCGGCACTGCGGGCTGCAACCTCACCTGCCGCTTCTGCCAGAACTGGGACATCAGCAAGTCCCGCGAAGTCGACACCCTCGCCGATGCTGCCTCCCCGGAAACCGTCGCCCGCGCCGCCAGAGCCCTGGGCTGCTCGAGCGTCGCCTTCACCTACAACGACCCCGTGATCTTTCTGGAATACGCCGTCGACGTGGCCCACGCCTGCCGCGAACTGGGCATCCGCGCGGTGGCCGTCACCGCGGGCGAAATCTGTGCCGAGCCACGTGGCGAGTTCTTCGCCGCCATGGACGCCGCCAACGTCGACCTGAAGGCCTTCACCGAACGCTTCTACCGGGATCTCTGCGGCGGCAGCCTGGCGGCCGTGCTCGAAACGCTGGAGTACCTGCGCCACGAAACCGACGTCTGGTTCGAGATCACCAACCTGCTGATTCCGGGTGAGAATGACACCGACGACGAGTTGGAAGAGATGACGGCCTGGATCGCAGACCGATTGGGTGCGGATGTTCCGGTGCATTTCACCGCCTTCCATCCCGACTACCGCCTGCGCGAGCACCCGGCCACACCACCGGCCACCCTGTCACGGGCGCGGCAGATCGCCCTGGCCGCCGGGCTGCAGCACGCCTACACCGGCAACGTCCACGACGAAGACGGCGGTCGCACCACCTGCACCGGCTGCGGCCAACCCGTCATCAGCCGCGACTGGTACGTCCTCACCCACTGGTCTCTCGACGAGGAGGGTGCCTGCAAGACCTGCGGCACGAAACTGGCCGGCGTCATCGAAGGCCCCCCGGGAACCTGGGGTGCCAGGCGACAGCCCGTCCGCCTGGCCGATTTCTGAATCACCGGAGTTGCTGAATCAGCGGTCAGGCACGTCCGCGCTAATCGCGCATTCCCTGCCGCAGGATCACCAGCCGCACCAGCTGCATCACCGCCGTCGCTGTCGCCGCCACGTAGGTCAGTGCCGCGGCGTTGAGCACCTTCTTGGCGTGGGCCGCCTCCGATGCCTGCAGATACCGCCCATCCACCAGCTGTGCCATGGCCCGCGAGCTCGCGTTGAATTCCACGGGCAACGTGATCAGCTGGAAGCCGACAACAACGGCATAGAGCACGATGCCGATATCGACCATCTGCGGCGACTGAAAAAAGAATCCGATGAAGAACAGCGGAAACGCCGCCCACGAGCCGATGTTGGCCACCGGCAGGAACGTGTGGCGCAGATTCAGGGCGAAGTAGCCGCTGGCGTGCTGAATGGCGTGCCCCACCTCGTGAGCCGCCACCGCCAGTCCCGCCAGGTGGCGACCGTGGAAGATCCCCGAAGACAGCCGAACCACCCTGGCCCGCGGATCATAATGGTCGGACAGCTTCCCGCCGGTCTCTTCCACGGCAACGTCGACAATGCCGTTTTCACGCAGAAGGCGTCGGGCCGTCTCAGCGCCGGTGATGCCGGCGGCGGAGCCGACCTGGCTGTACTTCTTATAGGCGCTCTTGACCCTGGCCTGCGCGTAGAGCGCCAGTGCCATCGCCGGCAGGAGCAAGATCATCGTGCTGTCAAAGAAGAAGGGAAACACGGGTTACCTCCAGGATATCATCATCTCGTGGCTGCTGGTACGAATATATAGGATCCTTGCAAGGAACGTACCCAACTTCATACCGCCTGGAGATACGAGCAGATCCCACTGCAGCGCAACGTGTTAGCCAGTTCCTGCTGGGATGGGTCGGATCGACGGGATCCCTGCCAGAGTGACAGGACACCCTAACCTGCGGGGGGAGTGTCCTCGTTGGAACCAGCATCGATGTCGGTTGGCAGGCGCAACGTCAGGGGCACGGCCACGCCAGCGGAGACGATCATCTGAAAAGCGGCCTCGATCGTCAGCGTCGTCGGCCGGATCTCCTCACGGGGCACGATCAGCATGAACCCCGTCGTCGGATTCGGCGCCGTGGGCACGAAGATGCTGTGCGCCGGAGGGCGGCTGTCCTCAAAAGGCACATCCCCGGCGAGGAACCCCAACGTCCAGAGTCCCTTGCGCGGATACTCGAACAACACCACCTGCTTGAACCCCCCCGAATCTGGAGACGTCATCGTCTCCATCAGCTTGCGCACCGGGCTGTAGATGGTGCTCACGATGGGCAATTCGCTCAAGAGCGGCACGCGCCTCCTGCAGTACCCGTCGTGTCAGGACGTTGGTGGTGATGGTGCCGACGACAAGCAGGATCAACACGGTGAGCAGGAAGCCGAACCCCCGGACGTACCACTGCGGATCTTCGTCGGGCGGGATGTTGAGGAAGGGCAGGATCAGCGGCCGCGAGAACTCCTCGGCCAGACCGAAGACCCACCACAGAACCAGTCCCGTGATCCACAGAGGCGCGATCACGGTGATGCCAGCCATCAGCGTCACGCGCAGCCGATGCAGAATCCCATGACGCTGCGGCTCAGGCGTCAGCCCGTCACCCAGGCCCGGTTCTTTTGGATTCTTGTCGTCCAAGGAGGGTCAGCGCCCTGCATTCCAACGCAAACGAGGGCAGATCGAGGGTTGGTCATACACTGTCGGCAACCTACCCGTCCCCTCGGAAACTGTCAAGAAATCCACGTCATCACAGCCAACCAGTCCCCACTCAGACAAGATTCGGCGCAGCCGAAGCAAGCCTCCACCCAGTGCAAGATTCGGCGAAGCCGAAGCGAGCACGCATCCGTTCTCCTAAGGGTCGGGCGGCGCGTGGCAGTCTCGGCTGTGGCGGTGGCCGGGGGGCGAGGCGCATTACGCCGGCCACCGCTTCGCCCGATCCGGTTCCCCAGAGACCGCAGGGCTCGACAGCCGTTTGCACAACCGTCCCAGCCGTACACAGACCCACCGGAGAACCCCGGCGTAGGTGCCGCAGCCCCCCCGGCCATCGCCACACCCGCAGAACCACCCCCAACCCCCAGATTGACACCCCAAACCCTCACAGCTACAATCGCCCCACATGCCACCCCACCCCACCCCACCAGCAATTCTCCTGCTCAGCGGCGGCATGGACTCCACCACCCTGCTGTTCCACCTGCGCCAGACCGCCCCGAACACTCCCCTGCACACAATCAGCATCGACTACGGCCAGCGACACCGCATCGAGCTGGACTTCGCCGCGCGGCTGTCCGACCTCGCGGGGGCGGCATCTCATCGTGTCCTGCCCCTCGACCTGACGAGTATCGGCGGCAGCCCTCTTACCGATCCAGATCTCCGCATCCCCGCGTCCGCCGATGATGAGCAGATCACCACTGTCGTCCCCTTCCGCAACATGCTCTTCGTCACCCTGGCCTCGGCCTGCGGCGAGACCCTAGGCGCCCGTGACCTGTACCTGTCTCCGGTACGCGACGACTACGACGCCTACCGGGACTGCCGGCGCGAATTCTATGACAGCCTGGAGGGTACTCTGCGCCTGGGCGCCACCCGCGAGACCGATTTCCGCATCCACACCCCCTTTGTGGACCATACCAAGGTCGACGTCGTCGCCATGGGGTTGCAGCTCGAGGTGCCCTACGAACTGACCCACACCTGCTACGAGGGCCGCCGGCCGGCTTGTGGAATCTGTGACGCCTGTGTCGAACGCCTGCATGCCTTCGACGCCAACGGTGTTGCTGATCCCCTCGACTATGAGAACACGCCGGGTGGCCATTCGTGAAGATCGATCGCGTCGAAGCCCTGCACCTGCGCCTGCCCGAGGTGAAGGAAGTCGCCGACGGCACCCAGGATGTGCTCATCGTCCGGGTTCATGCTGACGATGGGAGGATCGGTCTGGGCGAAGTTGTGTCCTGCAGTTACGTGGCTCGTGCCGTCATCGAATCACCCCGCTCCGCCCCCTTTCGTCACGGACTGGCGGCCATCGTCACCGGCATGGCGGTAGACGACATCGATGATATCGCCGCCGCCGTCGAACAGGGAACGGCATGGTACGGTCCCGGCGGCATCGCCCGGCACGCCTACAGCGGCCTCGATATGGCGTTGTGGGATCTGCGGGCCCAGGCCGCCGGTGTCCCCCTGCGACGCCTGCTGTCAGCCACCGCCGTCGACCGGGTCCCCGCCTATGCCAGCGTCCTGTGGCCCGAAACGCCCGAGTTGGTGGGCGCCTCGGCCCGGGCCTTCGTCGACGCCGGCTATCGGTTTGTGAAGTACGGGTGGGCGCCCATGGGACCCGATCTGGCCCTCGACATCGAGCTCGTTGCCGCCGCCAGGGACGCGCTGGGCGACGACGTGGGGCTGATGGTCGATGCCGGACGCGCCTGGACCGCTCCGGAGGCCATGCAGCGGGCCGAGCGCTTCGCAGAGTACGACACGTTCTGGCTGGAAGAGCCCCTGCACCCGTACGACAATACCGGATACGCCCAGCTGTCGGCGGCCTCACCGGTACCGATCGCTGCAGGGGAAGCAGTTACTCTGTTAGAAGAGTACGACGCGTTGCTGACCACGGGCCTGCATTTCGTCCAACCGGACCTGGGACGCGTCGGCGGGATCACCTACGCCAGGAGACTGGCCGCCTCAGCCCTGGCGCTTGGCTGTCGACCCGTACCACACGCCTTCGGCACGGGCGTGCTTCTCGCCGCGTCGGCTCAGTGGACTGCCGCCGCACCGGAACCCCTGACCGAATACACGCGCGCCCCCTCGCCTCTGGCCCGAGACCTCGCCCACCATACCATGGAATTCCGCGAGGGTTACCTGCATCTCGATGACACGCCCGGCCTGGGTGTCACCCTCGATGACGATGTGATCGCCCGCTACCGCGTCGACTGAGCGCCGGCGCCTCTCCAGGAGACATACCCACATGCCTTCCGTACGCGAGATCTACAAGTTCGATGAGCTCACCTGGCCCGAAGTCAACGAAGCCGTCGAGATGGGCAAGATCTGCATCCTGCCCACCGGCTCCGTCGAGCAGCACGGCCACCATCTGCCACTGAAGGTGGACCACCTGTGCGCCGATGCCGTGGCCAGCGAGGCGGCGCGACTGCAGGCCGACAAGGCCCTCGTCCTGCCGCCTGTGACCTACGGCTACGTGCACCACGTGATGGACTTTCCGGGGTCCATCAACATCCATCACGAACACTTCATCCAGTACTGCCTCGACATCACCAAGAGCCTCGCCTACCACGGCTTCAAGAAGATCGTCCTGGTCAACGGTCACGGCTCCAACCACAACCTCGTCGATATGGTGGCGCGGCGGACCACGGTGGAGACCGATGCCAGCTGCACCTTCTGCAGCTGGTGGCAGATGCTGACCGTCGACCCGGAGTTCGAGTCGAAGTGGCGGGAGAGCATCAAACCCGGGGGCTGCTCCCATGCCGGTGAGCTGGAGACGTCCATGCTCATGCACCTGTCCCCGGACAGCGTGCGCAAAGACAGGATCAGGAGCGAGATCGCCCGCACCAACAAGCTGGACTCGAAGTTTGTGTGGACCGACCTGTTCGCCCAGGGGCCGATGGGGCAGATCGAGTGGACGAGTCAGTATTCGGACACGGGCGTGATGGGTGAAGCGGAGAAGGCCACGGCTGAGAAGGGCCGACTGTGCCTGGAGGAAGCGTCAAAGAACCTGGCCGACTGGATCGGTGAGTACTACGACATGGACATCCGGCCGCGCACCCGGCACCAGGACCGCGAGCCGACGATCCCGCTGAACTTCCCCACGGACTGACGCGGCAACCGGTGAATCAGGCGGCTGGCACCAGGACACCGTCGGCAAGGGTGTAGCGCTTGCCGGATTCGGGACAGACGAAGTCGTCGCCATCGGCTTCGAGAACGATGCCCTCCTCGCTGACCCAGCCCGTCTGCCGGCCCGGGACGCCGTAGACGACGGCAAAGGCTGGGACATCCTTCGTCACCACCGCGCCGGCTCCGATGAGGGCGTAGGCCCCGATGGTGATGCCGCAGACGATGGTGCTGTTGGCGCCCAGGGTGGCCCCCCGCTGCACCAGTGTGGGGCGCAGCTCGTGCTTGCGCTCGATGAAGGCTCTCGGATTGATTACATTCGTGAACACCATGGAGGGACCGCAGAACACGCCGTCCTCCAGTGTCACCCCTTTGTACACCGAAACGTTGTTCTGGATCTTGCAGCCATCACCGATGACGACGTCGGCATCGACGTAGACATTCTGGCCGATGTTGCAGCCGGCGCCGATCCTGGCCCCGGGCATCACGTGAGACTGATGCCAGATCCTCGTGCCTTTGCCCAGTTGGCAGGGCTCGTCGACACAGGCCGTTTCGTGTACGAAGGCTTCTTGTTCCATGACGGGCCAATATACGTGCGCGCCACTGTTGGCGCATTGAACCGGATACCCGGGAGAGAGGCAGAGAGGACGAAGCAGACATGAAATTGACCACCTTCGCCATCAAGGGCGAACAGCGCCTCGGCGCCATGGTTGGCAACAACAAGATCGTCGCCGACCTGGCTGCGGTGGAAAAGACGGCGGCCCGACGGGAGAAGCGCTCGGCCAACGATTTCTACACCGACATGCTCACCTTCCTGAACGCCGGCAGCAAGGCCATGGCGGCGGCTCGCAAGCTGGTCAAGGCCGTCGATGATGGTCTCGGCGACGAGCCGAAGGCGGACAGCAAATCGACCCACTACCTGACGAAGATCAAGTTGAGGGCACCGGTGCCGAACCCGGCCAAGCTGTTCTGCCTGGCCGGCAACTATCAGGACCACATCGAGGAGGGCGGTGGCCGCATCACCGCCCAGGATCGCGAGACGCCCCGGGTCTTCATGAAACCTCCGACGACGACCGTCATCGGCCAGGAAGACAACATCCTCATTCCGCCGGTGGCCCGCGCCGTCGACTGGGAGGGTGAGTTGGCCGTCGTCATCGGCCGCAAGGGCAAGGCCATCGCCTCGAAGGACGCGCTGAAACACGTGGCCGGGTACACGATCATGAACGACGTGTCCGAGCGGCAGCTGCAGATCAAGGAACGCTCCTCCAACCGTCCCAAGGACGAGTGGTTCGACTGGCTCAACGGCAAGTGGCTCGACACGGCCGCTCCGCAGGGGCCCTGGATGGTGACGGCGGACGAGATCAAGAACCCTCAGGATCTCGACATCAGCACCTTCGTCAACGGCTCCCGCAAACAGCACAACAATACCGGCCAGATGCTCTACTTCGTGGCCGATATCGTCGAGTACATCTCCGCCATCATCACCCTCGAGCCGGGCGACATCATCAGCACCGGCACGATCTCCGGCGTCGGCGCCACCACGGGCACATTCCTCAAACCAGGGGACCGGGTCGAGATTGAGATCTCGAAGATCGGGGTTTTGAAGAACAATGTAGCGGCCTCCAAGAAGTGACCTCACCCGCCACGGCGGGGACAGAGTCCGAAGGCCCGACTCCCGTTGGACTGTGGAGTCGGGCCTTTGTCGTTCTGTGCGGTCTGTCCTTCATCGCCGGCATCGCCGCAGCGCCCTTTCAGTCGCTGTTGCCGGTCTATGTCGAGGCCGATCTTCAGCGTCTGCCTGTCTTCACCGCCTACCTGAAGGGCCTCACCCTGCTGCTGGGAGGCGTGTTCGCCATCGTCGGTGGCCGCCTGGCCGATCTTCTGGGACTCAAATTCACCCTGCTCCTCGGACTCGCCGGCAGCGGCCTGACCGGGCTCGTGTTCCACAGCACGCACGTGGTGCCGCTGACCATGCTCGTGCTCCTCATCGGGGCCGCCCACGGCCCGCTGAGTACGGCAGGTCAGAGCTACCTGATCAACTGTGCCGGCCCGCAACGTCTCGGACTGGGTGGGGCCCTCTACTTTCTCAGCTTCACCGGAGGCAACTCCGTCGGCAACTTCTGTACGGGCCTGGTGAAGGACGCCTGGAGCTTCCCCCGGTTGGGGACGACGATGACCCTGATCATGGTGGGGGTCGTCGCCGGCGGCCTGCTCCTGCTGCCGTCGACTCGGGTACCCCGAGCGGCCGATGTGCCTCGCCAGGGACTACAGTTGTGGCGCTCCTACCGGCCGCTGCTGGCGCGGCGCGATGTGCTCCTGCTGCTCGGACTGCGCCTGTCGATCACCAGCTTCTGGGGCATGGCGACGCTGGCCCTGCCGCTGCTCGTCTACCGCGCCAGCCAGTCAGCCGCCACAGCCGCCTACTACGGCGCGGTGTCGCTGGCGGTGGCCGCCGCCGGGCAGCTGCTCACCGGCTTGCTGCGGGATCGGTACGGACGGACAGGGCCTCTCATCATTTCCTCGCTTGGCATCGTGGCCAGTGCGGCGTGCCTGGCGCTCTATACGGATTCGGTGGCCGGCCTGTTCGTCTTCGGCACATCGCTGACGGCGACTGCCTGGGCCGTGTCCACTCTGGTTCCGGCCCTGATCGCCGAAGTCGCCGACGCCGACGAGAAGAACCTGCTCGTCGGTCTCGGCCACATGGTCTGGAGTGGCGCCATGGTCACCGGCAGCATCATGGGCGGCATTCTTATCGAGGTGGGAGCCCACGTGCCCTTCGCCCTCGGTGTCATCCATGCCTCCGTCGGCACATTGTGTACGTGGCGTCTGTGCGTACGGCTGGACAACCGATGAAGAAGCTGAACCTGCTGCTGCTGACGGTGGCCCACTTCTGCGTCGATTCCTACGCCACCATGCTGGCCCCCATCCTGCCTCTCGTTATCGAGCGGATGGGGCTGAGCCTGGCCAGCGCCGGCATCCTGGGCACCATCGTCTCGGTCTGCAATCTCAGTCAGCCCCTGCTGGGCATCTGGGCCGACCACATGCGCCGGCGCTGGCTCATCATCGGCGGCGTCGGCCTCGCCACCCTGTTCACCCCATTGATGGGTATCGCCCCGAACTACTGGGTGCTGGTCACCGTGCTCTGCCTGGGTGGTTTCGGCGTGGCCGCTTTTCATCCGCAGTCCTTCTCCCTCGCCGGAGAGCTGAGCGGATCCCGTCGTTCCTTCGGCCTGGCACTGTTCGTCTTTGGTGGCACCATGGGCCTGGGGATCACGCCGCTGTGGGTCCCCTTTTTTGCCGAGCGTGTCGGTCTCGGATGGCTGCCCGTCGTCTCCATTCCGGGCCTGCTGTTCCTGCTCCTCGTGCTGCGCTTCGTTCCTCTCGACAACCCCCATGCCGCCACGGCGGACAAGCCGGATCGCGCCACGGGATTCAACGGCGCTGCACGTCCCCTGGCGCTGATCACGGCCGTCGTCATCCTGCGCTCCGTCACCGCCCTTGGATTCGCCTTCTTCCTGGTTGTGCTGCTCTCCCGCGAACGCGGCCTGTCTCTCGTCGAAAGCGGCGTACCCCTGGCGGCGTACAACATCTCGGGCGTCGTCGGGGCCCTCTTCTTCGGCTACCTTGGCGACCGGGTCAACGCCCGGCCGCTCATCGTCGGTTCTCTGGTGTTCTCGGTACCGGCGCTGCTGGCTTTTCTGCAGATCGAGGGCCCCCTGAGCTACATCCCTCTCGCTCTCGGCGGTGGCCTGGTGCTGGCATCGAACTCCATCCTCGTCGCTCTCGCCCAGGAGCTGGTGCCGCAACGCTCCGGCCTGGCCTCCAGTCTGCCATTGGGCTTCAGCTGGGGCCTGGCCAGCCTGTCTCTGGGACCGGTGGGCTGGTTTGCCGACACGTACGGGGTCACCGAAACCCTCCGCTGGCTGGCCCTGTTGCCTCTGGTCACGGCCACGGTGGCGCTCTTCCTTCCAGCACGGCCCCACCCGACACCTGATACCACCGAAAAGGAATAACTCGGATGTACAACGAATGGAGACCCATCTACACCGCCCTGGCCGCCGACATCATGGATGCCCTGGGTTACCGTGAGCAGACCCTCGAGCACACCGTCCGTCCCTCCTCCGCCACGACCGGCTTCGGTGGTCCCGCGGTGACGCTGGACGCCTACCAGCACGATGAGCCCCATCCGGACCCGTACGGCAAGATCTTCGAGGCCTACGATCTGATGAACAGGGGGGATGTTGTCGTGGTGGCCACCAACGGCGAGGTGCGATCCGGGTTGTGGGGTGAGTTGTTGTCGACGGCGGCGGTGGCCCGCGGCGTCAACGCCGTGGTCACCGACGGACTTGTGCGCGACATCCGTCTGATGGACGAGATGGGTTTCCACTGTTTCAGCCGCGGGTATTCCCCCCTGGATTCGGCCGGACGGATCATACCTCGCGACGTGCAGGTTCCCGTTACCTGTGCCGGGGTGCACATCAAGCCCGGTGACTTCATCCTCGCCGACTACGAAGGTGTCGTGGTTATACCGGCGGCGATCCTCGACGAGGTCCGCACCCGATGCATGGAGAAGCTCGAGGGTGAGAACACGGTGCGGGACGTCCTGGCGAGCGGGCGCTCGCCACGGGAGGTCTTCGACGAGTACGGCATACTGTAGAGCCGCGCGGCTCTGGCCTGGTACCTCCTGATGGGCACCCCCACTACGCAAGCTGATCCCGGAGCCCCGTCCTCGAAGCCTCCGCGCGAAGTGCTCGCCATCGGCGGCTTCGCCCACTTC